>NZ_WUUU01000003.1 GCF_009831555.1 Halobacterium bonnevillei | reverse complement strand
GGAAGTCGCGACCGTCAGCCGCGTCGACGACATGGAGTTCAAGCGGACGTACCGCTACATCGTCCGCGAACTCGGCCTCGCCGTCGCGCCCGCCGACCCCACCAGCTACGTCGGCCGCATCGCGAGCGAACTCGACCTCAAAGACGACGTCGAACGCCGCGCCCGCGAACTGCTCGACACCGCCAGCGGCACCGGGACCTTCAACGGGAAGTCGCCGGTCGGCCTCGCAGCAGCCGCAATCTACGCCGCCGGCCGCCTGACCGGCACCCGGTACACTCAGGACGACGTCGCCGCAGCAGCCGACATCAGCACGGTCACGATCCGCAACCGCTACCAGGAACTCCTGGAAGTCGCCGAGGACGCCGACGCAGCCTAATCGAAGCGAGCGGCTGCCGCTGGGACAGCGTCGACGCTTCACCTGGGCCCGTCTTCCGGCCCCCACCACGTCACAGGTTCGCAGTCCGCCCCCGAGACGAAATCGTTATTTGTACCCCCGGACTACGAACTGATGCGAGCGCTCCGTTGGTGTAGTCCGGCCAATCATCTTGCCCTCTCACGGCAAGGACTAGGGTTCAAATCCCTGACGGAGCATTCCTTCCTTCCGCCGACACGCCAGTAACAGCATGTCTGCGGCACCCACATCAATCCGACCAGCCCGACGCCGTTTAGCGGTTCCGGGACAGCGCACCGAGGACTCAGGAATCGCACGGAAGTGGTCGGCAATGAAAGACGCCGACGAGGTAACCGACCCCCTCCACGAAATCACCGTCCGCACGCAACCAACCGCCGAACGCCTCAGCGAACGCCGGGAAACCGACTCCAGAACCACGAGAGAGAGCTGCTTCAGCTGGCTGAACGAATTCGGGAGAGACCCACAGGAAGCGGAGGGAGACGCGCGCTCGACGCGAATTGATAGCGCCTCCAGAAGGACGTTCCCAAACCTGTGACTGACACTGATTACCACTCGGCATCCAGATTCGGAGCGTCACCCTGACGGGGTCACCGCCTCTGGTGGAGCGAACTCGAGAACGGTGACGTCGTCAGGCGATTCGACCGCGGCGAAGACCATTTCGTCCCGGTCGATGAAATCAGTGACCGTTCGCCGGAACTGTTCGCTGACCTCAGAGATCCGGCTGAACCGATTTACTGGCTGTGGCCGTGGCAGGGGAGAGTGGCTCGCCGGAGCTAGCGTCCACTGACCCAAGGCGAAGATGGACGCGACTCGGAGGAGTGACGCGGCGTTCTCCGTCACGATGGGGTCGTTTTTTTATTCGCCCCTGCCGTTGCCACCGCTTCCACCGAGCGACGTGCGGCCGGGCCAGGATTGCGACGATATCTCCCAGCCCCCATATAAGTAGGTTATACGCATAAGCTCCAGAACAATGCGGGTACGGTCTCCTATTCGTTCGTATGGCACTGAGAACCCATGTCGACGATCAGGACGGTGTGACTGACTCAAAATTCTACCTCCCTGTCGGTGTAACCCCGCCATTCGATGCCAGTCGGTTCAAGCGCGTCTGGGCGAGGCTGTTCAACCACGCCGTCGAAGCACCGGAATAGATCGCTAATGACGGGAAACAAACACGCTCCGAACCACCCCAGTGTCGACCAATCGGATCGGACCGTTCCAAGGAATCTTCGTCAAACGGGCGACGCAGACGTCGACCTCTTGATCTCCACCCGGATTCGAAAGTCGCCGTTCTGGCACCTCTCCGTCGAGGAGGGGTGTCGGCAGGCGACGGTCTACAACGATATGTACCACCCTCGCGGGTACATCGACCCCGAAGATGGAGGACTGGACGCCGAGTACGAACTGCTGGTCGACGACGTGACGCTGATGGACGTCGCGGTCGAGCGGCAGATTCGTGTCGTGGGACCCGACGCCGAGGCGTTCGTCAACTACGTCATCACGCGGGACGCGACCGACATCGAGACGATGCGTGGCAAGTACGCCATCTGCTGTAACCAGGACGGCGGCATCCTCAACGACTTCGTCCTGTTGCGGCTCGACGACGACGAGTTCTGGTTCTCCATCGCCGACTCCGACCTGCTGCAGTGGTTGCAAGGGGTCACAGTCAGGACTGACTTCGACGTCGACATCGACGAGATCGACGTCTCGCCGATGCAGATTCAGGGCCCGAAATCCCCCGGCGTGATGGAGTCGCTCATCGGTGACGCGGTCGAGGACGTTCCGTACTACGGACTGCTGGAAGCGACGGTCAACGACGTTCCGGTGTTGGTGAGTCAGACGGGCTTCTCCGGAGAGGCAGGATTCGAGATATACGTCCGCGAAGCGACGACGAACGCCGAAGCGGTGTGGAATCCGGTCCTCGAAACGGTCAAAGCCCACGGCGGTGCCGCGACGGGAATATCCCATCAACGACGTATCGCTGCCGGAATCCTGTCGTTGGGACAGGACATGGACCACGAGACGTCCCCCTTCCAGGTCAATCTCGGCTATCAGGTTCCCGACGACAAGGACGCGGACTACGTCGGCAAACCCGAACTGGAACGCCAGAAGGACGTCATCGAAGACGGCGCGTTTCCGTTCACGCACAAACTGGTCGGCCTGAAGATAGCCGGTGAACCGATTCTGGACTACGCGCCGGACTTCTGGCTCGTCTCGGATCCGGAGACGGGCGACGAGTGTGGCTACCTGACGTCGGCGTGGTGGAATCCGGATCTCGAGACCAATATCGGCCTCGGCTTCGTGCCAGCGGAGAAGCTGCAGGCCGCGACCGACGTTCCGCTCGACGACTCGATATACGACGCTGACGTCGACGTGGAGTTCGAAGTACACCTCCCGGACGAGTACGCTGCGGTGCCCGGCGAACCCGTGTTTGCGACGCTGGCGAAGGTTCCGTTCAAAGCGTCAGTCAATCCCAGCGCTCGCGAACAGGCCAAGATTCACGCCAGGGACGAGATGAACGAGTGAGCGACGTGGCTCCGAAGACGGATTGTGACGAACGAAGCGGCGTCCTCCAGGACGCGACTCGGAGTCAGACAGTACGACGACCCGACACAGGGACGCCACCGTACGGCCACTATTACGACCCCGGTAGCAAGACTTCGCGGTACAGATTCTCACCGAACAGTTCAAGCGACTCTCAATTGTATGGTCGTGTACAGTCCAGCGACTCCCTTCAGAACAATGACCGATATTACGGCGGTCGTCAGAGCCGAGCATCCCGACATCGTGCTCACGGGGACGGTTAATCACGACCGGAGTTCGAAAATCAAGTCGGTCTCAGAGGCGGGAACCGACCCGACGTCGGGGAAGTTCTTCTATCACATCGAATCGTCTGATTTCCGCCGATTCGAAGACGGATTACGGAATGACAGTACTGTTGGCGAATTCGAACGAGTCATAGAAACCGGAGACGAGAAGGCGATATACAGCTTCGAGTACACAGACGAAGCGAAACTTCTCTCACCAGTAATTTCGGCCGCGAACGGTGTCATCCTCGACATGGAGAACGACGGAAGCGCCTGGATGCTAACAGTGTGGATGCCCGACCGAACGGATCTCGTTCAGCTCTGGGACTACGCGAAACAGAACGACGTCGACATCGAGTTACTGCGCGTGAACGAATACGCTGGATTGGCTAATTCGGACGCCGGGTTGACCGATAGCCAACGAGAAGCACTCCTCGTCGCACTCGAAAACGGGTATTTCGAAGAGCCACGGAACGCGACGCTCGTCGAAGTCGCCGCTGAGCTAGACATCTCCCAACCCGCAGCCAGTGGTCTCCTTCG
This sequence comes from Halobacterium bonnevillei, assembly GCF_009831555.1. Lineage (GTDB taxonomy): Archaea > Halobacteriota > Halobacteria > Halobacteriales > Halobacteriaceae > Halobacterium > Halobacterium bonnevillei. The sequence goes on along the minus strand of NZ_WUUU01000003.1, from coordinate 79,648 downwards.
ACGGGGCATCAAGCGACTCATCGTATCGTCCCTGAAGGATGGCAGTGAAGAGCCAGACTGAGCACGTCTTACCGCGAAAACTAGTACAGTGAGCGATATCGCCATCACCCGGAGTATCTGCCGCTGAACGGGTCGTATAAACTCTCACTCCTCGAGGGCGACACAATCGAAGACGACGCGTCACTGTCGGTCTCAGCGCCCGAAAATTGACCCACGCGATTCAAAGGCAATCCTCGCAACAAGTAACGACTGAACGGTAACTACAGTATATTGATTTCGTAGAGTGAGCGCTCGGGGTCCCAGTTCGAGACCGAGGCACTAGATATATGTTAACTGAGCACATACTTCACCGTCCAAGCTAGCAGAAAGAGCACGTCACCAGCAACGACTACGCACCTCATTCAATGACACATCGCATCTGCAAATCGGATGCGGACGAATTGCTGCCCCACTTCCAACGCCTGGGGCGAACGCTGCTCGCGCCCAATACCGAACCAAGAACCGGACTCGCACAACTGTTCGAACACGAAACCGCTGAATTCGACCTGAATTACGCGTTTCTATCGCACATCGATCTGGAAAAAGAGACCGAACGCTTCGAAATCGTACACGGCTGCCACGAGACGTTACAGCCGGGTACCGCCGTCCCACTCTCCAAAACCTACTGTCGGAAAACCATCGCGGACCCCGAAGGAACACTGGCCGTCAGTGACGCCCTCGCTGAAGGGTGGGAAGACGATCCAGCATATGAAACGTTCAAACTAGCGAGTTATCTCGGGACAACCGTCTCGGTGACCGACGAACTCTATGGAACGCTCTGTTTTGCGGATACCACCGCTCGTGATGAACCACTCATAGACACAGAGAAAGCCCTCGTCGAGATCTACAGCCAGTGGATCGAGTACATATTGGCCCTCTGGGACGACCCGCCGACTCGGAAGACGCGTGTCGATACTATCGCGGGACGCGCCATTTCTTCGGAAGCCATCGACTCGATGATGGACGCGCTCACAAGTCCCACCAGACGCAGTATCCTCATGACGCTGTTAGGCGGCACCACCGAAACCAGTATCGACACCCTCGAGCGACGGCTAAACTACGAGAACGAACGAATAGGGCTACGCCATCTCCATCTACCGAAATTAGCCAGCTCCGGATACATCGAGTGGGACATTCAAACAGATACCGTCTCCAGGGGGCCGAGGTTCACCGAAGTGGAACCACTCGTTCAACTGCTCGAAGAGTACGAAACCGCACTCCCCGAATAGACCCCCGACGGAAACTGTTCTTCCAGTTCTGACAGACCGTCTGTCGATCAGTACAGCCGAACAAGGGAGCGCGCCGGTCAGTCAACAACGCTGTACCTGTCAATAACGGCGAGGTAGGCAGCAGATCGCGATACGGACCCACTCAGTCGACAGGAAGACCCTCATCCCCACCGACGTTCGTGGTTTCTATCCCTTCCGAGAGTTCTGTATTGGGGTTTGGCATGTCTATCTTTCTTCGCTACACTACGAGATCCGCTGGCATCCCACCAGCAAATGCCATCGCAAGACCAAGGTCGGTCGTACCGAACAGATCAAACTCCTCACTGATTGCGTTCACCGAGCCCCCGGGAGGGAGTGTTCAGATACGGGCGGCGGACGGGGCAAAAGCATCTCCGAGTGGTCGGTCCGGCGGTTCGCCATCGAAGTGGGGTGGCGGCTCGTCCGCTGTCGCGATTCCGAGTGGGTAGCGTAGCGGGCATCGTTCGGAGCAGGTTATACCCCGGTCTAGTGATTGATTGCAGTCGAGTTTCGACTGTCTGCAGTTCGGCTCTGAATAATTTACATTTGACTGTCTAATTCCACGTCCTACCTGATTACGTATATACTTAGAGTTGGCCCAGTTCACGTGTGAATCGGTCCGAGATCTGCGAGTGATATCGTCCAGTTGCACATGCAACAACGCGATGGTAGCGACGAGAACCAGACTGTCTCCCGGGGCACGCCCCCCTTGAAACCAACCAGAAGAAATATTTATTGTTATTTATATTTACAGAAAATAGCCGTAAGAGAGGTTATACACGGTTTGTAAGAGCAGACACGCCAGACGGTCGGTTCTACTGGACTCTGGAACGAGCGCAGACCCCCGGCGGCTTCCCGGACCGGATTGCGTCGTAGAATCTACTGAAGATTGTGGTCCTGAAATCGGCTGTGTTCGCTGAACTGTTCAAGCAGTCCACCAAACGCCTAAAATTTCTATATAGTTAAGATAGTTAGTAATTATTGGTCGTCCACCTGGATGCTGAGCATCGTCAGACATCCCGGGTTCGCCTCTCGATGACAATCTCGAACCTAATCGGAAAAACAGCCGTTGACGTCCAAGTGGCATGGTAGCAACAGACCGCATTCCCTCAGCGATCGATCCGCATCTGAGCGTCGCCCAGTGAGAGCACGCGGAGAGACATGATTCGGTTGTGTGAGGTAGAGCAAGGAGGAAAACACGCGACACAGCGGAATTTGCGCCAACAGCGACGAGAGGCTACAGCAGTTCGACGTGCACGACGCTCCTCGGCGCTGATTCGGCTCGAGCTGCGCGATTACCGCAAACGCCGTCAGTCGTCAGTCTGCGTTCGAGCGGCGGCCGTCTGCTGGTCGGCGGGTTCGTCGGGGGTCAGGTGGTCGACCTCCTCGGGGAGCCCGAGGTCCGTCTCGACGTCGCCGTCGATGTGTGTACGCCCGCGACCGACACTGACCTCGTTGTTGAGGTGGAGTCGGACGGCTTCGACCAGTGCGTCGGCTTCCAGGGGTTGGCCACGTTCCTCGAGGTCCGCCTCGGTTGCGTCGTCGGGAACGTTGAACGCGCGCTGGGTGATAATCGGGCCCTGATCCAGGTCCGGGGTGACGTAGTGCGCAGTCACACCGGCGATGCGCACGCCCTCCTCGATGGCCTGCATGTACGCGGATGCGCCGGGGAACGCGGGCAGCAGGCTCGGATGGACGTTGATGATGCGGTTGGAGTACCGGAAGACGACTTCGGGGCTGAGAATGCGGATGTAGCGCGCCAGCGCGATGACGTCGACGTCGTATTCCTCGAGGAGGTCGAGCAGTTCGTCCTCGTCGGGCGTCCCTTTCTCGTCACCGACGTCGTGGAACGGGACGTCGTACGCTTCGACGAGTGGAGCCAGTTCCGAGTGATTCCCGATGACGACGTCCACGTCTGCGCTCAGATCGCCTGCGTCCGTCGCTTCGAGCATCGCTTCCAGGCAGTGGCTCTCTTTCGTGACGAGAACCGCGATCGACTGTGCCGCATCGGCGCCGGGAAACCGGACCTGAACGTCGACGCCGAGTTCATCGGCGAGGTCCGACAGGTCCTCGCGCATCTTCGATTCGGTGCACACCATCTCGGACGTATCGACGTGCATCGTCATGCGGAAGACTCCGTCCTTGACCTCCTGGTCGAGATCTTCGATGTTGATGCACCGGTCGAACATGAGTGAGGTGATCTCGGCAATGAGACCAGTGTCGTCGTCACCGACTACTGTAATTTCGGTATTGTCGAGACTCATTGTATCCACGGCGTACACGCCGTCATTGGGCACCGTTTCGTCGCGGTGTGCAAAACGTTGTCGCTCCACCACAATATATCCACAACGGTGGGGGAAACCAACGCAGAGAACGGATTCCGAAGGCGGCCGGTCGTGACGTAGTGGAGGCAATTCAACTGGCGGCTCCCCGTTCGTATCCCAGCGGGGGATAGCGGAGTCCCCTAGAACGGGTATTCGCGTGGTTCGTGCTGGATGGAGATCCACTTCGTCTCCGTGATCTCGTGGAGGAACGCGTCGCTGTTGTACGTCCCGACACCCGATGCGCCGATACCACTGAATGGGACGTGTGCCTCGTCGTTGATCGGCTGGTCGTTGATGTGGACGTTCCCAGTGACCATCCGGTCGGCGATGTCCTTCGCCACTTCGAGGTCGCTGGAGTGCACGGAGCCCGAGAGTCCGTAGTCCGTGTCGTTGGCGAGTTCGACGGCTTCGTCGACAGTGGAGAACGGGATGACCGGGGCGATCGGACCGAAGTGTTCGTTACACGCCGCCGCCATGTCGTTGGTCGCGTCGGAGATGACAGTCGGCTCCACGACCAGCGAGTCGTCGACGCCGTCGAGGTCTACGATTCCACCGCCCGTCTCCAGCGTCGCACCGTTCTCCAGGGTCCGCTCGACGTACTCGAGCATCTCGTCGCGCTGCCCCTCGTCGATGATCGGGCCGACGATCGTCTCCGGGTCGTGTGCGCTCCCTGTCGGCAGCGACTCCGCGCGGTCGACGAGTCCGTCGACGTACTCGTCGTAGATGTCCTCGTGCACGATGTGTCGATTGATGGAGATGCACACCTGGCCCTGGTGGACGAACGAGCCGAACGCCGCGGCGTCGAGCGCTCGGTCCAGGTCGGCGTCCGCGGTCACGATGTGGGCGTTGTTGCCGCCGAGTTCCATCGCTGGCACAGCGAGATTCTCGCCGGCGATACCCGACACGTGCTGGCCGACCTCCGTGGAACCAGTGAACGCGACGACGTCGCTCTCCGGGTGGCCTGCGATTCGGTCCCCGATTTCGGAGCCTCGTCCGGTGACGACGTTGAGAACACCGTCCGGGAGGTCGGTCTCGTCGAACAGCTTCGCGAACAGCAGCCCGCCCGTGATGGGGGAGTTCGTCGACGGTTTCAACACGACGGAGTTCCCGGCCGCGATGGCGGGTGCGACCGCCCGCATCGAGAGATTCAACGGGAAGTTCCACGGGGAGATGACTGTCACGACGCCCTTCGGGTGCCGCTCGAGGAGGTTCTCCTTCCCGGGGATGTTCGACTCCGCCTGTTCGCCCTTCATGCGTCGCGGCAGCGTCACGGCCTCGTTTCCGTGGTCGTTGGCGATGTGAATCGACGTGTGTCCCATGATGCTGGAGCCGCCGACCTCGGCCGCGAGGAGGTCGACAATCTCCTCGCTGTGCTCGTTGAGCGTGTCGAGGAACTCCTGCACGACCTCCTGTCGGTGAGCCGGTGGCTGGCTGGCCCACTCGCCCTGGGCTGCGGCGGCAGCCTCGTAGGTGGCGTCGACGTCCGCCTCGTTGCCCGCGGGCACGTGCGCGACAGGCTCTCGTGTGGACGGATCTTCGACTGCGATTGTCTCCCCGCTGTCCCCGTCGACCCACTCTCCGTCGATGTACAACGACGTCCAGTCCGCGTCGATCGAGTAATTTGTAACCATTAGCATGCTTGTCATTGATTAACAATTATTTAGTTTCGGGGAATGAGGAGGTTTTCGCTGGTAGCCTCCGAGGGGCGCCCGGAGAACAGTGGGACTGCGTCGCCGACGATTCAGTAGTGGACTGCGTTTCCGGGAGTGAGTCCGCCGAGCCACTGGCGGTCGTCCAGGTCCGTCTCCTCCCACTCGATGGGGTCCCAGTCGGGATCGAAGACGAGATAGCCGCCGTCGTTGAACTCGATCCGGTGTCCAGTCGTCGTGTCTCGGGCGTAGAGGAACTTCCCGCGCGAGATGGAGTGCTGACCGAACCCGTCGATTGGGACCTTGTGTTCCTTCATGGCGTCGCCCGCCTCGAACAGGTCCGCACCGCCATCGACAGTGTAGGCGGTGTGATGGACTGCGGGCGGGGCCTGGCCGCTCTCGTTCTGGATGACGGCAGCCTCGATTTTCGTCCCCGACGCGCTGAGGAACGTCCCCCACCGGGAGCCGTCTTCGAGGTTGTACCGCTCGTGCATCTCGAAGTCGAGGTGCTCCTGCAGCCACTCAGCGCAGTCACGGGCGTTCGGGTCCCAGATCTGAACGTGGTCGATTTGGCGTGGCGCGACGGGATTCGTTGTCGTGGGCGAGTACGTTCGATTGCGGAGTCTCGACCGACGCTCGGCTGGCGGGTCGGGCTTCTCCATCTCGAAGTACAACTCGAACGTATGCCCGTGCGGGACCTCGAAGCGAATTGCGTCACCCTGACCACGTTCCTCGTCTTCGGCTACCCACCTGACGTCGACCCCCATGTCAGTCAGTCGCTCGGCGTACTGTTCGACGTGTTCGGGCTCTGCAGTCTGCCAGCCGATGTGCGCGACGCCTGCCGAGTCCCGCTCGGTGAGACTCAGCGAGTGATGTGCGAATTCGTCCATCGCCCTGAGGTACACCGTGTCCGCGGTCCGCTCGACTTCCTCCATCCCGACGGCGTCGTGGAAGAACTCCATCGAGTCCGCCAGGTCCGGCGTTTCGAGTGCTATGTGGCCGAGTCGTGCGAGCTCTGGGGCCATACTGCAGCAGTTGTCGGGACTGTTTACTAAAGCATTTGGGTGATTCCCACCCCCTCCGGCCGGCGGGTTCCACGGAGCCACGCGTAGACGGTCGAGGGCACCGGAATCTATAATGTGGTCGTTGTTCCAGTACCGACCACGATGGATCAAAGCAACAGCGTTCGACGAGCACTCGAGAGCGGCGACGCCGTCTACGGAGCCAAGTCTTCGACGTTCCTGCCGAACGTAATCGAGGTGTACGGCGAACTCGGCATCGATTTCGTCTGGCTCGACTTCGAACACACCGGGCCGAGCCCCTACGACAGCAGCGTGTTCGAGGACCTGACGCGTGCGGCCGAAGTCAGCGGGACAGAACTCCTCGTTCGATTGCCCTCGGCGCACCCGCCACTGATTCGGAAAGTTCTGGACGCCGGTGTCCGGAACCTCCTCATCCCCCGGGTCGACTCCGCAGCTGACGTTCGCACGGCCGTGGAAGCGACTCGATTCCGGTACGACGGTGAACCCGGCCAACGCGGCATGGCAAGCGGTCGTTCCCGCACGTGGGGTGCGTCGGAGAACTACGTCCGAAGCGAGGACGAGGAAGTGTGTCTCGGCGTGATGATAGAGAAGACGACCGCGGTGGACGAACTCGACGGCATCCTCTCGGTGCCGGAACTCGGCTTCGTCTTCATCGGCCCGGGCGACCTGTCTGTACAGATGGGCCATCCAACGAACCGGGACCACGACAGCGTTCAGAACCAGATCTCGGACGTCGAGGACGCTGCTCGTTCCGCCGGCGTTCCGATGGGGTGTATTCGAAACGACCCGGAGGGGGTCGAAGCCGCAGTGAACGACGGCTATCAGGTGCTCCGCATGGGCGGGGACATCAGTGCCATCCGCGAGACACTCGGCGAGCGCCTTCGCGCGATCTCCCCGTAGCACGCTCGTACTCTTCGACTAGCTTCTCCGAACAGTCCGAGCCTCGTCGCTCCGCACGCGACCGGTGCGTCACAGTCCGAACTACCCCTCTGAATTTAATAAAAAATGATTTATACCACAAGTGCAACGTGGTGACTGTTGTCATGGTAAGCGCACACACCGATAGGGCAGCTAGTACAAATCGCCGGCAGTTCCTCAGCGCCGTCGGCGCGGCAGTCTCGGCGACCGCACTCGCCGGATGCTCCGCACTAGGTGGCGGCGACAGCGATTCGGCGAAGCTCGGCCTCCTCACGTCGCTCAGTGGGCCGACGGCTGCCACCGGACAGGAGATCGAACGCGGCGCCGAGATGGCGCGCGAACATCTCGACGGCGAGATTCTCGACTCCGAGTACGAACTCGTCGTCCAGGACACCGCATCTGAACCGTCGACTGCCCTCGACGGCGCCCGGACGCTCGTCGAACAGGAGAACGTCGACGCCATCATCGGCCCGTCGCTCAGTTCGTCCACCATCTCAGTCATCCCGTACGTGCAGGAGGAGGCCCAGATCCCCATCATTCCGACGCAGGCGTCCTCGAACGACGCCCGCGAAGGCGACAACTGCTCTGACTACTCGTTCTTCCTGTTCCCGAGCAACAAACACACCGTCCAGGCGGGGACGGACTTCCTCTACGAGATGCCGGACCTCGTCGACAGGGACTTCGACCACACCCGGATGCACTTCTTCTCCCCGGACTACGCGCTCGGCCAGAACAACCTCGAGTTGCTCGAGGACGCCGTCAGCGACCGCGGCGGCGAAGTCACCGGGAGCACGCTCGTCCCGCTCGGAACCCAGGACCTCTCCTCGTACATCTCCGAGCTCAGCCAGACCGACGCCGACGTCATCACCGGCGTCATGACGCCCGGCATGGCCATCCGCCTGATTCAGCAGGCCCAGGACTACGACCTCAAAGAGGAGAAGGTCATGATGTTCAACTCGGGGAAGCCGGTCAATCAGACGATCCAGGCGAGCGTCGGTGCCGCGGCGGACGGCTGGTACGGCACGACGTTCTACAATCCGGTCAGTGACCGCGAGATCAACCAGACGTTCAGGGACCTGTATCCCGCGGACAGCGACCTCCTGCCGAACGCCTCCTGTGCCAGCGGCTTCGAGGGCGTTCGCGCGCTCGCGAAGGGGATGGAGGAAGCCGGCACCACGAACGGCGACGACGTCATCGACTCGCTGTCCGGCATGAACTGGGACTCCGTCTACGGTGACTCCACGTTCCGCGAGAGCGACGGACAGATCGACCTCGACTTCGTCGGCGCGACCCGCCGGGACAGCGAGTTCGTGTCCCTGGCCGAATATCCCGGCGTCATCCCAGACAGTAACTGCTGAATCGGTAGCGGAGCGTTCGCGGGCGTCGTTCGGTTCTACTCTCTGCGGCCCTGTACTCGACGACCAGTACCACGACGTACTCGTCGTCCCGGACAGAGGACGCGTGGATGGACGTCGGGTTCACAAATCCGCGTCGAAGGTCGTCTGGAGCCGGAGAAGTCGAACTGTGAGTCGTTCGCCTGACCCGCTCGTTATTCGTCGTCGACGGCCTGGAAGCGGCGTCCGTCGGGGTCGCGGAAATTGAGAATCGTACGCCCCGTCTCCTCGACGTCGTAGGGACCGACGATGGAGTCGACGTCCTGGTCGCCGAGTTCGTCGGCGAGTTCGTCCAGGTCGTCGTGTGCGTACGCAATGTGGTTTATCCCCGGAACTTCCTCGCCGTCGACGGTGTGAATCTCGAACAGCGGGCCGTCGGAGTCGGTCGGCTCGAGTTCGAACGATTCTCCGTGGTGTTCCGTCCTGCGGACCTCCTCGTATCCGAGCTTCTTGAGGAAGTCGGCCATCTCTTCGGCGTCACTCGCTTCTATCTCGATGTGGTCAATCTTCCCGACCATACTCCACGGCACCGACTGTCAAGTAGTAAGTATTGTGATCCCCGCCATCACCGCCGTCGTTCGAGGGCCGAACGGGTGCTCCGCCGGACGGTCACCGGAGGCGATTGCGGATCGCGCCCATGACGCCCTCCGGGAGCAGGAAGACGAACCCGACAAAGAGGACACCGAGGACGATGAGGTAGCCTTCCGGCCACACGTTCCCGAGATAGTTGTTCACGATGTGGAGGACGATCGCGGCGATGAACGGCCCCACGAACGTCCCCGTACCGCCGACGACCGTCCAGATGATGACTTCGCCGCTGAGTTCGAACGACATCATCGACGGCGCGGCGAGCCCCACAGTGCCCACGAAGAGCGCGCCGGCGAGTGCGGACGTCACCGCGGAGAGGACCCACGCCACGAGCTTCTCCCGGTCGGTGTCGTACCCGAGGTACCGCATCCGGAGTTCGTTCTGCCGGGTCGCGTGGAGGACGGAGCCGTAGTCCGACCGCAGGAGCGCGTACAGCCCGATCCCGAGGGCGCCGACGACGAGCACGGTGACGTAGTAGTACGGGACGGTACCCCCCAGGTCGACGCCGAGCATCGACGGTGGGGAGAAGTACCCGAGCCCGTTCGAACCGCCGGTCAGAGACGTCGCCACGTAGGTCGCGTCGTGGGCGAGCACGCCGAACGCGAGCGTGAACAGGACGAAGTAGACTTCGCCGATGCGCCGCTTGATGGGGCCGTATCCGATCGCGACTGCGACGACGGCGGCGACGACGACGGCGAGGGGGAAGCCCAGCCAGTAGGACACCCCCCAGTCGACGACCACTTTCGCGACCGAGTACGCGCCGATGCCGAAAAACGCGGCCGGCGCCAGCGAGAGGAGGCCGGTGTACCCCAGCGCGATGTCCAGGGAGATCGCCAGCAGGCCGTAGATGAGCGCCTGCGTGAACACGCCGACGAAGTAGTTCGTGCCGACCGCCGGCAGGACGAGGACGGCGACGCCGAACGCGACCCACAGCCACCGGTAGGACTCGCTGACGTACGCGCGCAGCCCCGCGGACCGTTGGCTCATTCGAACACCTCCGGCTTCCCGAAGAAGCCACGCGGCTTGTAGAGGATGAACGCCATTGCGGCGACGAACACGGTCAGTTCGACGTACGTCGGCGCCAGTATCAGCCACCCGAAGGCGGTGATCTGGCCGACGATGATGCTGACGACGAACGACCCCTTGAAACTCCCCATGCCGCCGACGATGATGACGAGGAACGCCTGCACCATGTAGCTCGTCCCCATGCCGGGCGTGATCGACGTGATCGGGCCGACGAGTCCGCCGGCGAGCGCGGCGAGCGCGGTCCCGAGTACGAACGTCAGCGTGTACACCTTCCTGGAGTTCACGCCGAGTATCTCCGCGGTGTCCGGCTGGATCGCGGTGGCGTGGATCTCGAGGCCGAGTCTGGTTCGCGTGAGGACGAGCCCGATTACGAGCGCGACGGCGAAGCCGATCGCGATGATGAGCAGACGGTGTTTCGGGTAGGCAACTCCGAGCAGGTCCATCGACCCCGGGAACGGGGCGGTGAGCGAGCGGGATTGGTCGCCGAATCGGAACGACAGCAGTTCCTCGACGACAAGGTGAATCCCGAACGTCGCGAGGAACCCGAGCAGTGGCTCCTCGTAGAGGTGATGCAGTATCGTCCGCTCCAGGAGGAGCCCGAACACGGAGACGACGACGATGGCGGCCACCAGCGACAGCCAGAAACTCCCGGTGACGCCGACGAAGACGAGGGTCAGGTAGCCGCCCAACGCGACCATCGCGCCGTGAGTGAAGTTGATGAGGCCGATGAGGCCGAAGATCAACGTCAGTCCGCTCGCAACGAGGAACAGAATCATCCCGTTGCTGAACCCGTTCAACGCGTACGTGATTATTTGGTCAGACGTGAGCAGCGGTGTCAGATCCATTGTCGTTACCCAGTCGACGTCGTGGCGTTCGCATCATCGGTACGTCCGCCGCGACGTCCCCAGTCCATGGTGTCTGTCATCATCAAGTACGTTACCGGCTATCTTCACAGGCTAATATATCTTCCTGTGGCTGTCACGCTGACCGCTCCTGTGGCGATTCCGCTGGCCGCTCCTGTGGCGGTGCCTCCGGCTTCTCCTGTGACTTCCGCGCGTCGTTCGCACGTGCGAGCGTAGTGAAAGTCGCCCGCCTGCGAGCGCTCTGACAGTCGTACCGCTTGCGAGCGCTGTGGCAGTCGCACCGCCGTCACACGGTCAGGTACATCTCGTGGAGTCCCTCGTCGCTGAGGAACTCCGAGTCGCCCTCCGCGACGATCTCCCCGGTTTCGAGGATGTAGCCGCGTTCGATGAGCGGGAGCGTCTTCTTGATGTTCTGTTCGACGAGGAGCACGGTTCGGTCCTGGGACGCCAGGTCTTCGAGGGCGTCCATGACGTCGTCGACGATAATCGGCGCCAGTCCCTCCGTGGGTTCGTCCAGCAACAGGAGGTCGGGGTCTCGGACGAGGGCTCGCCCCATCGCCAGCATCTGCTGTTCGCCGCCACTGAGCGTCCCGCCGCGCTGGTCACGGCGCTCGCCCAGCCGGTCGAACCGGTCGAACACCGACTGGATGCGCTCCGCGACGACCTCGTCGGAGAGCCCCTTCGGCGTCGACACTTCGAGGTTCTCGCGGACGCTCAACGCCGGGTAGATCTCTCGGTCGGCCGGCACGTACGAGATGCCCTCGCGGATGAGTTCGTGTGGCGGCCAGTCCGTGACGTCGCGGTCGCGGAATCGGACCGTGCCGGTCTTCCGGTCGATCCGGTTGAGGAGGCTCTCCAGGAGCGTCGTCTTCCCCATGCCGTTCCGGCCGAACACGCCGACAACGTCGCCCTCGTTGCAGTCGAATGAGACGTCGAACAGCACCTGACTCTCGCCGTAGTACGCGTTCAGGTCGTCGACGTCGAGAAGCTTACTCACCGAGATACACCTCCTTGACGCGCTCGTTCTCCACAATCTCGTCTGGCGCCCCGGTCGCGAGCAGCGACCCGCCGTGGAGCACGCTGATGCGGTCGACGAGGCGGCGAACCAGGTCGATGTTGTGCTCGATGATGAGGATCGTGTAGTCGCCGCGCAGGTCGTCGATGATCTGGCGCAGGTCTTCTGTCTCCGCGCTGTTGAGGCCCGCTGCGGGTTCGTCGAACAGGATCAGGTCGGCGTCCAGCGCAAGCACGAGCCCGATTTCGAGATATCGCTGCTCCCCGTAGGAGAGGTTCTTCGCGACTGTCCCCAGTTGCTCCTCGAGGTGGACGACGTCCGCAATCTCGCTGATTCGGTCCTCGTGGTCGCTGTCCCCGTGGAGGATGCTCGTGACGGTCGTCGTCGGGTCACGCAGCGCCAGGTGCAGGTGCTCCCTGACGGTCATCTCGGGGAAGAACTGGACGACCTGGAACGACCGCCCGACGCCGCGCTTGGCGATGGTCGAGGGGGACAGGCCGGTGAGTTCCTCGCCATCGAAGCGGACCGACCCGGAGGTCGGCTTCAGCTCGCCCGTAATCAAGTTGATGAGCGTCGTCTTGCCGGCGCCGTTCGGGCCGATGAGGCCGTGGACTTCGCCTTCTCTGACCTCGAGGTCGAGGTCGTCGATGGCGACGAGCGACCCGAACGTCTTGTCGAGGCCGTCGACGGTCAGAATCGAGTCGTCCCCGGCGGGCCGGCGCTCCCTCGCGTCCTGCGACCCGGAGGACAGCTCCGATTCCGTCGAATCAGGCATCTGTATTCACTTGTCGCTCAATTATTTCTGACTGCATTAGTCTTTTCGGGGGTGTGGACCGGCGGGCGGGTGCTGGTTCGCGGCGGTGCTCCGGGCGCGAATCCAGGGCCGACGATGACGGGCGGGAAATCGACGCCGACGAGTGGGGGCCACTGTTCGGTTACCTGTCGTCGGCGAGGTACGGGCTGGGCTGGACGGTCGCGTTGAACTCGGTCTGGGTGTGTCGTTCGACGGTCGGGTTGAGCGACTCGCCGCCTTCCTCGCCCCAGACGAGGGTGACCCTCGTTCCCGGGTCGCTGTACTCGGTGTCGATGGAGCAGATGGACAGCAACTCCCGGTCGCTGTACGAGTACGCGAAGCTCTTCGAGATGCCGACGAGTGCTCCGTCGACGCGCACCTGGTCGTGGTGGCCGCCCCAGCGGTCCCGCGGGAGGTCGAGGTACTTGTACGGGAGGTGGTCGTCCTGGAACAGCGACCCGAAGATGTCGACGGCGTCCTCGTCGTCCCAGACGAGCGTGACGCGCGTCCGGTCGGGGTTCTCGGCTTCCGCTTCGAGGGCGTCCCGTCCCACGAACTCGTGGTCGAACGCCACGAGGTGCCCGTATCCGAGGTCGAACGGGCTGACGTAGTAGTCGCTGATGTCCTCGGAGGCGAAGCTGCCGGCGACGGAGTACGTCGCCTCGTAGCTGTCCGCGTCGAGCCACTCGCGATACGGCTGTAACTCCTCGTCCGTGTAAATCGCGGGAACGTGCGTCGTCACCCATCCGAGTTTCACGCTGAGCGGCTCGTAGGCGCGCGTTCCGAGTCGCCGAATTCCGTGCGGTTCGCCGGCGTCGAGGATGGCGTCGCGGACGTCGTCGCCGTGCTCGTAGGGGCCCTGCAGTTCGAACCCGGCCTCGCCGGCCATCCCGTGGCGGAGGGCTCGGACGTCGTGGCCCGCGATGGTGACGGGCTCGAAGTTGAAGAACGGGATGTCGGTGAGGTCCTCGTCAACGAGGTTCTGCATCACATCGAGTGCGTTCGGGCCCTGCACCTGGTACGTGAAGAAGTGGGGGCCATCGGGATTTCGGGAAGTCTTTGGGTGGATTTCCTGGGCCGCGTCGTAGTCGCCGGTGTCGATGTGGTAGGCGATCCAGTGAGCGGCGGGGACTTTCCCGCTCAACACGAACGACTCCTCGCCGAGGCGCTGGAGGATTCCGTCGCCGATGAACTTCCCGCTCGGGGTACACAGCACTGCCTGCTTGGCCTGCCCGACGTCGAACCCCTCGAAGCTGTTCGTGCACAGCGACTCGAGGAGGTCGAACGCCGCTGGGCCCTCGATGACCTGGTCCATCTGGTGGTGGGAGAGGTCGGCGAGCACGCACGTCTCGCGGGTGGCGCGGAGTTCCTCCATCCAGTGCGTGTACTCGCGAGCAACGTCGCTCGGCCAGACCCAGCGCCCACCGACCTGCTGGAGCATCGTGATCGGGCTGTCCGCCGCATCGAGCGCTGACTGCAGGCTATCGTGAGCCATGCACACGTGAAGCGGACACACTCCCATAAGTGTTACTTGGCTGGGTTGTTCAGGAGCGGTGAACCAGTACCCACCCAACGTAAAGGTAGTATTTCGGCAGTGACAGCGGTCTAGAAACGGTATTCGAGTTTCGCGTGTAGCCGAGATCTGCACTCAGTTATCACGATATGGGGAACGCTCTTGCTCCGTCGTTCAACACTCCTGAACCCGGGGGAAGGTCGTGCGCGACACCTGTCAGGGGGCGAGAACAGCGCCGGTACTCACACGCCACTCCGCGAGTACGTGAGTCGCAGTTCGATCTCGTTCGCGGCACCCATCACCAGTTCCGGGAGTTCCGCCTCGAATCGCTCACCCACGAACCGGGTCGCTGGCCCGGCGAGACTGATCGAACCCACGACCCCGCCGTCGATTGTGACCGGCGCCGCCACTGAGTGCATGCCCGCGATGGACTCCTCCCGCGAGGTCGCGTACCCCCGCTCCCGAATCCGCGCGAGTTCGGCGCGGAGTTCGTCCTCGCCGGTGATGGTGTTCGGCGTTCGCTGCTCGAGCCCCTGGGATTCGATGACTTCCGTGATTCGCTCTTCCCCGAGTTCCGCCAGGATGGCTTTCCCGCTGCCCGTGCAGTGCAGCGGCGACCGGTCTCCGATGGAGAGGTCCGTCCGAACCGACCGGTCGCCCTCGCGGCCGTAGATGTACACGCCCTCGTTTTCCTCCTCCACGAAACAGGCGGCCAACTCCCCCGTCGAGTCCGCCATGTCCTCGGTTTTCCACTTGACCGCCGGGAACAGCGGGTGCGTCGACAGCGACGTGAATCCGTACTTCAGAAACTGGAGGCTGAGTTCGTATCGTCCACCGGTCTTCGTCACGAACTGGTTCTCGTACAGCGTGTTGATGTACAGTTGGATGGTGCTCTTCGGGATGTCGAACTCTGCCGCCAGTTCCGTGACGGTCTTCCCGCCGTGTTCCTCCAGGTGTTCGAGTATGCTGAACACCTTGTCGGCGGATTTCAGGACGTTCGTCGTGGATTCCATGTCGTTTGCGAGGGCAGCGACGGGTATAGTCATTACTCACCAGCGTGCAGTCCGCCCCCGCTCTCGACACAGGGACGTACACTCACAGACATCATCGAACGGACGTACACTCACAGACATCATCGAACGGACGTACACTCACAGACATCATCGAACGCTGCGGGTCGTAGCGGGCCCGTCTACGGACTCGCACTACGTCTCGTAGTTCGCGCCGGCGAGGGCTTTCCGGTCCGCGATCGCTATGGGGGATGTTCGCTAGCGGCCGACATCCCTGTCGGACCCTCGCCCGCAGACGCATCCGAATTAATCGGAAATTACATTACCGCATGGCTGGTACTGTCACCCAAATCATGACGTCACTCACCACCGTCACGCGCGCCTTCGAGATCCTGGACCTGCTGTGGAAACTCGACGGGGCTGGCCCGACTGAAATTGCTGCGGAGCTCGACGTGCCCAACAGCACGGTGTACGACTATCTGGAATCGCTCACGGACACGAAGTTCGTCAACAAGGAGAAAGGCGAGTACACCATCAGCGCCTACTTCCTCACGATTGCGGGGCGGATGCGGTACAGAAATCGGCTGTTCCAGCTTGCACAACCCGAGATGCGGCGCCTCTCGGAGAACACTGGCGAGCTGATCGGCCTGACGGTCGAAATGGGAGGAGTCGGAGTGATTCTCCACCAGGAAGGTGGTGACCAGGCGCTCAGCCTCGGCACCTATCCGGGAGCGTCGACGCCGCTACACACCGTCGCGACGGGGAAAGCGATTCTCGCGAAACTCTCGGAAGACCGCATCGACGAGATCCTCGACCAGCGGGGGCTCGAAGCCAGAACCCAGCACACGATAACTGACCCAGGGCGGTTGAAAGCCGAACTCGCCGAAATCCGGGCGGACGGATACGCCGTGGACTGGGACGAACAGGTAATCGGCATGGGAATGATTGCCGTTCCAATTACGGTCGAAGCGGAGGTGCTCGGTTCGATTGGGATCGTCGTCCCAACGAAACGCATCCAGGACGAAGCGTATCAAGCTGACCTCCTCGACCAGCTCCAGGAGGTCCAGAACACTATCACTGTCAACTACCAGTACGGCCAGTGAGTCCCCTGCCCCCGAGTACGGAACGTATCCGAAACGTTCGGACGAGTTGGTCGAACTGAGCGGATTGCGGTCCACTGAATCGTTCCCGTTCAGCGCTCCGAATTGACTGCGCGACACCATTACATCTATACACCTGTAATTCGGGCGCTCCCCGCGACAACGTTGCTCCCCTTCCCAAGACGCTATGCACACGAATATTACAAGCATATATTTGTAAGGACTTGCCGATGTGCCGCAGACCCCCCGCGGCCCTGTATCCGAATATATCGGATTAGTGTTGTCGTGGGGCTCGAAGTCCCGCGTCGTCCCAAGACCGGACAACTGATTCGAGACCAAGCGGGCAGTGCGCCAGTAGAACGCTCCGGGCACCCACTTGCTAGGAGTGGCGATGTTCCGTCTCCGGCGGAGACAGCTGAGAAGTCGCTTGCAGGTCCGTCCGCTCTCGGGAAGCGTCTATTCGTCGCCCTTCGCGCTCATACGGTCCAGTTTCCCAGTCGCCGTCCGCGGCAGCGGGTCCTCGACGAAGTGGTAGGAGCGGGGTCGCTCCATGCGAGCGAGGTCGTCGCTTTCCAGACACCACTCGTCCAGCGTGTCCGCGCTCACGTCCGAATCCGGCGCGTAGACGTACGCCGTAACTTTCTCACCGTATTCGTCGTCTTCCACGCCGACGACGGCGGACTCCTCGACGTCGGGGTGGGCGTTGAGTCGCTCCTCGATCGGGGTTGGGTACACCTTGATTCCCTTCGACATGATCTGAAAGTCGCTTCGCCCCTCCAGGTAGATGAAGTCGTCCTCGTCGCGATACCCGAGGTCGCCGGAGTACCACCAGCCATCCTCGAACGACTGCTCGGTCTTCTCCGTCCGGCCCCAGGCCCACACCGGCGCGTCCGGTGCACGAACCGCGATCTCGCCGACTTCCCCGACGTCCCGGACGTCCTCGTAGGTCCCACCCGGGTCGACGATCCGGATCTGGACCCCCGGGACCGGCTTTCCGACGCTGTCGATGCGACCCGCCTCCAACTCGGCGTTGTTCATCACCGTCGAGTAGGCCTCGGTCGCTGCGTAGGAATTCTTCACGACCCCGCAGACGCTCTCCCGCAGTCGTTCCAGCGTGGTCGCGTCGAGGACCTCCCCGGCGGACGTGATCGCCTGCAACGAATCGAGGTCGTACTCGTCGAACGAACCCATGTTGAGAATCTCCCGCCACATCGTCGGCACGAGCAGCGCCGTCGTGAGTTCGTGCGTCTCGATCATCTGGAGATACTCTCCGGGGTCCCAGGTGTCGAGGAAGTACGTCGTGGCGCCCGTCAGAAGGGCGGGCAGCATCACGGAGTACCACGCCGCAAACGAGGGAGTGAACACGTGCGGCTGTCGGGTCGTCCTGTTCACTTCCAGCACGTCGACGAGCGTGCTCGCCCGCAGATAGAGCCCTCGGTTCGTGAAACACCACCCCTTCGGCTCGCCCGTCGTCCCCGACGTCCACATGATCGCGGCCGTGTCGTCCTCCATCGTCCGGACGTCGGGGGGTGTCGTCGAATGACCGTCGACGAACGTCTCGAAGGATTGCTGCCGTCGTGTTTGCGTCGCACCGGTGTTGACGACGACGTCCAGCGTCGTCGAGAGTTTGTCTGCCACTCGGTCTTCGAACAGTTCACTGGTCGATTCGTCGACGACGAGTGCGCGGGGTTTGCAGGCGTCGATGCAATGCGCGATCGTGTTTGGCGCCGCCCGCACGTGGAGATTCGACACGACGCAGCCCGCTTTGAGTGCGCCGTTCCACAGCGTCGTGTGTTCGATGGAGTTCTCGCAGAGGAAGACGACCCGGTCGCCCAATCCGATCGAGTCTCCGAACGCGTTCGCCGCCTGGACGCTCTGCTCGTCGAACTCCGCCCACGTGACTGTCGGGCCGTCCACCCCCTCCCCGAACGCGACTTTGTCCGGGGTGTTGTTCGCAGCGATACTCGATAGCTCCCGCAGGGACGGGACCTCAACGGTTGAACTCGAGTGCATACGTGGTGTGGTTGCAATTGTGTATCTTATAACTTCGGACGGGCCGCCTCGCCAAATCGACCTGAACGTCGCACGGACCCACCCCGGTTTGCGCTTGATTTGGGACTCGCTGTAGGTCCGTTCAGTCCTCCCTGCGCCGGGGTCGGTCCCGTCGCTTCCATCCCGTTCGACGACGCACGCGCGCCGAACCGGACCGAAACTACTTACGAGCGCACGAGAACGGGAGGGACGATGTTCGAGTACACCTGGAAGTGCGCTTGGGGTCACGCAGACCCGCAGGGCATCGCGTACTATCCGCGACTCGTGGACGCAATGCACCGCGCTGGCGAAGAATACATGGTCTCAGTCGGGCACGCGTACTGGGACATCCCAGACGAGTTCGGAATCCACCTGCCCCTGGTCGCAGTCGACCTGGAGTTCGAACGTCCCGTCGAGGTCGAGGACGAACTGACCATCTCCGTCGACCCTGACGTCGGGACCAAGAGCCTGGGATTGGAGTTCGTCGCGACGCACGAGGACGGCGGAACCGCGTTCACTGGCCGCGAACAGCACGTCTGCGTCTCAAAAGCCGAGACGGAGAGCCAATCGCTCCCGGAGGAAATCCGTGACGCCATCGAGGCATCAACTGACTAACAGCGGCCACCGACAGGCATCCAGAAGTTCGCGGCTACGAATCAGCGTTCACCGAGAGGAGTCGGTGTTGTTCCGCCGGGAGGCGGAGACGTCGCTGCGAATCCACTCTGGGGCCGCGTAGCCGGTGCTGTTCGGCCGGTAACCGGTCTATCCCCCAGCCTATCCAAAATTATATATACGGCACGTGAACAGGTACCAATGCAATCCAATAATGAGTAGCGATAGAGCCTGGTCTTTCAGCGACAGTATGGAGGAGGCGGTGAACGCGGCGGGAGACCCAGTCGAATTGATGCGCGACCTCGGGGTTGGCGAGTTCACGAAGGTTCCCGACGAGTTCACGCACTGGATCGAGGAGCAGCGCTCCTGGCGGGAGAACTGCGCGTTCGCCGACCAGTCCTACCACATGACGGACCATTACGTCGAGGGACCGGACGCGCTCGAACTCTACAAGGACCACGCGGTCAACAACTTCGAGAACTCGGAGCCAGGCACGGCGAAACAGCTCGTCGTCGCGAATCCGAACGGATACTTCATCGGTGACGCGATCTGGTTCCACCTCGGCGACGACGAATTCCTGAGCGTCGGCGGTGCCGCCGCACACAACTGGCTCCAGTACAACATCGAGACGGGGGACTACGACGTCTCCGGCGAGATCCAGAGTCGCCCGGTCCAGACCGGCGAGGACCCGAACAACTTCCGCTTCCAGGTCCAGGGCCCCGAAGCAATCAAAATCATGGAGGACGCGACTGACGGGCCACTCCCAGACCTCGGCTTCTTCAACTTCGATGCGGTCTCCATCGATGGCCACGAAGTCAATCTGCTTCGTCACGGGATGGCCGGCGAACCCGGATTCGAGTTCTGGGGCCCCTACGAGGAAGGCGAGGCAGTTCGAACGGCCGTTCTGGAGGCCGGCGAAGACTACGGCATCACGCGCCTCGGCGGCGAGAGCTACCAGACCCCGAACGCGATTCTCGGCTGGATTCCGCTCGTCGTGCCGGCCATCTACGACGAGGGCATGACGGACTACCGCGAGTGGCTGAACGTCGGGCAGGGACTGCTCTCGATCGGCGGGAGTTACGACTCCGACGACATCACGGACTACTACTTCACGCCGCCGGAGCTGGGATACGGTCACATCATCGACTTCGAGCACGATTTCGTCGGCAGCGAACCACTGAAGGACGAACTCGGCGACGCCGAGCGTGAAAAAGTCACGCTCGTGTGGGACGGCGAAGACGTCGTCGACGTGTTCGCCTCACTGTTCACGGACGGCGACACGTACCAGTTCATGGACCTGCCCCACCCCCGTTCTGCCGCGTGTCACTACGACGAGGTTTCGAAGGACGGGGAGACGATCGGCGTCTCGACGGACAAGAGCTACATCTACAACAAGCGAGAGCTGCTCTCGCTCGCCGTAATCGACACCGAGTACAGCGAACCGGGCACGGAAGTCACACTCACGTGGGGCGATCCTGAGGACACGGAGAACCCGCAGGTCGAACGCCACGTACAGACGGAGATCACGGCCACTGTGGCGAATGCACCCTACAGCAAGGACAAGCGGTAATCCGACGGCCAACGGTAGGTACGGCCGGGCCTCGGGAACGCGAATCGCCCCGTAGTAGCGCCGCGGTTCGATTCGCCACGGTAGCATTGCACTCGTGTCTGGCGTTGTGTACTCCGGCCGGTCCGGCTGGCTCGCCGGGCCAAAATATATACAACTACTGTCCGTCTTCGAACCCGGACCCATCGCTTCGGACCGGGCCCGGACGGAACGCGCGGACGGGACATAGCGCCAGTCCACTGACCGCCAAAACGACCGCCCAGACCAATGTTAACGACAGCACGCTCGGCGACGAAATCGGATGCTGAATCGGCACTACTCGACAATCCCCGCTACGAGCTGATGCCGTTCGACAGCTTCGGCGACCAGCTCGACCACCTGCCCGACGGTGCTACAATCACCATCACGGCGTCGCCCACGCTCGACCTCGATGCGACCATCGACTGGGCCGAACGGGCAGCGGAACGGGGCTACGAGGTCGTCCCGCACATCGCCGCTCGGTACGTGGAAGACGAGCAACACCTCGCGTCGATCTCCGAGCGGCTCCGCGGCGTCGGCGTCACCGACATCTTCGTTCCGGGGGGTGACCTCGAAGAACCAGTCGGGAAGTTCGACTCGGCCTACCAGCTCCTGCGGGCACTCGACGAACTCGAGTACGACTTCCAGGACGTCGGAATCACGGGGTATCCCGAGGGGCACGGCTTTCTCTCCGACGAGACGCTCGCCGAATCGATGGCGAAGAAGGCCCCACACGCCACGTACATCTCGACCCAGCTGTGCTACGACCCGGACGCAATCGTCGAGTGGACTGAGACGATTCGCAATCGTGGAATCGAACTCCCCATCGAGGTCGGAATTCCCGGAGTGATGAAATACCAGAAACTGATCGGCATCTCGCAAAAAGTCGGCGTGGGGGACTCCGTTCGCTTCTTGAAGAAAACGAGTGGGATCCTGGGGTTCATCAAGCAGTTCGTCGGCTCGCGCGGCAAGTACGAACCGGACGATCTCGTCGACGGGCTCGCACCGTACGTGAACGACCCCGAGTACGGGTTCGCGGGCCTCCACATCTACACGTTCAATCAGGTCCCGGATACAGAATCCTGGCGCCGTCAGCGACTTCGGTCAGTCTGATACGCCCCGTCACAGACCGTCGACACCGACTGCGTGACGGTCAGAACGACGCTTGCAGCAGTCCCGAACTAGAACTAAGTAGTTTCCCCCTCTGTCTGTGAGCGGGGTACGCAGCCACAATGACACAGAGCCTTCAAGACGTGCTACGGGAGTACGAATCGCCACTCGAGTTCCTCCAGACCGTCGGGCCGCACGCGGATTCCGGCCACCTCCGGCTGTTCGAGGACGTCCCACCCGAATTCACGAACTGGCGGGAAGAACAGTCAGCGTGGGTCGACAGCTGTGCGGTCTCGGACCTGTCCCATCACATGACTGACCTCCGGGTGGAAGGCCCCGACGCGCTCGACCTCTTCGAGGACTTCGGCGCCAACGACTTCGAGGGATTCCAGCGGGGCGAGGCCAAGCAGTTCGTCGCCTGCAACCCGAACGGCTACCTCATCGGTGACGGCATTCTGTTTCGCCTCGCCGAGAACGCGTTCAACCTCGTCGGATACGGGCCCATCAACTGGATCCAGTACAACGCGGAGACCGGGGACTACGACGTGACCACGACGCGCAACGAGCACAGCGGAGTTCGTGACGGGGACCCCAGAGACTTCAGATACCAGGTACAGGGCCCCAGCGCGCTCGCCGTTATCCGACGCGCCCTCGACGAACCCCTCCCGGACATCTCGTTCTTCAATTTCGAACCGGTCTCGGTTGCTGGCTGCGAGGTCAACGCGCTCCGCCACGGGATGATAAACGAGCCAGGGTTCGAGCTGTTCGGTCCGTGGGAGCACGCTGACGCCGTCCTTGGCGCACTCATGGACGCCGGCGAGGACCACGGAATCACTCGCGTCGGACGGAAAGCGTACGCCGGCGGCGTCATTCCCGCCGCCTGGATGTCGGTTCCCCTTCCAGCGATTTTCGGCGACGAGATGCGAGCGTACCGGGAGTGGCTCGACGCGGACAGCTTCGAAGGCGCGCTCACCGTCGCTGGAAGCGTCGAACCGACGGACGTCACAGAGCACTATCTGACGCCGTTCGGTGCCGGTCACGACCGGTTCATCGAGTTCGACCACGAGTTCGTCGGACGGGACGCGCTCGAAGCCCAAGCCGACGATCCGCCCGGAACCAAGGTAACGCTCGTCTGGAATCGGGCAGACACGAACGCCCTCGTCGGACACCTGTTCGAGGACGCGGAGCCGAAGCGGTACACGAACCTGCCCGTTCCGGAGTGGTCGTTGACACAGAACGACCGGGTGCGGAAAGACGGCGAGGACGTGGGAGTTGCGAACAACACCAGGTACCTCTACTTCGAGCGGCGCATGTTCTCGCTCTGTAGTATCGACCCAGCGTACAGCGACCCCGGGACGGAGGTTACCATCGTATGGGGGGAGTCCGGGGAGTCCAGGAATCCGAGAGTCGAACCACATTCGCAGACCGAGATCCGCGCAACGGTCGGTCCGGCACCGTACTTCGAGGACAAGCGGAAAACGGCAGATTACTCTGCAGTGTAACGCGGGGTTCGTGCTCAACGGGGCACCGCGGTGTCGGGTCAGGAATGACCCGTGCGAAAACGAGCCACCGAGATACATACGTGAACTGGGTTGTTGGGCTTACCCTCAATTTTCGTATAATTCGTAGAGTGGGTTCGAGTGGCACCGGCGACAGGCGTGGACAGCGCGTCGAATTAGTGCCCCATCGGGTAGGTGAGACGAATCTAGGTTCGGACGTAACTCCCGGAGTTCGGCCGGCTGAAGAGGGCGGTCGCGATAAAAGCAGGCCCGTTGACGGGGAATAGACTGCGAAGCAACTGGGAACCGCTTTAGCACGGCGACTAGTCGTGGAGATAGACCGCTAGAACTGGGAGTTCGTTGGACTCGTAGCTTGAGGCCTACGTACAGCCAGGATCGATCGTCGTCGAGTTGGTTCGTGGTGTCATCGACAGCGACGTGATGCGAGTTCTTCCCAGGCGTGGTTTGGAGCCGGATTTCGGGCCCGGTCGTGGACGGTGTCCCCACCGAGAGAGGGTCAAAATATAAATTATTTATATTGTTTATGCAACTGGTAATGGGTCCACTGGAGGTGTCACCGGGCTCGGGATGCTTTCGTGTCCGAGACACGGGGACCAGACCCCACGCTCACTGACGGACGCGTAGAACGGCCGAAGCGTTCGAAGCTCTCTGTGACGGGGTCGACCAATCAGAATCGGTGCCGAGCACGCACCGCCAAACGCATCCCGCGTTCCCGATTCGGGTCCGCGCATCACGTTCCACAGCAGCCCGAGTGGAGCGGATTCGAATCGTGGCGGTGGGGGTCGCTCAGCTGGCGAATTTGGAGAACAATGTTGGTAGAACACAAGGCCGATTCAACGACCACGACCGAGGTCGTCCGCTTGATACAGGAAACGTGCGGGGCGTGCGCGACACAGCGGGACTCGAAGCGAAGTATTCGGACGAGCCGCCCAGTGCTGACGCCGTTTTGGCTCACCCATCTGGAGTGGTGGTTCGGCCACCTCGATACGGCGCCGTAACAGCTGTTGTGCTACTCGTCGTCGGACTTGCCCGGCCACGTCACTGACCCCAGGAACGGGACGCCGGTCCGTTCTGCTGCTCGCGAGATCATGTGCGCGCCGGTCGGCACCGTCAGGAACAGGAACACGATCCCGATCAGGGACGGGAGGCCGGCGCCACCGGGCCCGAAGTACGCGAACCCGGCGAGGAAGACCGAGACTGTGCCGATGGTCGCCGGCTTGCTCGTCGCGTGCATGCGGTTGTACACGTTCGGCAGTCGCAGCAGGCCGATTGTCCCGACCGTGAGGAAGAACGCTCCGACGACGACGAAGCCGACGACAAGTACGGTCCGGAGCGCTTCCAGGTCGGCCATCAGCGGCCACCTCCCCTGTTCCGTCGACTCGCGCGCACGGCCTGTCGTGAGTGTTCGTGATACATGCTGGGTTCAGTCCTGTGTGACGATGATGTCGCCTTCGGTGACGAACTTGGCGACCGCGACCGTCGAGAGGAACGCGATGATGGCGAGGACGAGGCTGACGGTCACGAAGAGGCCTCGGTCGGTCTTGATCGCGAACAGGACGGCGATGGCGACGACGTTCGTCGCGATTGCGTCCAGCGCGACCACCCGGTCGGGAACCGTCGGTCCACGGACCACGCGGTACCCGCACAGCAGATTCAGCAGGGCCACGAGGACGATCGCGGCGTCGACGACCAGCGCGACCGTCCCCTCAACGGCCATCGCCGTCACCCCCACTCGACTCCTCGGTCGGCGGTCCAGTCTCGGCCTCCGACTCCACCGGTGCCTCCGAATCCGTCTCTCCCGCTGTCTCGCTGTCAGGTGCGGCCTGCTCGAGCACGGGATGGGTCTGGTCTGGCGGGTAGACTGCGAAGTCCGGCGCGGGGTCGTCCGGCGACAGTTCCTCGTCGAAGATGACGAGCGCGTAGTTCTCCCAGACGCGGATCGGGTCGACGATGTCCACCGGGTCGCTCCCGTCGATGACGTGGACGTACAGTGCGTTCTCCTCGGAGTCGTAGTCGAGTGTGAGCGAGCCGGGCGTCATGGTGATGCTGTTGGCGATGGTGGTCACGCCGAGGTCCGACTGCACCCGCAGTGGAATGAGAATTACCTCGGGTTCGACCGGGCCGGAGGGCGCGAGCACGCGGTACGTGACGTCGAGACTGGCGACGACTGCCTCGCGGACGAACGCCAGCGTGTACAGCACCATGTAGGGGACGCCGCGAACCGAACGGCCGAGGTCGACGGTATCCCCGTAGAGGCGTCGGAAGACGTAGGCCATGGGGAAGCCGACCGCGAATCCGAGCAGCAGC
This sequence comes from Halobacterium bonnevillei, assembly GCF_009831555.1. Taxonomy (GTDB): domain Archaea; phylum Halobacteriota; class Halobacteria; order Halobacteriales; family Halobacteriaceae; genus Halobacterium; species Halobacterium bonnevillei. The sequence continues at coordinate 53,961 of NZ_WUUU01000003.1, read as the reverse complement.
GACCCGGCGAGCGGGGCGGGGCTGAGCGGTGGCCCGTGGACGAACACCCAGGTGACGCCGAAGACGACGCCCGCGACCGGCCAACTCCGGGTCACGCGCCGCCACCCCCGTCGAGGCCCACGACGTCGACGTATGCTTCGGTGTCGATGGCCGCGCTCGCGGCCGTCTCGGCGAACCGGTACACCGGGTCGAATCCGACGCCAACGAGCACGACGGCGGCCGCGAGCGCGACGAGGACTGCGACCTGTCCCTGGTCGACAGTCGAGGTCTCGACCGCCGGCGTCTCGGGCCCCCAGAAGCCGTCGACCCACACCCGCGTCGCGTACAGAATCGTGAGTACGGCGCCGAGGAGCAACGCGACCAACGCGAGTGTCGACAGCACGCCGAGGTCGACCGCGAGTCCCCGGACCGCCGTGTCGAACGCGAGGAACTTCCCGAAGAATCCAGTCAACGGCGGGAGCCCGATCAGCGAGAGGAGGGCGACGAAGACCGCTCCCGAGAGCACTGGCGAGTGACCAGCGACGCCGCCGAGGTCTCGCAGGCTGTCCGTCCCGGTCGCGTCCTGGACCGCGGCCGACGACAGGAAGAGCAGCCCCTTCACGAGCGCGTGGTGGAGCGCGAACACCAGGGCAGCAGCGATGGCGACGCCGCGCAGCGACCCCGTTGGGTCGGCCGCCGCGGCGACGGCGATGGGGAGGGCGATGAAGCCGACCTGGCCGACGCTCGAGTACGCGAACACGCCCTCGAGTCGGTCCTGGCCGACTGCGCCGAACCCGCCGACGAGTATGCTCGCGATTCCCATCGCTGCCAACACCGGTGCGAGGAAGGCCAGCGGCGAAGCACCGAGGGAGCCGGCCAGGTCGACGGAGACTGGCACGCCCGCGAAGACCGTGAAGTAGAGGCGGACGACGGCGTACATGCCGACCTTCTTCGTGACGCCCGCGAACATCGCAGTGATCGGCGGCGGCGCGGCGGTGTAGGCGGCGGGCACCCAGAACTGGAACGGGACGAGCCCGGCCTTCAGCGCGAACACCGCAAGCAGCAGAGCCGACAGCCCGACGACGGGTGCTGGGTCGACGCCGTACGCGGCGGGATTGGCCAGCCGCCGAGCCATGTCCGCCATGTTCAGCGTGCCTGTGGTGGCGTACAGGCCGCCGACGGCCACGAGCATGAGCGCGCTCCCGAACAGGTTCAACACCAGGTACCGGAACGACGCCGCAGTGGCGTAGTCGGTGCCGTAGAACGCGACGAACACGTAACTGACGATCAACATCACTTCGAACCAGACGAACAAATTGAACAGGTCGCCGGTGAGGAACGCGCCCGTCACGCCCACCAGGAGCAGGTGGAACAGCGGGTGGTAGTAGACGCGCTGGTTCTCGGGGGTGACGTACCGGACCGCGAACAGCATCGAAGCGAGCCCGACGGCCGCGGCGATGGTCAGCATGAACGCCGACAGCCCGTCGAGCACGAGTGTGATTCCGAAGGGGGCGGGCCAGTCACCCACCTGGTAGGTCGCCGCGCCGGGCGCCGCTGGCGCGAGGACGAACGTCCAGACGGCAACGGACACAGCCGCGACGTAGCCGACGACGCCGGCCACGCTCGTCGCGCGCTGTAGCTGTGGCCGCCGGCCGAGCGCCAGCGTGAGCACGGCGGTCCCGAGCACGACTAGCAGCGGCGCGATGACGAGCCGGCTCATCGAACCCACTCCGTGACGTCGATGGTCTCGTTCTCCTCGTAGGCGCGATACGACAGGACCAGCGCCAGCGCGGTCGTCCCGAAGCTGATGACGATAGCCGTCAGGACGAGTGCCTGCACCACTGGGTCGGCGATCTCGGGAACCCCGCCGCCGTGCGTGTCGAGGACGGGCACGAGTTCCCGGGCGCCCTCCGCGACGCCGCCCATCGCGATCAGGTAGACGAACGTCGCCTGCGACACGACAGCGAGCCCGAAGACGACCCGTACCAGGTCCCGCCGCAACAGCAGGAAGGTCCCGACGGCGAACAACCCGCCGACGGCGACTGCAAGGGCGACGCTCATCGGGTACCAGCCCCACTTCGGAAAGCCGACGACTCTGTGCGCCGAGTCATTCGGCGCTCACCACCGAAACGATCGTCAGGAGGCTACCGACCACGACGAGGAACACGCCCAGGTCGAACACGAGCGCGCTCGCGAGCTCGACCTCGTGATAGATCGGGACGCCCTCGAGGTGGACGTACGTCTGGGTCAGGAACGGGTCGCCGACCAGGAACCCGGCGACCCCGCTACCGAAGACGACCAGCAGACCCAACAGTAGCGTCCGGCGGTAGGCGAGGACCGTGCGGTGCTCGAAAATACTGGTGCCGGACTCGACCTCCTGGCCGAGCACCCCCGACTCGAGGTAGTCGAGGTCGTAGGCGACGTAGATGAGCACCAGCGCGGCCGTGGTGAGGACGCCGCCGATGAACCCGCCGCCGGGTAGGTTGTGGCCCTGCAGGAACAGCGAAATCGAGAGGACGAGGACGATGGGGACGGTCACCCGTGCCGTCGTCCGCATGATCGTCGTCGTCACGGCAGGTCACCCCCGTCGGAAACCGGTTCCTCCTCGCCCTCGGTCACGGCCTCCTCGCCACGAATCCGCATGGTCACGAGCACGAGGATGGCGATCGCGGCGACCGTGACCACCAGCAGCTCGCCCAGCGTGTCGAACGCCCGGAAATCCACGAGGACGACGTTGACGACGTTCGACCCGCCACCACCCGGGACCGCCTGCGCCGTGTAATACTCGGCGACGCTCGACGGGTCGGCATCGGGTCCGGGTGTCGTCAGGAGGACTGACGCGAACGCCATCGCGCCCACCAGAATCGACAGAACCGCGTCGCGGGCGAGCACGAGCGGTCGGACGTCCGCGTAGAACGACGGCAACCGCTGGAGGACCAGCAGGAACAACAGGAGCACGAGCGTCTCGACGACCAGTTGCGTGAGCGCCAGGTCCGGCGCGCTCGCGAGGATGAAGAAGATGGCAATCATGAAGCCCAGAATCGCCAGCGTCAGGACGCCGGCAACGTGCGACGACGCAGTCACAACCGCCAGTCCGGCGAGGACAGCGACAACAAGGACGACAGTGACGGCCAGCGGCACGCCGACTACGTCCAGTTCTGGGACCCCCGCGGTAGCGGCGAAGCCAGCGAGCGCGAGAACGCTCCCAGCCGCCGCCACCCAGAACACGTACGTCCGCAGGAGGCCGTTGTGGACCAGCGGGCCGAACCGGGCGCTGGTCGTCGTTGCCGTCGAGACGGCACAGTCGTACCATCCGCTGGGCCGCACGGGAATCGGGGCATCGACGCCCCGTCCGATGCCCGCCGCGAGGCGCTCCGTAAACGGATACGTCGCGAGCCCGCCGACGATTGCAACGGCGGACATCCCGACAGGGGGCGAAAAGTGCGTCGGCAGCCCAACTTCGAGGTGTGCTTTGCCGGTGGCGGTTGCTTCGACGGCCCCCTGGACGATGGCGTCGACGGCCAGTTGGGGGGCGACGCTGACCACGGCCGCTGCGGTGGCCAGCGCGGCGGGGGGTCCGACGAGCGCCAGCGGTGGCCGGTGGATGTCAGCGATTGGCGCTCGGCGCTCGCCGACGAACATCGCGAGGAACTTCACCGAGTACACGACGGTGAACACGCTCGCGACCGTCGCCACGCCCGGATACAGCCAGGCGAGCCCGCCTGCCTCGTGAGCAACCTCGTAGGTCGCCTCGAACAGCAGTTCCTTCGAGTAGAAGCCATTGAACGGCGGGATGCCGGCCATGCTCAACGCGGCGACCCCAGTGATAGCAGCCGTTATCGGGAGCTCCCGCCACAGTCCCCCGAGATTGTCGAGATTACGCGTGCCGGCCTCGTGGGCGACGATTCCCGCGACGAGGAACAGCGGCGCCTTGAACAGGGCGTGATTGAGCAGGTGGAACGTCCCGGCCTCGCCGCCGTACACGACGTCGAAGCCGAAGCCCGCGACCATCAGCCCGAGGTGGCTCGCCGTCGAGTATGCGAGCAACTCCTTGGTGTCGGTCGCGGCCACAGCCAGCAGCGCCCCGACGGTCATCGTCAGCAGGCCCAGCGTCGCGACGAGCAACACCCACTCCGGACTCATCATCAGTGGTCGAACGCGTCCGAGGAAGTAGACGCCGACCTTGACCATCGTCGCGGAATGGAGGAACGCGGAGACGGGCGTCGGCGCCACCATCGCGTTCGGCAGCCAGAAGTGTAGCGGGACCTGCGCGGACTTGGCCGCCGCGGCCGTGACGACCAGGGCGAGCGCCGGCACGAACAGCCCCGACTCGCGCAGCGAGGCACGCATCGCCTCGTCGTTCGCGAGCATCGCCGCCAGGTCGAACGTCACGCCGCCGAGAGCCCCGCGCGCTGCCACCGCGAGCACGAGCAGGCCAGCGAGCAGGCACAGGCCGCCGCCGACGGTCACGACCATCGCCATCCGAGCCGAGTACCGCGACTCGGCGTCCTCGGTGTAGTGGCCGATGAGCACGAACGAACTGAGGCTCGTCAGCTCCCAGAACACGAAGATGAACACGAGGTCCGACGCGAGCGCGACGCCGAGTATCGAGCCCATGAACGCCAGTAGCGCCGCGTAGTAGCGCGCGAGGCCGCTCTCGCCGTGCATGTACCGCGCCGAGTAGACGAACACGAGGACGCCGATGCCGCTGGCCAGGAGCGCGAACAGGAGTCCCCACCCATCGATAGTGAACTGGAGGCCCACCTCGAGCGCGGGGATCCACGGACTCCTGACGGTGCCGTGACTGCCGACTTGCGTCGCGAGCAGTCCGAAACTCGCCGCCGCGACGGCGGCCCCCGCGTAGCCAGTCCGTTCACCGAGGACCCGATACAGCAGCGGTGCGAGGACCGCAGCGACGAAGGGAACCGCGACGGCAGTCGTAACGACAGTCAGGTCTGGTGCCATCAGTAATCGTCGGTGTCAGCCGGTACTCCGGTGCCGGTACCCATCGTAGTCAGCCTCTCTCCGACCATTGCACACCAACTCCAAAGTACCTGTTGACAAACGTATCAGGCCGGGGAGTGCCAACGGGACCGCCCGCCCGGGAGACGCGCGAGCAATGCGACCGCGGCAAACGGTGGGCTCCACCTCGGCGGGCGTGTGCTGCGGCCAGTGTTCGCGCCATCACAACACACATCCTGTCCTGCTGTGAACCTAGTCGTATCCAGGAGTCCCTATGACTGAGAAACGCGAGTACACCGGCGAGTACGCGGAGCAGACGCTGTACATTCCGGGGCCGACCGAAGTCCGCGACGACGTTCTCGACGCGATGTGCGAGCCGATGTTCGGGCATCGCATGGACCAGATGACGGACCTCTACACGACCGTCGTCGAGGACACGAAGACGTTCCTCGGGACCGACAACGACGTCATCGTGTTGACCGCCTCGGGGACGGAGTTCATGGAGAGCGCAATCCTCAACCTCGTCGACGAGGACGTCCTCGTGACGACGTGCGGGAGTTTCAGCGAGCGCCAGGCGAACGTCGCCGAGCGCCTCGGGAAGACCGTCGACACGCTCGAATACGAGTGGGGGCAGGCGGTCAAACCCGGCGACGTGCGGGACGCCCTCGAGGCGAGCGAGACGGACTACGACGTGGTGACGTGCGTGATGAACGAGAGTTCGACCGGCGTCCGCAACCCGATCGAGGAGATCGGGGACGTCGTCGCCGACTACCCGGAGACGCTGTTCGTCGTCGACGCCGTCTCGGCGCTCGGCGGCGACTACGTCGACATCGACGAGCACGACATCGACGTCATCTTCACGTCGGTGCAGAAGGCGTTCGCGATGCCGCCCGGGTTGGCGGTGTGTGTCGTCAGCGACGACGCCTACGAGCGGGAGGTCGAGTCGGAGTCGGCGTCCTGGTACGGCGGGTTCCAGCGGTCGCTGGACTACTACGACCGGAAGGGGCAGACCCACTCCACGCCCGCGATTCCGATCATGCTCGCGTACCGCAAGCAGATGAAGCACATGCTCGAGGAGGGGCACCAGGCGCGCGACCAGCGCCACCGAGAGATGGCCGAGTACACGCGGGACTGGGCGCGCGAGCACTTCGACGTGTTCCCGGAGGCGGGCTACGAGTCACAGACCGTGAGCTGCATCGAGAATACACCGGGCCTGGACGTCGCTGCTGTAATCGAGGACGTCTCCGAGGAGTACGACATGGCGTTCTCGAACGGCTACGGGTCGACGCTCGGCGGGCGGACGTTCCGCATCGGGCACATGGGCGAGCACACCGTCGAGAGCATCGAAGCGTTGACCGACGCCATCGAAGACGTCGCCGGACTGTAGGGGCAGTTCGCCGAAGACGTCGCCGGACTGTAGGGGCAGTTCGCGACTGAAGCGGTGGGGCGATTCGGCGGCGCGAAGTTGTGGTCGGTTCGGCGGCGCGAAGTTGTATTAGACGTGGGTCTGGATGTCCGTGACGGTTCTGGCGGTCTCGAAGATGTCGTCGGCGTCGAGGAACGCCTCGAGGGAGTCGAAATCAGCTCGTTCGGTGGAGATCTGGAGTTCGAGTTCGTCGTCGTCGAGGCGACCGGTGAGGCGAGCGAGCGACCGCGTGCCGCCCGACTGCACGTAGATGACTGCCGATACGGTGTCGTCGTCCACCTGGACGTGCTGGAGTTCCAGGGGCCCGTCCTGGCCGCCGTCGGCGTAGTGAAGGGTGGCGGGAACGGCGTCCATCTGGACGAGTTTCGTGCCGAGGGTGACCATACGGACGCGTGTCGGGTGCGTGGGAAAAACGACCCGAAAGACGCGATGCGCCGTGGGACCTGTGGCCGGTGGAATTGCCTGTCAAAATCGAATTCATAGGACCGGTGACAGATTTTTTGCGAGGTGAAACCGGATTTCGAGCCCGATTCGGAACGTCCCCCGTGACAGATTGACCGATAACTACACTTCCCCGGGGGGAGAACACGCAACTAATGGCTCCACAGGCGACCCCCGCTGACGAGTGGCTGGACAACGACAAAGTCAAGCAGATCCTGAAAGAGCACCTCGACGAGACCGACTACCGCATCTACAAAGCCCTGAACGAGGACGGCCGAATGTCCGACACGGAGATCGGGGAACGCGTCGGGCTCTCCAGAACCGCTGCGCGACGGCGGCGGAAGAAGCTACAGGACGAGGGACTCGTCGACGTCCTCGGCGTGCTCGTCCTCCAGGAAGCGGACCTCGCGTACGCCGACGTCTTCGTCACCCTGGACTCCGGCGTCGGCAGTGCGGAACTCGACTCGTTCCTGGACGCGGTCAAGGGCGAAGAGCTCATCTACGAGATCGAGGAGTACATGGGCAGGTACGACCTCCTGCTCCGCGTCTGGCACGCCTCGCTGTCGGACGTGAAGACCTACCTGCGGTCGCTACTCCAGGACGACGACGCCGTCGAGAACTACGAGACGATCCCGGTCACGAAGACCCACAAGGCGTGGCACAAGACGCTCGACGAAGAGACGGACTAGGGGCGTCCACGGGCGGACAGCGGCCTCGAACGGGTCAGAGGCCGCCGATGGCGGTGTACACGAGTTTCGTCGGGGAGTCGGTGTCGTTGACGCTGTAGTGTTCGACGCCGGCGGGAATCACCGACAGCGTTCCGGCCGACACGCTGTACTCGCCGCTGGGCGTGACGAGTGTGACTTCGCCCTCCAGGACGACGGACACCTCGTCGCCCCCGTGACTCGTCCACCCGTCCTCGGGCACGCGCTCCCCCGGCTGGATGACGTACGACCCCGTCTCGGATTCGGGGTCCTCGGATTCGAACAGCGTCAACGGGCTCCCGGTGCTGTCCTCCCAGACCGACTCGAGGTCGGTCAGTTCGACGGCGTCGTCGCTCACTGGGTCTCACCCCGGTTCGGCTCGCCGTCAGTCGGTGTCGCGCCGGCCTCGCGGAGCGAACTGGTCGCGGCCGCGTCGAGTTCGCCGGCCTCCGTGATGGCGACGCCGTACTCCTCACGTGCCGTCTGTCGCGTGATGTAGTCGTCGCGGTAGTCCTCGAGGACGCGCTCGGGGTCGCGGTCGAAGGGGTCGCCCCACCCGCCACCGGCGCTCGTCACGAGGCGCGCGACGTCGTCCTCGCCGAGTTCGTGGTTCGTGAGGTTGCTGTGTCGCTCGACGCTCCCGTCGCCGTCGCGGACGATCTCGATGTAGTTGCCGTCGCCGTCCCGGCCGCCCTCGACGCCCCAGGGCGGGAACTTCGAGCGGCCGAATCCGGCGGTGATGAAGCCGCCGGACGCGTTGTACATTCGGTAGTCCTGGACGAGCCCCGTTCCGCCCCGGAATTCGCCGTGGCCGGCCTCCTGGGGCGTGTCGAGCGCAAACTGGTCGAACAGCAACGGGAAGCGGGTTTCCATCACTTCGACGGGCATCTCGAGTGTGTCACCGTCCCCCGAACAGACGAGGACGTCCGCGCCGTCCTTGCCGGGGCTGGCACCCCAGCCGCCGGGCTGGGGCTCGACGACGAGGAAGTCCTCGTCGCGGCGCTCGTCGTGGCCGCCGACGATGGTCGCACAGACGCTCAGGAAGTGACCGGCAGACAATCGGTCGGGCAGGTGCGGTGCGAGCGCCTGCCACGGGAGGTCGGCGGCCATGGCGGACCCCTCCCAGTCGGTCCCGATGGGCGCCGGCTTCGTGGCGTTCAACACCGTTCCTTCGGGAATCGTGATTTCGAGCGGGCGGAAGAACCCCTCGTTGGTTTCCGCCTCCGGGAGCGTGATTGCCTGGAAGAACGCACGGATGTCGCTGACTGAAGCCGCGTACGGGGAGTTGATGGGGCCGTCAGTCGCTGGGTCGGTCCCGGTGTAGTCGAGTTCGATCGTCTCGTCTCGAATGGTGACTTCGACTTCGACGTGGACGGGGTCGTCAGTGACGCCGTCGTCGTCGAGGTAGTCTTCTGCGGTGTACGTGCCGTTCGGGAGCGTCTGGATCTCCTCGCGCACGAGCTGTTCGCCGGCGTCGAACTCGTCCGCGACGGCCTGCCGGACGGTGTCCGTGCCGTAGCGATTGAAGACGTCGACGACGCGTTCGGCGCCGACGTCCATCGAGGATTTCTGGGCCTGCATGTCGCCGCGGGTGACGTCCGGCATCCGGGTGTTGGCGACGACGATGTCGTAGACCGCGTCGTTCCGGTCGCCGCCCTCGTAGAGTTTCACCATCGGGTACTGGATGCCTTCCTGGAAGACGCTGGTCGCGTCAGTCGTCCACGACCCGGGGTCTTTACCGCCCACGTCCGTCCAGTGGGCTTTCGACGCGGTGAATCCGACCAGTTCGTCGTCGACGAAGATCGGCGCGACCATCGCGACGTCGTTGAGGTGAGTGCCGCCGTGGTAGTCGTTCAGGAGGACGACGTCACCGGGGTCGAAGCCGTCCCGTCCGAACTTCTCGATGGCGTCCGCGACGCAGAATTTGAGCGTCCCGAGGAATCCCGGGACGCCGTTCGCCTGTGCGACGACGTTCGCCTCCGCGTCGGTGATGCCGCACGCGTAATCGAGCGTCTCGTAGATGACACTCGATTTCGCGGTGCGGCCGAGGTTCAGGAACATCTCCTCGGCCGCACTCTGTAACGCGTTCGTGACGACTTCTCGCGTGAAGGGGTCGACGCTTGCGGTCTGCGCTTGCGTGTCAGTTTCAGATTGCATTGGTGGTTACGAGATGTGGAGGTTGCCGAGCGCGTCCACGTCGACAGTCTGGTCGGGGTGGACGAGCGTCGTACAGGCCGGTTCTTCGATCACTGCCGGGCCCTCGATTGGCTCGGTCGTCGGGAGGGCGTCGCGTTCGAACACGCGAGTGTCGTGGACGCCCTCTGTCCCGAAGTCGACGGACCTGGTCGATTTGACGGCAGCCGCGGGTGAGGCGTCGGTTTCGACCGGGGAGACCTCCGGCTTCGGCATCGGTGCGTACGCCGTGAGCCTGAGGTTGACGACCTCGACCGCGTCGTCCATGCGGAAGTTGTAGGTCTGTTCGTGCCTGTCGTGGAACCGCTCGATGGTCTCCCCGACGACGGACGCGTCGACGGTCTCGGCCTGAACGGGCGTGTTGACGGTGTGCTCCTGGCCGGCGTACCGGAGGTCGACGGTCCGCTCGAGATTGAGGTCGTCCAGCGAGACGTCTTCCCGGGCGTACGCGTCGCGCGCTTCGGTCTCCATGTCCGCGAAGATGCCGTCGATTTCGGCTGCGGTGTCGGCGTCGAAGGACCCGACGTTGGTCCGTGCGAAGTCCTTCCGGAGGTCGGTCAACAGCATCCCCCACGCGGAGAACTGCCCGGGAGCGCGCGGGACAACCGTCTCCTTGACGCCGAGTTCGCGGCCGAGGGTCGCCGCGTGGAGCGGCCCCGCGCCGCCGCTCGCGACCATGACGAAGTCCCGCGGGTCGTGGCCGCGCCGGAGGCTGACCTGTTTCAGCGCGTTCGCCATGTTGGAGTTGACGACGCGGAGGACGCCGTGGGCGGCTTCACGCACGCTCGTGCCGAATTCGTCGGCGAGCGGTTCTAGGGCGTCGCGGGCGGCGTCCGTATCGAGTGCCATCTCGCCGCCGAGGAAGTAGTCGGGGTTGAGGCGACCGGTGAGGAGGTTCGCGTCGGTGACCGTCGGGTCTGTCCCGCCGCGGCCGTAACAGGCCGGACCTGGGTCTGCGCCGGAGGACTGCGGGCCGACGTTGATCGAGCCGCCCTGGTCGACCCAGGCGATCGAACCGCCGCCGGCGCCGATCTCGACGATGTCGACCACCGGGATTTTGAGCGGGTAGCCCTCGTCCCGTTGCGACGACTCCAGCCAGTAGTCCGTGTCGATGGTCACGTCCCCGTCCTGGACGAGGGACGTCTTCGCGGTGGTTCCGCCCATGTCGAAGCTGACGACGTCGGGGTCGCCGATCTGTTCGCCGACTCTGGCCGCCCCGTAGACGCCACCGACCGGCCCGCTCTCCACCATTTCGACGGGGCGACGGCGGGCCTGCTCGAAGCTCGTCGTGCCAGCGTTCGACTTCATCGCGTACGTGTTCCCGTCGACGGCGTGGTCGTGGAGACGCCCCTCGAGCGAGTCGAGGTACGTATCGGCGATGGGTCGAACGTAAGAGTTCAGGACGGCGGTGTTCGTGCGTTCGTACTCGCGGTATTCCTTCGTCAGTTCGTGCGAGAGAGTGACGTACGCGTCCGGGTGGACGTCGGCGACGAGGTCCCGAACTCGCTGTTCGTGGGCCGGGTTCTGGTAGCTGTGGAGGAGGCTGACGGCGATGGTGTCGAAGCCGGCGTCCCGTATTTCTCGGGCGGCCTCGCGGACGGCGTCTTCGTCGAGTGGCGTGAGAACGTCTCCGGACTGGTCGACGCGTTCGGGGACTTCCCAGCGGTGGCGCCGGGGGACGAACGGCTCCGGTTTCTGGTACTGGAAGTTGAACATGTCCGGGCGGTTCGCCCGCGTGATGTCCAGGACGTCGCGGAAGCCCTCCGTGGTGAGGAGGGCGGTGTCGTCGCCGTTCCGCTCGGTTATCGCGTTGATGACGACGGTCGTGCCGTGGACGAACTGGTCGATGATTCCGGGGTCGAGTTCGCACTTCTCGAGGGCGTCGATGACGCCGTCCGCGAAGTTCGACGGCGTGGTCGACGCTTTCTCGAGTGCGAGTGCGCCGTCGTCGACTGCGACGAGGTCAGTGAACGTGCCCCCGATGTCGACGGCGACCCGACTGGTATCCTCTGCCATACCGCACACCAAAACGTGGCGGTCTATAAACTTATCGTGTACTGATACCCTTATTTCTAACCGAAAAGAAATCTCTGCCAGACTATTCGTCTACAGCAGTGGCGGTTGCGTGGCAAAAGTAGTGGTTCGGATTACGAAACGAGAGAATGGGTGGCGTGGCCGATTGGATGGACAGACACTGACTGCAGCCACGCCAGCCGAGCACCGCGCTCAGTCAGTCAGCGTTCCGTCCCGTTCCTCGAAGGATACACCGTCGGGGAGCGCCTTTCTCACCTCCTCGCGCTTCTCGCCCGGCGTGTGGAGACACCGAGTCAGATGGCCGGGTTCCACCTCGACCAGTTCGGGCTCCACAGCGTCGCAGGCATCGAACCGCCGATGACACCGCGGATTGAACGGACACCCGCTCGGCGGATTCTGCGGGTCCGGGGTTTCACCCTGCACCTCCACGGCGGTCGGCTTCAACGACTGCTCGTGGCTCTCGATCACCGGAATCGCCGACAGTAGCTGCTCCGTGTACGGATTCAGTGGGTTGCGGAACAGCGCTCGACTGTCCGCGACCTCCATGAAGTTCCCGAGGTACATCACCCCGATCCGGTCCGCGACGTTCTTCACCAGGCTGAGGTCGTGGCTGATCAGCAGATACGTCAGCCCGAGTTCGTCCTGCAGGTCGTCCAGGAGCGAGATCACCTTCGCCTGCACCGACACGTCGAGTGCGCTCGTCGGCTCGTCTAACACCACGAACTTCGGCTCGACGGCGATCGCTCGCGCGATGGCGACGCGCTGCTTCTGGCCGCCCGACAGCGCGTTGGGATACCGATGCCGGAACTCGACCGGCAGATCGACCATGCGCAAGAGCTCCGCGACGCGGTCGCGGCGCTGTGCCTTCGTCCCGACGTCGTGGACGTCCAGCGGCTCGCGGATGATGTTCCCGATGCGGCGCCGCGGATTCAGCGACGACGACGGGTCCTGGTAGACCACCTGGACGTCGCGGCGGAGTCGGCGTAACTGCTTCCCCTCGAGTTCGGTGACGTCGCGGCCGTCGAACGTCAAGGTGCCGTCGGTCGCCCCGTAGAGCCGAGCGACCGTCTTCCCCAGTGTCGTCTTCCCGCACCCTGATTCGCCGACGACCGCGAACGTCTCCCCCGGGAAGATGTCGAAACTCACGCCGTCGACGGCCTTCACGTACGACTTCGAGCGGTTGAGCAAGCCGTCGCTGACCGGATAGTGCTTCTTGAGGTCGCGGACCGAGACGAGCGGGTCTCCCGCTCGGTCTTCCGCCCGGTGGATCGCCGTCCGGGACTCGGTCGACGAACTGCCGGCGTCCGGAGGCTCGGGTGAATCAGCACTCATCGTTCACCACCAACACCGGCCTCCGCCGGCTGGGCGTCCTCGCCGCGGTACGTCGCCTCGTCGGCGGCGATTGCAGCTGCGTCCTCGAAGTCCATGCCGTCCTCGTAGAGGTGGCAGGCCACGGTCCGGTCGTCGCCGACCGCGTACTCCTCGACGGGCTCGACGTCGCAGGTGCCCTCCATGGCGGCCGGGCACCGCGGGTGGAACCGACACCCGGACGGCGGGTCGGTGTAGTCGGGAATCTGGCCGTCGATCCCCGTTCCCTCGAACCCGGTGAGCTTCGGGATGCTCTCCAGGAGCCCGCGGGTGTAGGGGTGGAGCGGCGCGTCGAAGATGTCCTCGGTGCGTCCGACCTCCACGATCTCGCCGGCGTACATGATGCAGATCCGGTCGGCAATCTCCCGTGCGACACCGAGGTTGTGCGTGATGTACAGCATCGAGAGGTCGCGCTCCTCGACGCGCTCGCGCAGCAGGTCCAGAATCTGGTTCTGGACCGTGACGTCGAGGGCGGTCGTGGGTTCGTCCGCGATGAGGAAGTCGGGTTCGTTGATGAGCGCCATCGCGATGATGACGCGCTGCCGCATCCCGCCGGAGAGCTCCACCGGGTACCGGTCGAGGGTCCCTTCCGGGTCGGGAATCCGCATCCGGTCGAGGAGTTCGACGCTCCGTTCGCGAATCGCCTCTCTGTCCGCCCGGTGGCCGAGGAGGTTCTTGAGTATCTCCCACCAGGAGGCGTCTCTGCCGCCGCTGTAGGTTGCGACGTCGGCCATCATCGACCCGACGGGGTACACCGGCGAGAGGTACGTCATGGGGTCCTGGAAGATCATGCTCATCTCGTCGCCTTTGACGCGCTCGTGGGCCGCCTCGTCGGCGAGGAGGTCCGCCCCGTCGTAGCGGATTTCGCCGCTCGTGATGTCGCCCGGGGGGCGGGGCAGCGTCCCCATTATCGAGCGTGCAGTGACGGACTTCCCGCAGCCAGTTTCGCCGACCAGCGCGACGGTTTCGCCCTCGTTGACCGTGAGGTCGACGCCGTCGAGGACGTCGTGGCGGCCTTCGTAGGTGTCGAACGATACCGAGAGGTCGTGAACGTCGAGTAGTGAGCCTGTCATTACTGTACCTCCACGTCGAACATGTCGCGGAGTCCGTCACCGAGGAAGTTGAACCCGAGCACGATGAGGAAGATGGCGAGGCCGGGGAACGTCGAGTACCACCACTGACCGGGCAGGTAATCGCGGCCCTGGCTCACCATCGTTCCCCACTCGGGGGTCGGCGGCTGGGCACCCAGGCCGAGGAAGCCGAGGGCCGCGGCCACGAGGATGGCGTACCCCATGTCGAGGCTCATCTTCACCGTAATCGGCGCGAGCACGTTCGGGAGGATGTCCCGGAAGATGGTGCGGAACGAGGTAGCCCCGATGCCGCGGCTGGCTTCCACGTACGTCTCCTTCTTGACCGACAGCACTTCGCCGAACGTCAACCTCGCGTACCACGGCCACCAGACGGCCGCGATAGCGAGCATCGCGTTGGTCAGACTCGAGTCCAGCGCGACGCTGACGGACAACGCGAGGACCAGCGGCGGAACTGACAGGAACACGTCCGTGATGCGCATCAGCGTCATGCCGACCCCGCCGCCGACGTACCCCGCCACGAGTCCGACCGGAACGCCGATGGAGACCGCGGCCGCGAGGACGACCACCCCGATCTTCAGCGACAGCCGCGTGCCGAACAGGACGCGACTGAAGATGTCGCGTCCCGCCTGGTCGGTCCCGAACAGGTGGTCGGCGCTGGGCGATTCGAACTTCTGGTCGAAGTGGACGGCGGGCTCGCCACCGTGGCCCGCGTCGCTGGGATACGGCGCGATCCAGGGGGCGAACACGGCGATCAGGACGAACGACAGGATGATGGCGAGCCCGACGACGGACATCGGGTTCTGGCGGAACCGGTACACGATGCGGTTGAGGTCGTCGATGCGTCGCGCCAGCGCGCTATCAGTAGAGTCGTCGACGGTTGGTTCAGTGTCACTCATTCACTCTCACCCTCGTGCCAGACTCGCGGGTCGAAGAACCCGTAGAGAACGTCGACGACGAAGTTCACGAGGAGGAACGAAGCGCCGACGACGAGCGTCACCCCGACCATCGCGTTCATGTCCTTCTGGAGAATCGCCTCGACGCCGTAGGACGCCATCCCGGGCCACGAGAAGACGATCTCGACGACGAACGCCGACCCCAGGAGGAAGCCGTAGTCCAGCCCGATGATGGTGAGCGTGGACGCGAACGACTTCCGGAGGACGTACTTGTAGGCGATCAGCCGGTTCGGAATCCCGTGCGTGCGCAACCCCTCGACGTAGTCCTTGTCGTACTCCTCGATGAAGCTCGACCGCGTCATCCGGGCGATGTCCGCCATCGGCGCCAGCGAGAGCGTGATTGCTGGTAGAATGAGGTGCTGTGCGGCACTCACGAACGCCGCACCGTTCGCCGCCAAGAGGCTGTCCACGAGCAGTACCCCCGTCGTTTCGACGGGCATCGGACTGACGTCACCGATCCGTCCCGTCGAGGGGAGCCAGCCCAGTTGGAACGCGACGAGCAACTGGAGCAGGATGCCCGCCCAGAACGGCGGGAGCGAGACGTTGAAGAACGAGAACAGTCGACTTGCGTTGTCCGGCCACTTGTCCTTGTGCTGCCCGGCGACGACGCCCAGCGGGACGCCGACGAAGATCGCGATGAGCATCGCGAGCGTCGTCAACTCGAAGGTCGCCGGGAAGTACTCCACCAGGTCAGTCGCGACGTTCCGCTCCGAGATCAGGGACTGACCGAGGTCCCCCTGCAGGAGGCCAGCCATGTACTCGACGTACTGCTGCCAGATCGGGTCGTTCAACCCCATCTGTCGGCGGAGCTGCTGGACCGCCTCGTCGGTCGCACGGGGACCGAGCGCGAGCCGCGCCGGCCGACCGGGAATGACGCGGGCGAGCGTGAAGATGAGCACCGACAACCCCAGGAACATCGGGATCGTCGACAGCCCGCGTTTGATCAGATAATCTCTGTAACCCATGTTGGTTGCTTAGCCCTGGTAGTAGCGGTGGAACGTCTGCCGGTAGCCGGTGATGCCGTTGTCCTTGAACCCCTGCACGTCCGTCGAGAGCGCATTGCGCGTCGCCTGGTTCATCACGAACAGCGCGGGGGCGTCCTCGGCGATGATCCGCTGGGCTTGTTCGTAGATCGGGACGCGGTCCTCCTGGGAGACGGTGCGCCGGGCTTCCGTGAGGAGGTCGTCGACCTCGTCGTTCTGGTACCAGGACGCGCTCGTCCAGGAGCCGTGGGAGTTACTGTGCCAGGCCGGGTAGAGGAAGGTGTCCGGGTCGGCGTAGCTGAACGAGAGGTAGACGGCGAGCATGTCCGGCGTGGACTCCTTGCTCGTCGTCATCTCGGTGATGTTCGACCACGGTGCTTTGTTGACCGAAAGCGACCCGCCCAGTTCCTGGATGTTCGACTGGAGCAACAGCCCCATGTTCTGTTCGACCGTCAGCCCGGAGACGTACGTGTACTCCAGGTCGATGTCGCTGGCGGTGTACTCCGACTGCTCGAGTTCGGCCTGGGCCTGTTCGAGGTCCTGGCCGTAGGTCTCGAGGTCGTCGGTGTGGCTCCACATCGCGCCAGGGAGCGGCCCCTGGAGGTGGTCCGAGTCGCCCGACATGACGTCGGTCAGCGCGGCGTCGTAGTCGAACGCGTACGAGATAGCGCGCCGCACGTGGACGTCGTCGAGCGGCTCGCGCTGCGTGTGCATGTAGACGTAGAACGGGTTGAACGTCGCCTTCGCGTGCACCCGGACGCCGTCCTCGTTCGCGAGGTCGTTGTACGTCTGGAGCGGGAGCCACTGGTCGGCCATTTCCGCGCCCTCCCGCATGCGGCCCGCGGCAGTCGCGGACTCCTGGACCATTTCTGCGCTGACGACTTCGTAGCCGTCCTGTCCGTGGGGGAACTCCCGCCACCAGTCGTCGTTCTTCTCGAGGACGATCTCGCGTTTGCGTTCGCGGGACGCGAGTTGGTACGGACCGCTCCCGGCGTCGTTCGCTTCGAGCCACTCGGTGCCGTAGTCGCCGTGCTCCCCGAACTGTCCGTCGCTGTTCGCGTTCGCTTCGACCTGGTCCTGGTTGACGATGTAGAGGAACGGCAGCGTGTAGAGGAACGGCGCGTAGACGTCGTTCGTCGTCATTCTGACGGTCTTCTCGTCGACGACCTCGACGTTCTCCGGGGAGAGGACGCCCTCCCACATCCAGGAGAACCCGTTCTGCATGTCCATCATGCGCTGGACGGAGTATTTCACGTCCGACGCCGTGACCTGGTCGCCGTTGTGGAAGGTCGCATCCGACCGGAGTTCGAACGTGTACGTCTGGCCGTCGTCGGAGACGGAGTAGTTCGTAGCCAGCCAGGATTGGAGTTCGGGCGGCGTGCCGTCAGTGTAGTACAGCAGCGGGTCGTAGACGTTGTGGAGGAGCAGCGTCTCGAGGTTGTCCGACCCCTTCATCGGGTCGATGGAACTCGGGGTGACAGTGGTGACGTAGTTGAATTCAGTGGCTTCGTCGTCGCCGTTCGACGTGGAGCCGCCGTCGCTTTCTGTCGAATCGGGTGAATCTGTTCCCGATTCGTTCGTCGTCTCGTCCGTCGACTGGTTGTCGGTACAGCCCGCGAAGATGGCACTGATACTGGCTGCGCCGCCGTATTTCAGGAACGTGCGGCGGTCAACATGGTCATTGATACTGGTACCCATGCTACCCAACTGCAACACCAGGGAACTTAGTTCTACTGTAAAAATTCCCCAAAACAAACGGTAAAAATTACTAATCGGTCCATAACTATCCAGAAACCACACGAAACGGGCGTTGGAAGACACGAACCAGAACCAACCGGGGAAAGCGATATATAGTATTGCACGAAACGGCTATGACGTGAGACAAGACAACAAACACCGGGTCGCGGTCGACATCGGCGGTACGTTCGTCGATGCGATCACCTTCGACCGCGAAACCGGCGAAGTCGACCTCGAAAAAGCAGCGACGACTCCCGATCAACCCAGCGACGGCGTCCGCAACTCCGTCGACAAGGTCGGCGCCGACCTCGCCAACACGGACGCGTTCGTCCACGGCACGACCCTCGGCCTCAACGCAGTCCTCGAACGGGACGGCGCCCGCACGGGCATCATCACGAACGAGGGGTTCACCGACGTCTACGAGATCGCGCGAACGAACCTCGAACGCGACGCGATGTACGACATCAACTACGAGAAGCCGGAATCGATGGTGCCCCGTCGGCGCCGCCTCGGCGTCCCCGGTCGACTCGACGCCGACGGCGCCGTCGTCGAGGAGCTCGACGAGGCGGCCGTGCGGGAGGCAGCCATCGAGCTCGTCGAAGAACACGACGTCGACTCGATCGCAATCTGCTTCCTCCACGCCTACCAGAACGACCAGCACGAACAGGCAGCCGCAGCCGTCGTCCGGGAGGCCTGCCCGGACGTCAGCGTCTCCGTCTCCAGCGACATCACGGGCGAATACCGCGAATACGAACGCACCAGCACCGCCGTCCTCGACAGCTACATCAAGCCGATTTTCGAGAACTACGTCGACACCCTCGACGGCGCGCTCTCGGAGGACGGATTCGACGGATCGTTTTTCATAACGCGCTCGGGCGGCGGCACTCTCACAGCCGACAGCGCAAAAACCGCACCGGTGCACACCATCCTCTCCGGCCCCGCCGGCGGCCTCATCGGCGCCTCCCAGGTCGGTGACGTTGCGGGCCGCGACAACCTCATCACTGTCGACATGGGCGGCACCAGCCTCGACGCGGCCGTCATCGAGGACGGGTCGCCCGTCGTCAAGTACGACTCCACGCTCGAACACCAGCCGATGCTCATACCCGTCTACGACATCCGCACGATCGGTGCTGGTGGCGGGTCCATCGCCTGGCTGGACGGCGACCTCCTCAAGGTCGGCCCCGAGAGCGCGGGCGCCGAACCCGGGCCGATCTGTTACAACAACGGGGGCACAGAGCCCACGGTCACTGACGCGGGACTCGCACTCGGCTACCTCGACCCCGCGGACTTCCTCGGCGGTGACATGGACACCGCCGAACAGGCAGCCATCGACGGGATTCGCTCGAAACTCGCCGACCCCCTGGAAACGACAGTCGAGGACGCCAGCCGCGGCGTCTTCGACGTCGCGCTCGCGAACACGGTCGGCGCGATCCGGGAGATCACCGTCGAGAAGGGGTTAGACCCCCGCGACTTCTCGATGGTCGCGTACGGGGGCGCGGGACCGATGTTCGTCCCGCTGGTCGCCCGCGAACTCGGGGTCGACGAAGTACTGGTCCCGCAGGCGCCGTCCGTCTTCTCCGCGTGGGGGATGTTGATGGCCGACGTCGTCTACGACTTCTCCCAGACCCACATCGCAGTGCTCGACGACGTCGAACTCGCGGGCCTCGACGAAGCCTTCGACGAACTGGAAGCCGAGGGACGGGAAACGCTCTCCGCGGAGGGCATCAGCGAGGACCGCCAGGAGCTCGAACGCACGGTCGAGATGCGGTACTTCGGCCAGGAGCACACCGTCGAAGTGAACGCGGACGGAATCGACGACCTCGACGAGCTCGCCGACCGCTTCGAAGCCCAGCACGAGACGCGCTACGGGCACACGATGGACGACCCCGTCCAGGTCGTCCACCTCAGGGTCCGCGCCATCGGCGAGAACGACAAACCCAGCCTCGAACGCCGCGAACGGAGCGACGGCACCCCCGAACCGTCCGGGACTCGCGAGGCGTACTGCTTCGCGAGCGGGGAGTTCCGCGACTTCGACGAATACGAACGCGGGACGCTCGCGCCCGGCGACGAACTCGACGGCCCCGCGGTCGTCACGGAACCAACCACCTCGCTGGTCTTCCACGGCGACCAGTCCGCGACCGTCGACGAGTACGGTCACATCATCATTTCCACGGAGGACGAACAATGAGCACCCAGGAGATCGACGCGGCGACGGTCGAGGTCGTCCGGAACTACCTCACGTCCGCCGCAACCGAGATGCAGCGCACGCTCATCAGGACCGCGTACAACACCATCATCTACGAGATTCTGGACTTCGGCATCTCCATTTTCGACCGGGACCTGAACCTCATCGCCGACTCCCCCGGGTTGGCGCTGTTCCTCGGCGCGAACGACTACGGCATCGAGAAGGCCGTCGAACACGTCGGCGAGGAGAACATGAACCCCGGGGACGTGTTCATCATGAACTACCCGTACTGGAGCGGCACGCACACGCTCGACGTGTTGCTGTTCGCGCCCGTGTTCCACGACGAGGAACTCATCGGGTACACCACCTGCCGCGCTCACTGGCTGGACCTCGGCGCGAAAGACTCCGGGTACGTCCTGGACTCGACGGACGTCCACCAGGAGGGAGTCCTGTTCCCGGGAACGAAGGTGTACAAGGACGGCGAACCCGACGAGGAGATCCTGGACATCATCCGGTTCAACTCCCGGATGCCGGAGAAAGTCATCGGCGACCTGAACGCCCAGGTCGCGGCCGTCCGAACGGGCGAGCAGCGCCTCCAGGAACTCTACGAGAAGTACGGCGACGCCACTGTCGAAACCGCCGTCGACAAGATCCTCGACCACGGCGAGCAGACCGCGCGCGAAGCCGTCGAGGACCTCCCGGACGGCACGTGGTCCGCGACCGGGTACGCCGACGGCGTCCACCGCGAGGACGACGACCTCATCAAACTCCGAGCGGAGGTGACCATCGACGGGGACGAGTTCACGGTCGACTTCTCGGGGTCCTCCGGCGAAGTCGACGAACCGCTGAACATCCCGCCGGGGATGAGCGAGACCATCTGCAAGCTCACGTTCAAGACGCTGACGACCCCCGAGGAGGACTCCAACGGCGGCCAGTACGAGCCGCTCAGCATGGAGGTGCCCGAGGACAACATCTTCAACGCGAGCTATCCGGCCCCGACGTTCACTGTCTGGACGGGCATCGTCGGCATCGACGTCGTTTTCAAGGCGCTGGCGAAGGGGATGCCCGACCGCGTGCCCGCGAGTTCCGGCGGCGACCTCGCGGACATCATGCTGTACGGCGAGAACCCCGAGACCGGCCGGCCGTTCGTCGAGGCGAACAACGAGGGCGTCGGCTGGGGGGCCGGTGTCGGTCACGACGGCGAAAACGCGCTCATGCACATCAGCGAGACGATGGTCCGAAACATCCCCATCGAGGTGTTCGAGAACAAGGCGCCGATTCGCTTCGACCAGCTCTCGCTGCGCGAAGACTCCGGTGGGCCGGGCGAGCACCGCGGCGGCCTCGGTATCCGGCGTGACTTCCGCGTGCTCGAGCCGGTCGGCGCGCTCTCGATCATCCAGAAGACCCGGACCGAGAACTGGGGGCTCGACGGCGGTCAACCCGGCAAGAAGAACGTCGTCGTCCTCGACTCCGACCGGGCGGACTTCCAGGACCGCGTCGAAGTACTCGTCGACAACGACCACCTCCACGACGGGGACGGCAAGCACGTCGGGATGTTCCGCGGCAACTTCGTGCCCGGTGAAACCATCTCGAACCGCACCGCTGGCGGTGGGGGCTACGGCGACCCGTTCGACCGCGACCCCGAGCTCGTTCTCGAAGACTACGAGGACGGCTACGTGTCCCGTGCGGCCGCCCGCGAACAGTACGGGGTCGCCATCACCGAGGACGGACGCGTCGACGACGAGGAGACCGCCGACCTGCGAGCGGACAGATGACGGACGTCCGCTGGATCGACCCGGTCGCCCACGACGACTTCTCGGGGGACATCCAGGACATCCTGCAGTCTGCTGCGCGCCCCGGGACGACCGTCGACGTCACGGCCCTCGACCGTGGCCCGCACCACGTCGAGTACCACTACTACGAGGCGCTCGTCACGCCGGACGTCCTCCACGAGGTCAAGCGCGCCGAGAACAACGGGTACGACGCCGTCGTCGTCGGGTGTTTCTACGACCTCGCACTGGAGGAAGCCCGCGAAGTCAGCGAGTCCATGCCGATCGCGGCCCCGGCGGAAGCGACCACACACCTCGCCACGACGCTCGGGGACTCATTCTCGGTCGTGGTCGGGCGGCAGAAGTGGGTCCCCCAGATGCGGGACCGCGTCCGCAAGTACGGGTTCGGCGACCAGTTGGCGTCCTTCCGGACCGCGGACCTCGGCGTGCTGGACTTCCAGGCCGACCCCGAGAGGACCGAACAACGGCTCCGGGCGGCCGCCACGAAGGCCGTCGAGCAGGACGACGCCGAGGTCGTGATTCTGGGCTGCACGGCGGAGTACGGCTTCTACGAGGACCTGCAGGCGGAACTGGGCGTACCGGTCCTGGATGCAGTGACCGCGCCGTTCAAGTTCGCCGAGTTGCTCGCGGACCTCGCTGGATTCGGCTGGACGCACAGCAAGGCCGGCGGCTACGAATCCCCGCCGGTCGGCGAGATCGCCGAGTGGGGCATCGAAGCCGACTACGATACCGCCGACGTCTGGACGCGGGGTGGCAGCGAGTGAACTACCGGGAGCGTGTCGCGTCCTGTCAGGAACACCTGGCAGGCGGCGACGCGGACGCGCTCGTGCTGTTCCCGAGCGTGGACATGGAGTACCTCTCCGGGTTCACCGACGAACCGATGGAGCGCCACCTGTTCCTGTTCGTGGCCCAGGACGACGAGCCGGTCTTCGTCGCACCCGAGCTGTACGAGTCCCACATCGCGGACGACTCGTGGGTCGCGGACATCCGAACCTACGGCGACGGTGGCGATCCGCTCGCTCTCGTCGCCGACGTCTCGGCCGAGCTCGGCATCCAGGACGGCCGCGTTCTCGTCGACGACCGAATGTGGGCGCAGTTCACGCTCGACCTCCGCGGGGCGCTCCCCGACGCCGACGTCGGGTTGGCGAGCGAAGTGCTCGCTCCGCTCCGGATGCAAAAAGACAGTCGAGAGGTCGACGCCCTGCGGCGCGCCGGCGCCGCCGCCGACGCTGCCATGGAGGACGTCCGCGCCCTCGGCTCCGACGCGATCGGGATGACGGAAGCGGAGCTCGCGGGCTACGTCGAGGAGCGACTCGCTGCACACGGCGGAACCGGACCCTCGTTCGACCCGATCGTGGGAAGCGGGCCGAACGGAGCGAAACCCCATCACCGGCACGGAGACCGGGAAATCACGCGCGGCGACCCCGTCGTCTTCGACTTCGGGACTCGGGTCGACGGGTATCCCAGCGACCAGACGCGGACGGTCGTGTTCGCGGGCGACCCGCCAGCGGCGTTCGAGCGGGTCCACGAGGTGGTCGCCGAGGCACAGCAAGCCGCCTGCGAGACTGTCCAGCCGGGGATTCCGGCCGAAGCCGTCGACGCCGCCGCCCGGGACGTCATCGCGGACGCAGGCTACGGGGACGAGTTCATCCACCGGACCGGGCACGGTCTCGGACTGGAAGTCCACGAAGAGCCGTACGTGGTCAGCGGGAACGACCAGACCCTGCGGGAGGGGATGGTGTTCTCCGTCGAACCCGGCGTCTACGTGGACGGCGAGTTCGGCGTCCGCATCGAGGACGTCGTCGTCGTCACTGCCGACGGGTGTGAACGATTGAACGACACCTGTAGAGACTGGCGCCTGTAGGCCGGACCTTCGCAGTCTGTCGCTGGACCCGCCGCGAATCTGTGTCCGGGCGTTCCTGCCGTCTGTCGAAACACGGGGACAGCTCAGGCGGGTGTATGCCGAGTTCGTCGGCGCTTGCGTCTGCGGACCGGTACAGATTGCGGCCCACGCCGGCCTCACGTCGCAGTGCCCGGACGAACCTCCCGGGGCATACTCGCTGATCCCCTGTCCGTCAGTGGGATTCCGGTTCTTAGTGGGTGGGATTCGGGGTGAGATTGATGGGGGTTCTTACCAAAGTTCGAACTATTGTGACTGAGAGACTGCCATTCGATGCCGTCCGTGAACTGGAAGTCGACGGCACGACGTACAAGATGGCCGACCTGCAGGTGCTCGAAGAGGAGGGACTGTGCGACCTGGACTCGCTCCCGGTGAGCATCCGGGTCCTCCTGGAGTCGGTGCTCCGGAACGCCGACGGGGAGGCGATTACCGAAGCGGACGTCCGGAATGCGGCTGGCTGGGAGCCCGACGTCCCCGACGCGGAGGTCCCGTTCTCGCCGTCTCGCGTCGTCCTCCAGGACCTCACGGGCGTGCCGGCTGTCGTCGACCTGGCTGCGCTCCGCTCGGAAGTCGAGCGCAAGGACCGCGACCCGGCGCTCGTCGAGCCGGAGATCCCCATCGACCTCGTCATCGACCACAGCGTCCAGGTCGACTACTTCGACTCCGAGGACGCCTACGAGAAGAACGTCGAACTGGAGTACGAGCGCAACAGCGAGCGGTATCGCGCGATCAAGTGGGCGCAGAACGCCTTCGAGAACTTCAACGTCGTCCCGCCGGGCACCGGCATCGTCCACCAGGTGAACCTCGAACACCTCGGCCGCGTCGTCCACGCTCGCGAACGGGACGGCGAGGAGTGGCTCCTGCCGGACACGCTGGTCGGCACGGACAGCCACACCCCGATGATCGGTGGCATCGGCGTCGTCGGGTGGGGCGTCGGCGGCATCGAAGCCGAAGCGGCGATGCTCGGCCAGCCGGTCACGATGAAACTCCCCGAGGTCGTCGGCGTCCGCCTCGAGGGCGAACTGCCCGAGGGCGCGACTGCGACGGACCTCGTCCTCCACATCACTGAACGGCTCCGCGAGGTCGGCGTCGTCGACCGGTTCGTCGAGTTCTACGGGCCCGGCGTGGAGAACCTCACGGTGCCCGACCGGGCGACGATTGCGAACATGGCGCCCGAGCAGGGGTCGACGATCAGCATGTTCCCGGCCGACGAGCGAACGCTCGACTATCTCGAACTCACCGGCCGCGACCCCGACCACGTCGACCTCGTCCGCGAGTACCTCGAGGCACAGGGACTGTTCGGTGAACAGGAGCCAGAGTACACCGAGGTCGTCGAGTTCGACCTCTCCACGGTCGAACCGAGTCTCGCTGGCCACAAGCGCCCCCAGGACCGGATTCCGATGGGGGACGTGAAGCAGAGCTTCCGGGACCTCCTCCACGGCGAGTTCGGCGAGGACCTCGACGACGTCGACGAGGACGTGCTCCAGCGGTGGCTCGGCGAGGGCGGCGCGTCCGGTGCGGCCGGTGCGGAGACGGACGGCGGCAGCGTGAGCGGAGCGAACGATGCCACCTCGGACCCGCAATCCGACGGCGGCGTCCAGGTCGAATCCGAGCCGGAACTGGGGCCGCTGACGAAGAACGTCGAGGTCGACCTGGGCGACGAAACGGTCGAGATCGGGCACGGCGACGTCCTCGTCAGCGCGATCACGAGCTGTACGAACACGTCGAACCCGTCGGTGATGATCGCCGCCGGGCTGCTCGCGCGGAACGCCGTGGAGAAGGGGCTCGACGTGCCGTCGTACGTCAAGACGAGCCTCGCGCCAGGGAGCCGCGTCGTCACGCAGTACCTCGAGGAGTCCGGCCTCCTCCCGTATCTGGAAGACCTCGGGTACGCCGTCGTCGGCTACGGCTGTACGACCTGCATCGGGAACGCCGGCCCGCTGCCCGACTCGGTCGAGCAGGCGATCGACGACCACGACCTCTGGACGACCAGCGTCCTCTCCGGGAACCGGAACTTCGAGGCGCGCATCCACCCGAAGATCCGCGCGAACTACCTCGCGAGTCCGCCGCTGGTCGTCGCGTACGGCCTCGCCGGACGGATGGACGTCGACCTCGAAACGGAGCCGCTGGGGACCGACGCGGACGGCGAGCCGGTCTATCTGGCGGACATCTGGCCCGACGCGGCGGAAGTGCAGGCCGCGATCCACGAGAATGTCTCCCCGGAGCTGTTCGAGGAGAAGTACGCGTCCGTGTTCGAGGGCGACGAGCGCTGGGCCGCGCTCGACGCGCCGACCGGTGCAACCTACGAGTGGGACGACGAGTCGACGTACATCCGCGAACCGCCGTTCTTCCAGGACTTCCCGCTGGAGACGCCGGGTGTCGAGGACGTCGAGGACGCGCGCTGTCTGTTGACGCTCGGTGACACCGTCACCACGGACCACATCAGTCCGGCCGGCCCGTTCGGCCCCGACCTCCCCGCGGGCCAGTGGTTGCTCGACCACGGCGTCGAACCTCACGAATTCAACACGTACGGCGCCCGCCGCGGCAACCACGAGGTGATGATGCGTGGGACGTTCGCGAACGTCCGCATCGAGAACGAGATGCTCGACGACGTCGAGGGCGGGTACACGGTCCACCAGTCGACTGGCGAGCAGACGACGGTGTTCGAAGCCAGTCGTCGCTACCGCGAGGACGGGACACCGCTCGTCGTGATGGCCGGCGAGGAGTTCGGCACCGGGTCCAGCCGGGACTGGGCGGCGAAGGGGACTGACCTGCTGGGCGTCCGCGCGACCATCGCCGAGAGCTACGAGCGCATCTACCGCGACAACCTCGTCGGGATGGGTGTGCTACCCCTGCAGTTCCAGGACGGCGACTCGTGGCAGTCGCTGGGACTGGACGGGTCGGAGGTGTTCACGATTCGCGGACTCGACGACGGCCTCGACGTGATGGACGAACTCGCCGTCGTCGCCGAACGCGCGGACGGTTCGACCGTCGAGTTCCCGGTGACCGCACAGGTCGGCACGCCGGCCGCCGTGACGTACGTCGAGCACGGAGGCATACTGCAGTACGTCCTCAGACAACTCCTCACCGCGTGAAAACGTCGGCGAGGCGTGTCTGAAAACGGAGGAGAGTCGAATCTGAAACCGGGGCGCCGAACGCGAAACGGAGTGCCCTACTCCGATAGCTCTTGAAGGACCTGGTGAGCTTTGGTCGCGTACGCCAGCGCCGGACCGCCGCCCATGGCGACGGCGACTTTCAGCGCGTCGTCGACCTCCTCGGGGCTCGCGCCCGCGTCGAGTGCGGCGTCCGTGTGCCAGAGGATGCACGGTTCACATCTGACGGCGACCCCGATTGCGAGTGACATCAACTCCTTGGTCTTCCGGTCGAGCGTCTCGGTCGCTTCGGCCGACTCGACGAAGCCGAGGAAGTTCTCGATCTCCGGTGCTTGCTCCGAGAATTCGCCCAGGTTCGCCTTGAAGGCCTCGAGCTCTTGGGTACTGTTAGCCATTGAAATCATCCCAGTAGAACCAACGGCCGGCACCCCATATAAATGTCAGAGCATTCCCATTGGTGTAGAAACAAGAACCGATTTTACCGGCCTCTGTGCCGATATTTCAGACGGAATGTCAACGATAGCCATGGAAACGACCGACAGTCGCCCGAATCCTCGAGGTCGACTCGCCACTGTTCGGGCGCTCCGACCACGTTCGCAGCCCCCATCTGCGAAGAATCGACCCGATCTCCCAGGAAAAGGTATCTGTCTGCTCCCCGTGGACCCGGTCGAAACTGATGCACTACAGAGACCAGTCGCTCGACGGGTTCCTCTCCGGGGTCGCCTCGAATCGCGTCGCGCCTGCCGGCGGGACCGCGACGGCAGTCGTCGGCGCGCTCGGGGCGGCTCTCTGCGAGATGGTCTGTATCCACACCGTCGATGGCGGAGCCAGCGGAGGGGCGGCGACAGGACTGGCGGACGTCCGCGACGACCTCCACAGACAGCGAGGTCACCTCCTGGAGCTCGCCGACACCGACGGGAGAGTGGTCGACGAGCTCTTCGGCGCGGATAGCGGCGTCGTGGACCAGTCCGACGTCAAACGGTCGATCGGCGTTCCGCTCACGATAGCCGACGCGTGCCTGAACGTCCTCGAACTGGCGACGGACGTCACCGAGACTGGCAACCGGAACGCGGTCGCTGACGCCGCTACCGGCGTCATTCTCGCTCGCTCGGCGCTCCGCGCCGCGGTCTTCACAGTCCGGCACAACGTCGACCAGGTGTCTGATTCGGCGTTCGTCGAGGACGTCGAACGGGACGTCGCAGAGCTCGAGAAGCGCGCGGACGAAGCGTCCGAACGAGCGATACGGAACGTCGAAGAGCGGGCGTAGGCCGACGCTCCCGAAGCGACGGCCAGTGTCTGGGACAGCGGTCGACTGCCAGTCTCGGCCTATCCGGCTCTCGGTACGCGACCCGTCCCAGCGCGGTCAGACCCGATATCGTCTCCCGACGGAAGTACGCGACTCACGTTCTCGGCGTCCGATACCACTGCTGTGTGGGGGCGACAGATGGGGAACGTAACGGGGACAGCCAGACGCGACGCGGAGGCGCGAAGACGGGCGGACGCCGCGCGGACCCGCGTAGACAGCAGGACGCAACGCGGAGCCCACGAATTTCGAACAGCAACACGAGGTGTGTGAAACTGCGCGCGCGGCTCTCGGGGCTGCTGGGGTCAGTTGACGTCCACGATTTCGACGTCGAACGCGAGCGTCTTCCCGGCGAGTTCGTGGTTGAGGTCGACGCGGACGGTGTCCTCGTCGGCGTGAACGACCTCGCCGACCTGCCCGTTCTGGGCTTCGAGGTACGCGCCCTCCTCGGGGGTCTCGCCGCCGAGCATCTCGCGGAGTTCGTCGGTCTCGTACTCCTGGACCTGCTGTTCGCTCCACTCGCCGTACGCCTTCTCGGGCGGAATCTCGATGGTCGTGGACTCGCCTTCCTCGAGACCGACCAGGCCGTCCTCCATGCCCTCGATGACCTGTTCGGCGCCGACGTCGACCGTCAGCGGCGTGTAGTCGCGGTCGGGCTGCGCGTCGGCGAGGCCAGCGTCCTCGGCGACGTCGAGCCGCGAGGTGTCGAAGACCGTGCCGTCGTCTAGTCGTCCGGTGTACTCGAAGGTCACAGAATCGCCGGTAGCGATCGTCATACGTGGGTAAGGGCGGGCGCACCGATAACCACTTTCATCTCGGAACGACGGGGAGCCCGGTGCGTTTGCGAGCGACTGCAGGGAGCGACGTCGCGATCAGTGAGGGAACAGTACGGGTGGCGCGTGTGCTCTCCGAGCGTGTACTCGAGGGGTGTGTCGGCGCTGCGGCGCTGGCCGGCAGCGGATCCCGGTGGCCGCCGCCCGCCAGAGAGCGTCCTCGTCGTACCAAACTCCCGGCGATTCGTCACTGCACACACTCAAAGAGCCGTTTGAATCTACGCCACCCTATTGCGGCTGGCTGTATTGGTCGGATGTATGAGCCGAGTCTCGTCCACCCGGGGACGTCTGTCGAGCGTGCTCGGCGCGGGCGTCCGGACGGTCGCGGGCAGCGCCGAAGCGGCGGCGTTCTGGGCGACTGTCCTCTTCCCGCTCGTCTACCCGGGTGCGTTCCTCGTTGCAGCAGCGTTCCCCGACCACGTCGCCCTCCAACCGCCAGTGCTCGTCGCGCTCCTCGCGTCGAACGTCCTCGCGCTCGTCGTCGGCCACCGATACCAGAACGAGGGCTGAGTGACTCGCCGGGACGCCAGCACTATTACCAACGGCGTGTGAGGAATCGGACACGATGGACAGCGAACGGACGAGGACGCTCGCCGGGGTCGCGCTGATTGCGGGAGGCGCCTGTACGGTACTCGGGTTCGTCACAGCGGAAGTGCTCTACCCGGGGTACAGCGCCGCCGACCAGACGATCAGTGCGCTCGGCGCCGAGGACGCCCCGGGGGCATCGCAGGCCGTGTTCAACGCCGCGATGATTCTCGGCGGCGTCCTGCTCGTCGGCGTCGCCGCAGCCCTTCACCGGCTCTTCGACAGCCGCGCGTTCACGGGCGTCACAGCCGTCACTGGCGTCGGGGTCGCCGGCGTCGGCGTGTTCCCCGCCCACACGGGGGCGCCGCACTTCGTCGCGGCGTTCGTCGCGTTCGGGGGCATCGGCGTCACAGCCCTCGTCGCGGGGTCGGTCCTCCGGGCGCCGTTTCGGTACGTCTCCGTCGCGCTCGGCGGCCTCGAACTGGTCGCGTTCGTCCTCTTCGTCGCACTCGGGGACGGGACGCCGCTGGGAATCGGCGGGCTCGAACGCTGGGTGGCGTACCTCGGCCTCCTGTGGGTGACCGCATTCGGCGGTTTCTTCCTCGCAGCCCCCGCCGGCGAGCAGCCGCCCGCCTGACAGTCGGGGACCCGGAGCGTCCGCCCGGTTCGGTCGGGTCCGCTGTAGCGTTCAGAATACCGATACAACAACATGGGCACGTCGAGAAGGAAGTCGTATGGGCGCAATCGAACTCGACGGGTTGACGAAGGACTACGGGGAGGTCCTCGCTGCCGAAGACCTCACGTTCTCCGTCGAAACGGGGGAGATCTTCGGGTACCTCGGTCCGAACGGAGCGGGGAAGACGACGACGATCCGGATGCTCCTCGGGTTCATCAGACCGACAGCCGGAACGGCTCGCGTGCTCGGCAACGACATCCGGGACCAGAAGGCGCTCATCGACGCAAAACGCCGGATCGGTCACCTCTCGGACGACCAGGCGTTCGACGAGCAGGCGACGGGCGCCGAGATTCTCGACCTGCACGCCGCGGTGAAAGGCGACGACCGGCGGGAGGAACTCCTGGAGATGTTCGAACCGCCACTCGACCGGCGAGTCCGCGAGTACTCCAGCGGGAACGTCCAGAAATTAGGGCTGGTGACCGCGTTCATGCACGACCCGGACCTCGTCATCCTCGACGAACCGACCGGTGGGCTCGACCCCCTCATCAAACACCAGTTCGCCGAGTTCCTCCGCGCGGAACGCGACCGCGGGGTGACCGTGTTCCTGTCCTCGCACATCCTGAGTGAGGTCCGCCGGCTCTGCGACCGCGTCGGTATTATCCGGGACGGTCGACTCGTCACCGTCGACCCGATCGAGTCGTTCCTGACGCGGAGCGGGAAAGTCGTCCGCATCAACAGCGCCGACCCGATTCCGATTGCGTTCGTGGACCTCGAGGGCGTCCACGACCTCGAAACCAGCGTCCCGGACGACGAAACGGCTGACCCGGAGACCGAGTTCACCGAGTGCACGTTCACCTTCACCGGTGACATCAACGCGCTGCTCGCTCGGCTACCGGACCACGAGATGGTCGACGTCTCGATCGAGGAAGCGCCGCTCGAAGACGTCTTCCTGCGGTTCTACGGGGGTGGCGAGGATGTTTGAGTTCGCGCGGTACGACGCTCGCAAGCGAGTCCGGGGCAGCGTGTACCTCTCAATCGGGATGTCGCTGCTGGCCGCCTTCGCAGTGTGGGCGTACCCGTCCTACAGCGAAGCGATGGACATGAACCAACTCCGCGACGCGTTCCCCGAGCCGATGATCCGGGCGTTCAACATCGAGACGATGGCCTCCCTCGAGGGATTCCTCTCCGTCGAGCTGTACATGTTCGGCTGGATCATCCTCCTTGGGTTGTACCTCGCGTACAGCGCCGCGAGTATCGTAGCCGACGACATCGACCGCGGCCGGATGGACACCCTCCTATCGATGCCGGTATCCCGGCAGCGACTCGCCACCGAGCGGTTCGCCGCCCTCGGTGTTCCGATACTCCTGGTGAACGTCGTCACACCTGTCGTGGTGCTCGTCTCCGCCCGGCTCATCGGCGAGTCACTGTCCGCCGCCGACGTCGTCGCGCTCCACCTGCTGTCGGTCCCGTACTTGTTCGCCTGTGCGGGCATCGGGTTGCTCGCGTCCGTCACCTTCGACCGCGCGAGCATCGCCCAGCGCGTCGCACTCGGCGTCACGTTCGCGCTCTACCTCGTCGAATCACTGCTTCGGGGGACGGAGTACGAGTCGGTGGGAGCGCTCGCACCGATGCGGTACTTCGATCCGAACGCGGTCCTGCTCGACGGAACGTACGACCTCGCAGGCGCGGCCGTACTCGTCGGGATGACCGCGGTCCTCCTCTTCGCGAGCCAGGCGTGGTTCGTCCACCGAGACATCTGACCGATTCTCACGATCCGTTCTCGGGCTTGCAATCAGCCCCGCGAATGCGGTCGGATAGCGTTCCGTCGGTGGCTCCGAGTCACGTCCACCCACACCATCAAGTCGGTCAGTGTCGTAGTGAAACCCACCGAAATTCACTGCGGCGAACAAACCGGGGCGTTCCGTCCCGGGGAATCAATTCCGCCCGGACGTCAGGACATGGCCGAGAACGACAAACAGGCGATCTACGAGCGCGCATCGATGGACAACCGCGTCGGGTACGGCGACGAGCCGGTGTTGCTGGTCGTCGACCTCCAGACAGGCTTCACCGACCCCGAGAACCCACTGGGCGGCGACCTGACCGACGTCGTTGCGCGAACTGATCGGCTCGTCGGCGCCGCCCGCGACGGCGACGTCCCGGTCGTATTCACGCGCATCGTCACGAAACACGACGACATGCGGGACCTCGGCGTCTGGGGCGAGAAGATACCGAGCCTGGAGACGCTGCACGCGGACGGCGAGTGGGTCGACGTCGACCCGCGACTCGACGTCCGCGAGGAAGACCACGTGCTCGACAAACAGCAGGCCAGCGCGTTCCACGAAACCGAACTGAACTCGATGCTCGCGTACTTCCGGGCCGACACCGTCGTCGTCACAGGGTGTACGACCAGCGGCTGCATCCGTGCGTCCGTCGTTGACGCCTGCTCACACGGGTATTACACCATCGTTCCGGAGGACGCGGTCGGCGACCGCGCCGTCGACCCCCACGAGGCGAATCTCTTCGACATCAACGCCAAATACGGGGACGTCAGACCTGTCGAAGAAGTCGCCGGCTATTTAGAGAGCGGCGGCGCCCAGACACCGCAGTGCAGCGAGTGACGCTCGTCCGTCCACAGGAACGGGGCTCGTGAACGACGACAGGGACCGCTACGCCCAGCGCAAGTAGCGCACGTGGGTCACCGGCTACCTTCACGTCTGCAGCGAGACGCACCCCCATCGAACGCGCACGGCGAGCATCCACGGCCCCGAAACGACGACCAGAGTGCGAATCGTCGCGCCTTCGCTCAAACGGTCGCGTCGGTCCACGAAGTTACGAGCACGCAAACCAGACCTCGGGCGGTACCAAGTGGGGCACTGAACGAGGACGGCAGTGAGAGACCGCTCTCGGGGACCCAGGTAGAGCGGTACATCACGATGAAATGGGAGCGTGAGTTCGTTGTCGGTGGTGTCCAGGAGCGGTCCAAGATATACGGAAATCGAACATTAGCGAATAACATAACTAATCAGATAAATAGTATCGGGCGGGATCGATCCCGTCCCCCGCGGATCCGTCCCGCTGCGATTGGGGTACGAAGCCACGGAGAGACAGGCCGAGCGAAGGCAACGTGGACCGGCGATGGGGCTTCAAACGTGGTTTCAGCGTGAATGAGGTGGCAGAGCCCCGGAATCCGTGCTAGAGGTATTCTGACGTAGAAATCCCGTGTTCAATTCGGGGAGTATCGCGCCGATTCGGCGCTGTTGCGAACGGTCAGTCATTCTCACTTCGGTGTGGGGACAGAGTCTCCTCCGTCGATTTCGAGACGTGCCTACGATTGCGCGTGACCTGACGTCGTACAGGAGCCCCGATAATAGTCATTCCAGCACATACTGTTTTTGTCTGATAAATTTTGGCTGTTTCGTGACGCCGGAGCGGAGACGGCACCGTCGGTCGAGAAACGTCCGCTCGTCGCCACATATCATTACAGGCATAGTTACGTAATCATAAGGAGCGTACCGGTTGCTCAGACCGAATCACCGACCTCGAAACTGGAGTAGTCTTCGACGACGGAGCAGACTGTGGTCACGCCGTGATTGCGTCAGGATCCACTGGCCTCGCTTGTTCGCGACAGCTCTCGAAGAGATCGACTGCCCACGAGTGGACAGTGTCGTCATCGGTCAGCAACCCCCCTTTGAGAACGCCGTCCTCGTCGGTGAGGTTCATTCCCACGGCACCGTCGACGATCCCCACCGAAATCGGGATATCCTCGTGGACGAACCAGCTCGTGGTCTCCGCCTCGACCATGTCCCGGAAGCGCCGCATTGAGGGTGGATGGCCCCGGATCGTATCCAGGATATCGGGGGTGATGACCAGTTCGAGGCTGGTGTCGCCTTGCACGGTTAACTCCCGCTGGTTTTCGATGAATACAGGCGCAACCGTGCGTGCGACACCCCGAATCCGGTCGCCAGAGCGATGAAATTCGACGATCCGTCGTACGATGGCCGTCGCATCACTCCCATCGGGACAGAGTATCTCTGCGTCGCGGAGACATCGGACGTCGAACGTCAGCAGATCGGACGGAAAATGTTGCAGGGGGCCTCGTAGCCTTTGCTCGGCCGCTATCTCGGCCACCAAGCCAGAAAACTCGTCGTACACCCAGGTGCCGAGCGGCGTCGCTCGGTACTCCTGTCCCGAGCGCCTGATCCACTCGCGCGCTTCAAGCTCGTCGAGGATCCGAGCGATGGTGACCCGCGACGCATCGACCTGCTCGTTGATTTTATTACGACTTCGCGGCGCCTCGACGAGTAGCTCGAAGACCGCGACGCGGTTCTCCGAGTTCGCGAGAAACGCAACGTCGTCGAGTGCGGCATCCATGTCAAGCGATAGCCCGGACCACCATACGAATCTATGGCGTAGAAACGTATTGCCCAGATGGTGATCAAGAACCGGGGGTATCTAGCCGAAGTCGCTCTCGGCTTCGGCGTGTTCACCCTGTGAACAGCGAAGATTCTGTGAACGGCGTACGTCCAGTGAAATCATGCTAATTCACGTCGCACATGCTAACGCGCCTCGTGATGCTGAGGTGGCAAACGAAAGAATTGCTGGCTGAGGCGTCAACGGAGAGGTAGACCTAATGTCAACCGCAAGTAATGTCGACGATCCGGCTATCGAACAGTTTCAGGAGGGGCTTCGAGGGCAACTGTTCCGCCCCGAGGATTCAGAGTACGACGACGAGCGGACGATCTACAACGCGATGATCGACAGGTATCCGCGGCTCATCGCCCAGTGCGCCACTGTTGCGGACGTGATCGCGGCCGTGAACTTCGGCCGCGAGCAGAATCTCGAGGTAGCGATCCGTGGCGGTGGCCACAATGGTCCGGGTCTGGCACTGGTCGACGACGGGCTCGTCGTCGACCTCTCCGAGATGACAGGCATCCGGGTCGACCCCGATGCGCAGACCGCGCGAGTCGAACCCGGATGCACCTGGGGCGACGTGGACCACGCGACCCACGCGTTCGGGCTGGCGACCCCCAGTGGCGTCATCTCAACGACTGGTGTCAGCGGCCTGACTCTGGGCGGCGGCCACGGCTATCTAACGCGCAAATACGGCCTGACAATCGACAATCTGGTGAGCGCTGACGTCGTGTTGGCCGACGGGCAATTGGTTCACGCGAGCGAGGACGCGAATCCGGACCTGTTCTGGGCGCTGCGGGGTGGCGGCGGCAACTTCGGTGTGGTCACGTCCTTCGAGTACGAGCTGCATCCAGTGGAGACGGTGGTCGCCGGGCCGATGTTGTGGTCGATCGACGAGCTCGAGCCCACGATGCGCTGGTATCGACAGTGGCTGCCACAGGCTCCCGAGGACGTGTACGCGTTCTACATGGTCGCCGAAGTCCCCGGCGACCCCTTCCCCGAGGCAATCCACGGAGAGAAGGTCTGCGGACTCATGTGGTGCCACTTGGGATCGGAGGATGACGCCGAAGCTGCGTTTCAGCCGGCCCGCGACGTCGCCGAACCACTGTTCGAACACATCAACCCGATGCCGTATCCGGCGCTGCAGAGCATGTTCGACGACCTCTATCCGCCGGGCGATCAGTGGTACTGGAACGGTGACTTCGTGCACGACCTGACCGACGAGGTCATCGCGGCACACCGGCGCTTTGCCGAAGTGCCGACCCCGAAGTCGACGATGCACCTCTATCCAATCGACGGGGCTGTCCACCGTGTCGACAGGGAGGAGACAGCATGGAGCTATCGCGACGCGACCTGGTCGATGGTCATTGCGGGCGTCGACCCGGACCCGGCAAACGTCGAAGAGATTACCGACTGGGCCACGGAGTACTGGGAGGCGGTGCATCCGCATTCGGCCGCGGGCTCGTATGTCAACTTCATGATGGACGAGGGCGAAGACCGGGTTCGCGCCTCGTACGGCGACAACTACGAACGATTGCGGCAAGTGAAATCGAAATACGATCCCGAGAACGTCTTCCACGTGAACCAGAACATCGAGCCCGCCGACTGACGGCTCTATCGCTCCATTCTTCGACGCGCCAAGTTTCAGAGAGTCGGGCAGCGCGGCCGCGGTGAGAGCGGTGACAACACCGAGTCCGCGGACGGATCCCGAGTGGATGGGGGGAGTCAGGCTCGCCCCGGTTAGTTCCGAACGTTCCGGTACATGTACCGGGGAAACGTGCGCAAACTCCGGCGGAGTGCCCGCAGGAGTGCTCCGGTCGCGCTCCCGTCGTCCCCCACCGGCGTTCGTGAAGACTTCAGGTCTCGTCTCGGACCCACTCTTCGAGGACAAACGCTTCGTATTCCTCGCGGTCGGTCAGCCGCCATTCGTCGCGGTCCCACTCCGGGAAGTACGCGTCGCCCTCGTACTCGCCCGGAATCCGGCTGAGCGCCATCCGGTCGACGTGCGGCTGGAAGAGCTCGTAGATGCCGGCGCCGCCGATGACGTACGCCCGATTCGCTCCGAGCGCGTCTGCCGTGGCGACCGCGTCGTCAACACCGGACGCGTGGTGGGCCGACTCGACCCCGAAGTCGGACTGCGAGCGGCTCAACACGATCTGGGCGTTCCCCGGAAGGTTCTCGCGCATCGACTCGAACGTGACGCGCCCGAGAATCACTGGCGCGTCCGCGATGCGCTCGCGGTACTGTCGTTTGTCCGCCTCGACGCTCGGCCAGGGGAGTTCGCCGTCCCGGCCGATGACGCCGTTGTCAGCGACCGCGGCGACAGAGACGAGATCCATGGTGTCGAACGGAACGACCCGGGCCACCTTCAATCCCGCGCGTTCGGTTGCCGACTCAACTGACAACCGCGTCCGTCTCGTCGAACGGCCGGATGCGCGGCGAGTAGGAGAACAGCGGCGGCGGTTCCGAGATTCAGGTAAACCGTTGGTCGAGCGAATCCGACCGCGACCTCCACGAGCACCCACACGACGAGCGCGACGGCCACGCCCGCGGCCGCGAGCCATCCCCACCAGCGCCCCGTGTGGAGGGCGTAGCACGCGACGACTGGAGGGAACCAGAACGCCACAGCGAGCACGACGCCCGGAACCAGGAAGTCCGCGAACGGGGTGCCGTTCAGCGTGCCCGTCGAGAGCCCGACGAGCCCGCCCGAGGGGTCGACAACAAGTGCGACGCCGCCAGCGAGTGCTCGGACGGACAGTTGCGCGAGGGCAGCGACCAGCAGCCAGTGGACGAGCGGGCGGTCGAAGCGTTGCACACGCGGACAGCGAAGCCCTCACAACACTAAGGTTTCGGTGGGCGCGTGGCGGGTTTGGTACGTGTGGGGCTCGAAGTGAGTGGGAAGTCCCGGCGCGCTCCCCGTCGACGGCAATCCGGACCCGATCACCGTCTTGCAGGACGTACTCGCTGGGCGTGACCGCTTCGCCGTTCACAGCGACAGTCGCTGACGTTCCCTGGTCGCTGTCCCGGTAGGTCGTGCTATGGTCGGTCACCGAGTCGGCCGAGACGTCGAAGCCCGACGTCGTCATCGCGTAGTCCAGCGAAACGTCCTTTGCGCGGAGGTGCCATCGGGTTCCGCCCGCGTTCACGAAGTGAAGCGGGTCCGCCTGGAGTCGATAGCGGTCCCGACTGAAGTCCACGCGGTCGCCGTCGACGATCATCTCGATGCTGCCGTGGTAGTGCACGGTGCCGATGCCGGACATCGAGCGCCCGCGGGTGCGGTACGACGACGACTGGGTGCGCGACCCGATAAGTTCCGTGGGGAGGGGGGAGAGAAGAGAGCGGAGGCATTACCGCGGTCAGCGGGGGCAATCCGAGGGACACTGCCGGGCGAGCCTTTCGACGATTGCGGCGGCGGGCTCGCGGTCGACGTTCGGGGTATCGTCGCTGGAGGCGTAGTCGTCGAGACGGACGCAGATACGCTCGTACTCGAAGGCAGTGAACCGGAACGCGTCGCTCTCGGCCTTCTCGAGAATGGCGAGAGCGACGGCCGGCTCCGGGCCTGTTTCGGCATCCAGTGCGCATTCGAGGGAGTCGAGAACGGCACTGTGGAGGGCCCACTGCTCGGCGAGCGAGAACTCGAGTTCGGACTCGGGTGCGGTGGTTGTTCCGTCGGCCATTGGGTTTCCCACCGTGAGTCGCTAACCTACAGAAACTACTGCGCCCCTGGTGCACGTAAACGTATGGCAACCACGCCGAAACCACGTAACCGGACAGTGAGAGGGCGGGCCGACACAGCCGGGTACTGCGTCTGCCGCGAGACCCGCGAACGAACAGCAAGCCAGCCCGACCAGACGCAGTGAGCGTTACTGCGGCGGATCGTCGGTCTGCCCGGGAACGCCGCGCCCCCGGTAGAAGTCGCCGGCCCAGCTCCCGATCCAGATGTCCTGGTTCGCCGTGTACAGCGCCCACGCCGTCGTGAACGTGTCGTCGACGACCGACCATTCGTCGCTGTCGGTGTCGTACTCGACGGCGTCGCTGTAGACTGCGGCCTGCCCGTGTTCGCCGCCCGCAGCGGGCGGCAACGGCAGCGTGAACTCCGCGCTCTCGTCGCGACTCGGCGGCCGTTCGGCGCGCTGGAGCCGGCCGCGGTTGAACGTCTGGTCGAAGTACCGCGCGTACGTGGACTGGACGTCGCGGTCCAGCAGGACGTCCGCAGCGTTGATGCCGCCGGTGACGTCACCGGCGTCCCGGGACGTGATGCGATAGGTGGAGTCGTCGACGTCGGACGCGAACGTGCCGGCCTCGTCGTCCCACAGTTCGCCCAGCATGTAGTCGAGGGTGTCCTCGGCGAGACTCGCGTGGTCGACGCCGTCGAGTTCGGACGCCCACAGGAGTCCCTGGACGACCGCGCCCTGGGCGGCGGCCTGGTTCTCGCCGGCGCCGGCCATCCGGCCGCTGGATTCGACGTCGGATTCGACCGCGCTGGCGAGTGCATTCGCGTAGTCCACGGCGGCGGACTGCAGGTCTTCGCTGCCGGCCTGCGTGCCGAACCAGCCGACCGCAGCGAGCATCTGCCCGAGGTCCCGCGTCGACCCCATCTCGACGACGTCCGCCGGGTCGAACAGGGCCATCGTCGCCTGCCCGAGTCCGTCTGTCAACTGCTGGATTTCGTTCGCGGGAATCAGCGGCTCGGGGTTGACGTAACCGAACCAGTCGTTCTGCGCGAGACTTGTGAGCCCCGAGAGGAACCACAGCATCGCCGAATGGTGGTTCGGCCGCGCAGTGTCGTCGACGACAGTGCCGTCGCCGGGCCGGAACTCCGAGACGAGTTCCAGCGACTCGCCCTTCGTTAGGGCGCCGTTCCCCTCGGGCCCGCCCGCGATGAGCGTCGCGTTCACGCCGATCTGTGCGAGCGTCGAAAGTATCTGCGCGCGGAACTTCGCGGCGAGTTCCGGGGGCAGCGTCTCGAAGTGCTCCTGGAAGTTCTTCGCCCACGTCACGCCCTTGAGGTGCGTCCACGCCAGCGAGGACGGACTCACGACCTTCGAGGACTGTTCCACGTCCCACGTGAGCGTGGACGCGTCCGGGCGGCCGTCGCCCGCGTCGAAGACGGGTTGCTCCGTGAAGTGCGGGTCGCCCTCCGTGAACGCTGCCATGTTCAGGTTCGGGTTCCGGATCGGCGGCTTGTCGACGGCGGCGCCCTCGAGCATCGCCGGCACCCGCTGGTCGAAGGCCGCCTGTTGGTCCTCGTTGTGGGGGAAGCGCACGCCGTTGCCGCTCATCGCGATGTTCGTGCTCATGTTGTACAGCGAGTACCAGTAGGAGTCCCAGGTGGCGTCGCGCCACGCGTACGACGCCTCCCCACCGTCGCCATCGCCGTCGCCGATACCCGCCACGTCGAGGAGGTGCGCGAGTTGCTCGCTGGCGGCGCTCCGTTCGACGTCGTCGGGTGCGGTCGTCCCTGGCCCACCCCGGGGGCCGTCGACGACGACGAGTCCGACCATGCCCAGTCCCTCGTGAGGCCGGCAGTAGTAGTTGTAGACGCCCGGCGTCTCGAAGGCGTGTTCGAACGCGTTACCGGCGGTGAGCGTCTTGGAGTCGAACGGCGAGGCGTCCTCGGGGACGCGCTGCGACTTGTCGTGGTCGGGGTGGTACGCCGTCGCCGAGTGACTCCCCTCCGCGATGTTCCACGTGACGATCGCGCCCTGTTCGACCCACACCACGGCGGGCGTGAAGACGTTCTGCCCCGCACCCTCGTCAGAGGAGAGGACCGTCGCGTCGACGGTCACTGACCCCTGCAGGTCGTCGGGACCGCCGAGCTGGTCGGCCCCGGGGACCGACTCCGAGTCGCTCGCCTGCGTCGGCTGCTGCGTGGTCGGCTGTGCCTCGGCCGTCGTCTGCCCGTCGGTGGTCTCCCCATCGGCGCTCTGGGGGCTGTTACAGCCAGCCAGCGCGCTGAGAAGGGCCGCGGCGCTAACGTTGAGGAGAGTTCGACGATTGATATCACTCCGTTGCATGCCTACGAGGGGTATCGCGACCCGACCTAATCACCTTCAGCGAACCCCGAACTCACTGGGTACGGCCGCAGTTACGTGGTGAGCCCAAGGTTAGTCGATGAGCCTTCGCCACCCGCGCGATCGCACACGGGCCGCCCCGAGACTCGAGTTATCGCTGTTAGGGACCGCTGCAGCCGAGCGCTCGATCAACCCCGGTCAGGGAACTTTTTCGTTAGACGTCCGCAGACTCCGGGTCCGAGGGCTCGGCGAGGTTCTCGAGACCCCAGTCCCGCATCGCGATGATGACGGGTTCGAGTGACTGGCCGTGCTGGGTGAGCGAGTACTGCACGCGGACGGGTTTCTCGCTGATGACCTTGCGTTCCACCAGTTGCTTGTCTTCGAGGTCGTCGAGGCTGTCAGAGAGGACCTTGCTGGAGATGCCGTCGACGTCGGCTTTGAGTTCGTTGAAGCCGGACTCGCCGTTCTCGAGGAGGCGATGGATGATGACGGGATGCCACTTCTTCCCGATGAGCGAGGACGTGGTCGTGACCGGGCACCAGTCCTCCCCGACGCACCACACTTCCAGTTGGCCCACGACGTCTTCCGCTTCTTCGGAAGTCATGTGGTAGCATGTTTCCGCCAGCCGCTTAATAGTTACCAGTTATAACCTGGTTACAACGAGTAATCCGCCCGTACGCGCAGTCGCGCCCCCCGCTACGCTCGACCCACCGCAGTGAATGGTACGTACCCTGATTACTCACTCGTTCAATAATAGGCATAGAAATACGTTTTCGCTTACTGGTGTGCGTTCATATCGATGTCCGATCATACTCAACGAGTCTCTCAGCCCGCTGTGTATCCCCCACACGTGGGATTCCAATTCCCCTCGAGCAGTCTCCGGCGACGAGAACCCCCCTGCTAGTATATCTCCTCAGAGCGCCTCTCTGAGGTATGGTGTCAAAGATAACGATATTCGAACCGCACTTCGACGACGCACAGTTCGGCCCGTCCGTGATGGACAGTGAAGCCGCCAGCGAGTCCGCGGAACCGGACGACAAAGCGGTAGACGCTGAGGGGTCACGAGGTCCCTCCGCAGGCCGAGCCGTATTCGTCCTCGGGGCGCTCGCGGCGGGGCTTCTGGCCGGCCTCGCGGCCGTTCGACGGGCGCGCCGGGCGGACCCGGAGTCTGTCGAGATCGAAGAACGAACGGCTGACGAAATCGCCGCAGAGTAGTCCCGGCGAATCGTCGAGTACTCCCGGCGTGACCGTCGCGTCGAGTACCACGCCACGTCCGTCGTTCCCAAGAATGTAGAACCAACGACCGGTGCTACGTTCGTTGCTGTCGAAGAACATATATGAACAAATTAGTGAAATCAATCGCGAGTCTCCTCGTCGGGATACTCGCTTTCGTCGTCGTCGGGGTCGCCGTGACCGAAGCGCTCTCGCCGTACGTCTGGCCGTCCCTGATGCTCGGAGTGCCGGCCGGGCTCGTCGCCGGAGCAGTCGCGCTGCCGCTCACGTATCTCGGTCTGACGTACTGGGGTGAGCGCCGCGAGACGGGACAGGCCTCAGAGAAGACGCGGCGCCGGCTCCGGACGCTGGCCGGTGCGACAGTCGGCTTCGCCGGCGGTGGCGGGCTCGCCGTAGCGGTCGTCTGGACGCAGGCCGTGGGGCTCGCGTCGGCGATGCTGTTCGCGGGCGTCCCGGTCGGCGTGCTCTCGGCAGTCGTAGTCGGGTACCTCGCGTACCGGAGCGGCCCCGGTGACCAGCCACAGCAGGGCTCGACGGCGCACTGAGCGATCGGCGAGACGACCGCCGCCCCGTCACTGTGCCCGCGCGACGACGAGCACCGGAACGTCGACGGTCCTGAGCACGGTCGAAGCGACACTTCCCAGCAGCTGGCGCTGTAGATTCGACCGGCCGTGTGAGCCCATGACGACGAGGTCGACGTCCTCGCTGTCGACGTACGAGCGGATGCCGCCAGCCGTCCCGTCGTACGACGTCGCGCGCTCCACCGCTGTCTCGACGTCGACGCCGGCGCCGGATTCGTCGACGTCGCCGGCGACGCTGGAAACGGCCGCTCGTCCTCTCGCCTCGAGTCGTTCGACGAACTCCGGTTCGAGTCCGCCGGCGTCGAACACGCCGCCCGCCGCCTGCAGGTCGACGACGTGCAGCGCGTGAATCCTCGCGTCGTGTGTCTCCGCGAGCGCGATGGCGTGAGGCGTCGCTCGCTCCGCGTTCTCGCTGCCGTCTGTCGGGACGAGGATGCGGGAGTACTCGGTGTCGTCGCCCGTCAGTTCGGCTTCCGCCGGGACGACCAGCACGGGCGCGGGACTCTGGTGGAGCACCCGTTCGGTGACCCCGCCCAGCAGTCGCTTCCCGAGGCCGGTCATTCCCTGTCGTCCGAGCACCACCAGGTCCGCATCCCGTTCGGCGACGTTCTCGCAGATCGCGGGCGCTGGCTTCCCGTCAAGGAGCGTCGTACTGACTGACTGACCGGCCTCCGACGCGAGCGCTTCGATTTCGTCCAGGAGCGATTCGCCGCGGTCCCTGAGTTCGGCCCGCTCGTCGGCCGTCCGCGTGAGACCGAGCGCGGATTCCGGGACGACGTGGAGGACGTCCACGGCGGCGTCGAACCTCGCCGCGAGTTCGAGGCCACGCCTCGCGGCGTGTTTCGCTTCGTCACTTCCGTCGACGGCGATGAGGACCCGCTCGTACATACTCCTGTCCTGAAATTCCGACCGCACGCTCTTCACTGTTTGCAGGCGCGGGGCCGGCTACTCCTGTGTTCACCCGGGGAGGACGACGTTGATGGCGGCGACGACCAGTCCGGCGAGTCCCATTCTGGCCGCGGCGACGTACCACCGCTGGCCGGAAATCGAACCCATGTACGCGCCGAACACCCCCAGTACGCCCACGCCCAGGCCGACCGCGATCAGGGCGGCCTCCTGCATCGTCACGAACGCGCCTTCGAAGGCGAACGGAAGCAGTGGCACGAGGATTCCGATCAGCGGCCCGAGTCCGCTGAGCGTGGCGTGCAGGAGTCGGGCACCGCTCTGCTCGCGCTGAATCCGGGTGTCGTCGAGGTCTGTCAGCATCGCCCGCTCGATGCGCCGGAT
Organism: Halobacterium bonnevillei; assembly: GCF_009831555.1. Lineage (GTDB taxonomy): Archaea > Halobacteriota > Halobacteria > Halobacteriales > Halobacteriaceae > Halobacterium > Halobacterium bonnevillei. The sequence continues at coordinate 10,240 of NZ_WUUU01000003.1, read as the reverse complement.
TTCGGCCCTGGTTTCGGCGCGTTCGATCTCCCAGACGCTCCACACTGCGGACGTGCCGAGGCCGACCGCCGCACCGACCCCGATCTTGATGACCGTGGTTCCGTCGGGCACTCCCGACAGCACGGCGCCGACGACAATTCCGATACTCGTGAGCGTCCCGTCGAAGCCGTTCGAGATGAAGTAGCGCCGCGAAATCGCGACGACGTCCTCCCGGCCGAGAAGCCGCGTCAGGCGCTGGCGGAGCGACGGCACGGCTGTCAGGCGTCCTGGAGCGTCCGGCGGTCGGTGACGACCTGCTCGCCACACGCCACCTGGTCGACGGAGTGAACGCTCCCGCCGAGGTTCTCGATGGCGTCCTCGACCGCCTCGAAGTCGAGGTCAGTCCCCTCGAAGGTCAGCTTGACGTTCTGGACCTCCTGGTCCAGTTCGATGAGCGACGACGTCACGCCGTCGACGTGCTCCGTCTCGGCGACGCTGGTAGTGAACTCGAGGAGCGGCGGTTCGTGCGGTTTCAGTACGTCGACGACCAGGCGTCGGACTGGGGGCATGGTTCGATGTCTCGTCCGGGGGCAGTAAAAACATGTGCCGATGGTAACTGGTCTCCGCCTGCTCCCCAGTCGGTCCCCTCCCTCCCGAAGTGCGGACCTCAACTGGCTTCCCCACTACCGCCGCGTGGGAGGTACCGCTTTATCGCGGCGACGACGGCCACGTAGCCCGGTAGCGCGACGGCGAGGACGACCGCGACGAGCCCCCAGTCCGCGAGCCCGAGCGACACCGTCCCGAAGTACTGGCGCAGCGGCGTGTACAGCACGGCGAGCTGGAGCAGCAGCGACCCGGCGACCGAGAGCGCGAGCCACGGATTCGAGAACGTCGGGGTTTCCCGGAGCCACCGGATCACGTACAGCTTCTCGAACTCGAGGGCGACGAACGCCGTGAACACCATCGTCATCACGTACGGCGTGACGGCCGGCAAGCCGTCGAGCGTGTAGAACAACAGCCCGAGCATGACTACCGTCGACACGCTCCCCGCACCCCCGATGAGGCCGAGCATCTGCCCGTCGACGATTCCGCGGTCGGGGTCTCGCGGCGGCCGGTCCATCACGTCGCCGCTCTGCGGGTCCGCTCCGAGCGCCAGTGCGGGCAGTCCGTCCGTGAGTAGGTTGATCCACAGCAACTGAACCGCCGGCAACACGAGATAGCCGAACAGCGACGCCAGGAACACGATGGCGACCTCCGCGATGTTCGCGCTGAGCAGGTACGCGACGAACTTCCAGACGTTGTCGAAGATGGCCCGGCCGCGCTCGACGGCTCGCTCGATGGTCGCGTAGTTGTCGTCAAGCAGCACCACGTCGCTCGCGTTCTGGGCGACGTCGGTCCCGCGTTCCCCCATTGCGACGCCGATGTCCGCGTTCTTCAGTGCCGGCGCGTCGTTGACGCCGTCGCCGGTCATCGCGACCACGTGGCCGTTCGCCTGGAGCGCCTGCAGGATTCGCACCTTGTGTTCCGGCGCGGTCCGAGCGAAAACGTCGACGGACTCGACTCGCTCGCCGAGTTCGTCGTCGTCCAGCTGTTCGACGTCGTTGCCCTCCATCACCGCCCGCCCCATCCCGAGCGTCTCCGCAATCGCAGCGGCGGTGCGGACGTTGTCGCCGGTGACCATCTTCACGTCGATGCCGGCCCGTCCGGTCGCAGCGATCGCGTCCGCGACCTCCCTGCGCGGCGGGTCGATCAGTCCGACCAGACCGCCGAACACGAGGTTGTCTGCCACGTCGTCGGCGTCCGAGACGTCCTCGGCGTACCCGACAGCCAGCACGCGGAGGGCGTCGTCAGCGAACGCGTTGACCTGGTCACGCACGCGGTCGGCGGTCTCCGGCGTGAGTTCCCTCGTCCCGTCCGCCGTCGCTATCTTCGATGCCTTCGAGAGAATGACCTCCGGTGCGCCCTTGACGTACGCGACGTCGTCGTGGACGGTCGCCATCCACTTCGATTCCGACGAGAAGGGAATCTCGTCAGTTCGCGGGGTGCGGTCCCGGAGCGCCTGGACGTCGAATCCGTGGTCTGTCGCCGCGCGGACCAGCGCCTGCTCGGTCGGGTCGCCCTCGTCGGTCGTCGCGTCGTTGCAGAGCGCGCCGGCCCGCAACAACAACCCGACGCGTTCGTCGAGTGAGCGCTCGCCGGACGCATCAGCGGGCTCGTCGAGTGAGCGCTCGGTGGCGACGTCAGCCGTCTCGTCGAGGTCCACGACGTCGTCGTTCACCCACACTTCGCTGACGGTCATCTGTCCCTCGGTGAGCGTCCCGGTCTTGTCGGTACAGATGACGTCGACGGAGCCCAGGGCCTCGACGGCGGGCAGCCGACGGACGAGCGCGTTCTCGTCCGCCATGGCTCGCACACCGATCGCGAGCGTCAGCGTCACGACGGCCGGCAGTCCCTCCGGAACTGCAGCAACGCCGAGTGACACCGCAGTCAAGGCGGCCTGGAGCGGCGTCGTATCACGGAGCAACAGGAGCGGCACGACCAGTGCGGCAAGCGCCAGTACCCCGAACCCCAGTCGGCGGCCGAGGCGGTCCAGTTCTCGCTGGAGCGGCGTCTGTGTCTCCGCTGCGGCCGCGAGTTCCCCCGCGATTGCGCCGACCTCAGTATCCATTCCCGTCGCGGCCACGACGGCGGTCGCCCGCCCGCGGAGCACGTTCGTCCCCTTGTACACCATACTGGCGTGTTCCGCGAGCGGTGCGTCCGGGTCGACCGGCTCCGGGGACTTCGACACCGGCACGCTCTCCCCCGTGAGCGCCGCCTCGTCGACCTCGAGGTCCGTCTCCTCGAGCAGTCGGGCGTCCGCGGGGACGACGGCCCCGCTCTCCAGTTCGATGACGTCCCCCGGGACGAGTTCACTCGCGTCGACCGAGACTGCGCTGCCGTCCCGCCGCACCGTCGCCGTCGGCGCCGTCAGGTCGCGGAGCGATTCGAGGCTCTGCTCGGCGCGGTAATCCTGCACGAACCCGAAGAGGCCGTTGGCGACGACGATGACGGCAATGAGGATGGCGTCGACCGTGTGGCCGGCCCAGACCGAGATCGCAGCGGCGGCCAGCAGCACCCAGATGAGGACGCTGTCGAACTGCGCCACGAAGATGTCCAGCGGTGTGCGTTCGCTCACGCGGACGACTTCGTTCTCGCCGTGCTCGGCGAGCCGTCGGTCCGCCTCTTCGGCGGACAACCCCTCTGCGGTCGTTTCCTGGGCCGACAGCACCGTGTCGGCCGGCCGACTATGTGGACCCTCTGTCACGTTCGAACTGACAGCTCCCGCCCTCTTGGAAGTTAGTGTAGAGGTACGTTGTCCGAGCAGTCCGTCGGTGCGGGACTCGGCGGGTAGTTTCGTGGCAGCGGACCGACCCCGAATGTCGAGGACCCTATATGTGTCTCGGTTACGTAGCGCTACGCATGGAGCACGTCGAGTACGTCTACACCAGTGGAATGAGCGAGTCCGACCTCGAGAATCGGCTCCGTGCCGGCAACCACGGCGTCCTCGGGTTGGCGGACAGCGACGACGCGTACGTGGTCCCGTTGAGCTATCACTACGACGGCGAGCGCGTTCTCCTCCGAGTGAGCGAGCACGACGACAGCGAGAAGGTGGCGTACCTCGAGACGACTCAGACCGCGACGTTCGTCTGCTACGCGGCGTCAGCGGACGAGTCCTGGAGCATCCACATTCGTGGACCGGTCACCGAGTGGGACGGGGACGTCGACGAGAAGACGCTCAACGAGTGGTTTCCCCCGTTCCGCCTGTTCGGTGAATCGACCGAGACCGTCGAATTCTCGCTGTACGAACTCGAGATGGAGTCCGTTACGGGACGGAAAACCATATAGATATTCGCGCCGAAAGGGGACGCCTCCGGGGACACGGCGGTCGTCCCGCTGCGACCGTAAAACCGCTCCGTCTCTCGAACGGGCGGCGAACTCCCTGCACACGCTGCTGAGCGGTCGACTGGCCGCACCACGTTCGAACGAGTCGGTCGGTCGCGGGATTGCCGGTTGTTGAACCCTTTTTCGCGGGGGGACCGAACCCACGAACGACTATGAGTGACGAACCAGACGAGGGCCTCGACTTCGTGCAGTTCGGTGAGACGGGACTCCAGACCAGCGAACTCCAGTTCGGGACGTGGCGGTTCGGCCGCGAGAACGAGGCCGGCAACCTCGAAATCGGCGAACAGCGAGCGAAAGAGCTGTTGACCGCGTACGCCGAGGCGGGCGGCCGGTACATCGACACGGCGGACGTCTACGGCGGCGGGAAGAGCGAGGAGTGGATCGGCGACTGGCTGTCCGACCGCGACCGCGAGCGCTACACCATCGCGTCGAAGATCTTCTGGCAGACGCGCGACGGCGACCCGAACAGCTGGGGCACGAACCGGAAGAACGTCCGGGACCGCATCGACGGCATCCTCGAGCGCCTCGGCACCGACTACGTAGACGTCCTCTACATCCACCGGTGGGACGACAAGACGCCGACCCGGGAGCTGATGCGGACGCTGAACGGCCTCGTCGAAGCCGGAAAAGTCCACTACCTCGGCGCTTCGACGCTCCGGCCGGACGCGTGGAAGGTCGCGCGGGCGAACGAACTCGCGCGCAGCGAGGGCTGGGAGCCGTTCTCGGTGCTCCAGCCGCGGTACAACCTCGTCGACCGTGAGGTCGAGGGGGACTACCTCGAGATGGCGCGCGACGAGGGGCTGGCGGTGTGCCCGTGGAGTCCGCTCGCCCAGGGCTTCCTGACCGGCAAGTACGACCGCTCCGAGGGACTCACCGGCGAATCGCGAGCCAGCGAGTCGTCGCGCTGGGAGGAGAACTACCTCACGGGCGAGAACTTCGACGTGCACGACGAACTGGACGCCGTCGCCGACGAAGTGGATGCGACGCCGGCCCAAACCGCGCTCGCGTGGCTGGTGCACCGGGACGGCGTCACCGCGCCAATCGTCGGCGCGCGGACCGTCGACCAGCTCGAGGAGAACCTCGGCGCGGCGGCCATCGACCTCAGCGAAGAGCAAGTGCAGCGGCTCACCGAAGCCAAGGACGGTCCGTACGCCGGCCTCTAGGCCCGGCCACGCAGCCCCACCTGGCGCACTCGAAGCCGATCCTCAAATCCCACAGCGCGTCTTCCTCCGGGCCCCTCGCTTGACGGCTCATTCCGGCAACCCTGACGACGAGCGCGCGTCTCCTCGACGCCCCGGCACTGGTGACTGGGATACCACGTCAGTGAACACTCCTCGAGACGGCGCTCCGCCACCGCGGAAGTCGTCCACAAATACCCATATCTACTGATAGTACAGAAAATTTTGGTTAGTTTATCATAACTATATCCGTAGAGATCGCTTACTGACTGTCAATTGCCGTAAGTACGTCCGCAACAGCAATCGTAGAACACAGTATCCCCAGGCAGTCGAGCGAAACTGAAAAAAGTAATCCTCCACCGTAAGGCCGTACAGGCTGAGAATGTGCCACGAACGCGTTTCAAACCGGCGAGGGCGTCGGAATTAGCAGAGATTTTAGTATTTGCCGAAAATATAAGAATTCTATTCTAAATGGGGGCCGCGGGTGCGCCCGCCTTAGCATAACGAAAGTACGCCTGTTATAGTTAGTGCTGCTCTCCGGGGCGTCGATTCGGGAAATGCGAACGCTCGTCTCGGTCGGTGCTCGTCCCGTGGTGACCAGGAACCGCTGTACAGTGACCCGAATGGAAGGGATGGGCAGGCCATCCCGTACCTGGATAGGGCGACATAAACGCTGACCTGGGGCGACGACACTTAAATAGCTCCGCGATTCTGCCCCGCCTGCGCCCCGTGCTTCGTAAAATACGAACACGAGCATCAGTACTGGTGTGACATCACGTGTCAACCCCGCCATCCCACTATCTTGCACACTTCGAACAAGAGTATAATCGTTCGTGCGGGGAGGCGTTCGGATTTCCAGAATGTCGGTCCACCTCGAGCGATCTGTCCCCCGCGAGCAATCAGGCGTGCGAGAGGTTCAGCTCGATTATGTTCTTCGCGTTCCGGAGCTGTTGCTTGATCTCGTCGTCGATGCGGGACTGAGACATCCGGCTCGTCGGCCCGGTGACACTGATTGCGCCGACGACGTCGTCGCCCTGGAGGATCGGCGTCGCGACGCAGTTGAGACCGGAGATTCGTTCCTCGTCGTCGTACGAGAACCCCTCCGAGCGAATCCTGTCGAGTTCAGCGAACAGCTCCTCGCGGTCCGTGATCGTGTTCTCGGTCTTCTGGGGGAGGCCGTAGCGGTCGAGGATGGCCTCGACCCGGTCCTCGGGCAGATTCGCAAGGAGCGCCTTCCCGATGGCGGTTGTGTGGAGGAGGATCTGCTGACCGTTGTACGAGTCGATTTTCACGGCGTTCTCGCCCTTCTTCCGGTAGATGAACGTTCCGCGGCCGTCCTGTTCGACGAGGAGGTTCGCGAGTTCGCCGGTCTCCTCGGCGACCGTCTCCAGTTCCGGTTCGGCGACCGGGTACAGGGGCACCCGGGTCCGAGCGTACGCGCCGAGGTCGAGGAACCGCAGACCGACCTCGTAGGTACCGTCGTTCTCGACGACGTAGCCGTGGTGGACGAGCGTTTTGAGGTAGTTGTGGACGCTGCTCTTCGGGAGGTCCACCGCGTCGGTCGCCTCGGAGAGCGTCGCACCGTCTGCAGCCTTCAGGAACTCCACGAGTTCGAGGGTCCGTTCGGCCGTCTTGACCGGCGTCCTCGGCCCGGCGTCGCTTTGTGTCATACCCTCACAAACAGCGTTCGGGAAGAAAAACGTTCGGTTCGGATTTCCCGAATTCGGTCAGACGATTCTGTTCCAGGGGTCGCGGTCGCTGCCGAGGATGCGAGCGTTCGTCCTGACGAGCGTCGCGACCTTCTCGCCGTAGTTGTTCGACTGCGCTGCCGCGTGCGGGGTCACCACGACGTTGTCCATCTCCCAGAGCGGGGACTCGTCCGCGAGTGGTTCTGTCGCGAACACGTCCAGTGCCGCACCGGCGATCTCATCGCCCCGTAGCGCGGCCTCGAGCGCCGGCTGGTCGACGATTCCGCCGCGGCTCACGTTCACCAGGTAGGCGTCCTCGCGCATCGCGGCCAGCACCTCCGCGTCGACGAGGCCCCGGGTCGACTCCAGCAGTGGCGTCGTCAGGACGACGAAGCGCGCGTTCTCCACGGCCGCCTGGATGCGACCGACGTCGTACACCCGGTCGAGACCCAGCGCGGCCACTGGACGGACGTCCACGCCCCAGACGTCCATTCCGAGCGCCGCTGCCCGCGTCGCGACGCTGGATCCGAGCGCGCCGAGACCGACCACGCAGACGGATTCGCTGCCGAGTTCGAACGGGCGCTGCCACGGGATGCGCTCCCAGTCAGCGTCGCGCTGCTTGTCCCGGTAGCGGTGGAGGCCCTTGGCCTGCGTGAGCATCAGGCCGAGCGCCGTCTCCGCCACGAGGTCGCCAGCGATCCCCGTGCTGTTGGTCAGCGTGATTCCTCGTTCCTCGTAGGCGTCCAGCGGGAAGTCGTCGTAGCCGGAGCGAATCGTGTGCACCCAGTCGACGCTGCCGAGGAACTCATCGTGGTGGTAGACCGTGACCGCGGCGTCGCAGTCGTCGAGGTCGGTCGCGTCGCGGACGACGACGTCACAGTCGAGGTCGCCGAGTTGGTCGCGGAGGTGAGTCGGCGGACACGGGTGGTCGCCCCACGCCACGATAGCCAGTCGCTGGACGGCCGTTGGAACTGTCATACCCTACCGTCTGCGCGAGCGGGCCTAACTCTTTGGCAGGGCAGCGATTGGCTCCGGGAGGTCATCGATTGAGCGTGTGGATCGCCCGTCCGCGAGCGTTCTCCGCGGCCTCCATCACCGCCTCCGAGAGCGTCGGATGCGTGTGAATCGTGCGGGCGACGTCCTCGAGGGTCGCGCCGAGTTCGATTGCGAGCGTGACCTCGGCGACGAGTTCGGAAGCGTCCGGTCCGACAATCTGCGCGCCGAGCACGAACTCGTCGTCGCCGTCAGCGACGAGCCTGACGAATCCGTCGTCGTTGCCGGTGGTGAGCGACCGGCCGTTCGCGCGGAACGGCATCTGACCGACCACCGGGTCGAATCCGGCGTCCGCGGCTTCGACCTCGGTCATGCCGACGGTCGCGATCTCCGGGTCAGTGAACACCACGCTGGGCACGGCCTGATAGTCCAGTGCCGCGGGCTCGCCCGCGATGACTTCGGCGGCGACGACGCCCTCCTGGCTGGCCGTGTGTGCGAGCATCGGTTCGCCGGCCACGTCGCCGACAGCGTAGATGTGGTCGACGTCCGTGCGCGCCTGACCGTCCGTTTCCAGGAAGCCCCCGTCGGTCGGCTCGAGACCCGTTGCTTCCAGTTCGAGCGTGTCCGTGACCGGTTCCCGCCCGACCGCCACGAGCACTTTGTCGGCGGCGTACGTCGACTCCGCGCCGTCCTCCGTCTCCGTCGTGACGACGATTCCATCCTCCGTGGACTCCCATTCGGCCGCGGCTTCCCCGAACCCGAAGTCGATGCCGAGGGCGGCCGCGCGCTCCTGGACGACCCCGGTGAGGTCGCTCCCGTAGCCTGGCAACGCGTCCTCGAGCATCTCTACGACGGTGACGTCCGCACCCGCTTTCGCGAACGTGGTCGAGAGCTCCATGCCGATGTAGCCGGCACCGACGACGACGAGTTCGTCGGGCACGGAGTCGGTGGCGAGCGCGTCCCGCGAGGACCAGACGGGGTCGGTCTCGAACTCGAACCCGGGCACCTGGATTGGGCGCGAGCCCGTCGCGACGATTGCGTGCTCGAATTCGATGGTCTCCATGCCCTGCCCGCTTCCGCCGTGGGCGATGCGCGCGGTGTGTTCGTCCTCGAACGCGGCCGTCCCCTCGACGAGGTTCACGCCGTTGGCCTTGCAGAGCTGCTCGACGCCGCCCGTCAACTGGTCGACGACGCCGTCCTTCCACTCGGCCATCGCCGCCATGTCGATGTCGGGGTCGGCTACGACGCCCATGACCCCGCCGTTGCCCGCGTCGTGGGCGACGTCCGTCGCCGTGATGAACGCCTTCGAGGGAATACAGCCGTAGTTCAGGCAGGTCCCCCCGTAGGCGTCTTTCTCGACGAGCGTCACGTCGAGGTCGTGTTGGGCCGCCCGAATCGCCGCGACGTACCCACCGGGACCGCCCCCGATGACGAGCACGTCAGTGCCGGTCGCTATGTCACCCATTACCATGGAACTGGCTTCTCGGGCCGCTCGCAAAAGTCCACGTATTCCGGCCAGCGTTCGCGAGCGGCCGCGAACATGCCGCCATACAGTGTTCAAGCCGCGCCTCCGGACCTGTATCGTCGTTACAGCAGCAGGCGAGATGGCTGTCCGAGCAGTTCCTGGATGCGGTTCGTGAACTGCGCGGCGTCCGCGCCGTCGACGAGTCGGTGGTCCACGGAGATGGACAGCCGCATCGTCTCGCGGGCGACCACGTCGTCGTCGACGACCCACGGCCGCTTGGCGATGGGCCCCATCGCGAGAATGGCGGCCTCGGGGTGGTTGATAATGGGCGACGAGAACTCTCCGCCGATGACCCCGATGTTCGTGATGGTGAACGTGCCGCCCTGCATCTCCTCGCGGGAGAGGTCGCGGTTGCGAGCGCGCGTAGCGAGGTCGTCGATTTCGGCGGCGAGGTCCACGAGGCTCTTCCGGTCGGCGTGTTTCACGACGGGAACCATCAGGCCCGCGTCCGTCGCGACCGCGATGCCGATATTGTACTCGTCGTGGAGCACGATCTCCCCGGCGTCCTCGTCCAGGCTGGCGTTTAGGAACGGGAACTCCTGGAGCGCTCGCGTCACCGCCTTCACGACGAACGGGAGGTACGTGAGGTTGACGCCCTCCTGTTCCGCGGGCGCGGCGAGGTCCTCGCGCACGCCGACCAGGTCAGTGGCGTCGAACTCGTCGTGGTGGGAGACGTGCGGCGCGGTGTACTTCGAGCGCGCCATCTGCTCTCCGATGGCGCGGCGGATACCGCGGTAGGGGACCCGCTCCCCCGAGGACGGCCCTGCTGCGACCTCGCTCCCCCCGGCCTCCGCGGCTTTCTCGCCGGATTCGACGTACGTGCGGACGTCCTCGGGCGTCACGTACGCCTCGCCACTGCGCTGTTCGCTGGCCAGCACGTCGTTGATGTCGACGCCGGCCTCCCGGGCGAGTTGCCGGGTCGCCGGCATCGCGAG
>NZ_WUUU01000002.1 GCF_009831555.1 Halobacterium bonnevillei | reverse complement strand
GTCGCCCGCGGAGCACGCGCATACCTCCCCGTTCGACCGACGGCGGTAAATTCTCACGGTCCGAATCACGGGACATGGTCACGCTGGACGGCGACGTGCTCGCGCGCTACCCGCGCGTCTCCCTCTACAATTCGCCGTACCCCGCCCACGACGCGGGCTGCGCGGTCGACCTCTATCCCGACGGTGACGGCTCCGGCCGCGCGACGCACGCTCCGAGCCCCGTCGCCGGCGAGGTCGTCGACACGCGCACCGTCCGCTGCCCGTCGAAACCGTACGCCGCCGACGAGGACCACCTGGTCGTCGTCGACACCGGCGACCACCTCGCGCGCATCCTCCACGTCGACCCGGTCGTCGAATCCGGCGACTCGGTCGCGGTCGGCGACGACCTGGGGGAGATGATTCGGTCGGGCTTTTTCGCACCGTGGGTCGCCAACCACCTCCACCTCGGCTTCCGCGCCCCCGACCAGAACCCGGTCCGTGCGTCCGGGTCGCTCCCGCTCGAACTCGCTCCCGCGGTCGAACCCGTTCCCTGGGACGGCACTGGCACCGTCGTGGAGACCGGCGAGACGTACGCGCTCCTGGACGCACCGGAACACCCGGACCCGGGTGGCGGGTTCGCGGGCGTCGCCACTGACGGCGGCGCGGTCCTCGACGGCGGCTTCCCGCACTACTCGGGCGGCGGCGCGATTCCGACAGCCGCCGTCGACCACGCCGGCGCGACGCCCGACGGGGCGATACGGTCTCGGTTCTCGGGGCGACCGTCGGCGACCGCACCGGCGACCGCACAGTCGCGTGGCGCGACCGCACCGTGACGGCGAACGGCGAGGCGATTCACGGCCTGTCGCTGTGGCTCGGCGTCGACCGCCTCGGCGTGAAACTCGTCGCGCCCGACCACGACATCGCTGTCGGCGACTCCGTCGCTGTCGGCGTCGAATAAGGCGGTTTTCGGGCGGTATCAGCCGCTACTACGCAAAGGACACGTCCGCGAGGGACGCGCGCTCGCCGAACAGCCACTCGGCGTGCTCGAGGGCGTACTCGCGATGCTCGTCCTCGATGAACCCCACGGCGTCCTCGACCAGGACGGGCCGGTAGTCCCGGAGGCCGGCGCTCCCGGCGGTGTGGAGGACGCAGACGTTCGCCAGCGTCCCGCAGATGACGAGGTCGCGGATTCCGTGGGCGTCCAGATAGCCCTCCAGGTCCGTCCGGTAGAACGCGTCGTACGTGTGCTTCTCGACGACGTGGTCGTCCTCGCGGACGTCGAGGTCGTCGTGCAGCTGGGCGTCCCAGCTGCCCTCCACGACGTGTTCGCCCCACCGGTCGAACTCGTCGTAGTAGTGGGTGTCCTCGAACTGACCGGGCGGGTGGACGTCGCGTGTGTAGACGACGCTCGCGTCGCTGTCTCGCGCCCGCGACACCAGGTCGGTCACGGGGTCGAGGGCGCCCTCGCTGGCCGGTGCGTACAGGCTGCCCTCCGGGTGGCAGAACCCGTTCTGCATGTCTACCACGACGACCGCGGTGCTGTCGGCGTCGAGTTCCATGTGTGCGTGGTCAGTGTCGACGCACTAAGCCGTTTTGCGGGGGTCGCTACGGCCCTCGAGCGGTGCGGATTCTCCCTCGCGCCGCAGGGCGTTGCGGTCGGTGCCTCGCGCCTTCGAGCAGCCGCGTCGTCTCGGTGCGTGTGAACGTGCGCGGATTTTTACGTGCTCGAACCTGAACCACGACCAATGGCACGCCGCATGCTCGCCGTCGCGCTCGTCGTGCTGGTCGCACTCGCGGGCTGTCAGTCGCCCGCGACGACCAGCGACGCCGACGGCACCACCACCGCCCTGAACACCACGGAGGCGCCGGACGACACCCAGACCGGTGACACGGACGACTTCGACTACGCCGACCCCGAGACCGACAGACTCGGGTGGGAAGGCGGCTACTGGCACAACGAGTCGCTGCCAGTGACCGTATCGGACGGCCTCAATCAGTCCGAACGGAATCAGGTCATCAACCGCTCGATGGCCCGCGTCGAGCAGATCCGCGGCATCGAGTTCGAGGAGCCGGTGTCCGTGGACGTCATCTCCCGTGACACCTACCAGGACGAGTACGCCGACTCCGGGGACACCAGCCCCGAGCTCCAGACGTTCGACAACGTGAAATTCGAGGCGATGTTCCTCATCGGCGAGACCGACGACTCCATCTCCGTTCAGGAGTCCAACCGCGGGTCGAACGTCCTCGGGTTCTACACGCCCAAGGACGACCGCATCGTCGTCATCTCCGAGTCCGAGACGCCGACCATCGACGAGAACACGCTCGGCCACGAACTGATGCACGCGCTCCAGTTCCGGAACTTCGACGCGAACTTCTCGTCGCCGACCCGGGACAAGGCGAACGCGCACAACGGCCTCATCGAGGGCGAAGCGAGCTTCCTCGACAACACGTACAGCGAGAAGTGCGGCGCAGCGTGGGAGTGCGCGAGCCCCGAGTCCGGCGGTGGCGGGGGCGGCGGTGACCTCCACCTCGGCGTCTACATCATGAAGTACTTCCCGTACAGCGCGGGCGCGAACTTCGTCGAGCACGTCTACGAGGGCGGCGGCTGGGCGGCCGTCGAAGCCGTCTACGACGACCCGCCGGCGTCCTCCGAGCAGGTCTCCGAGCCGCAGAAGTACGGCTCCGACCAGCCGACTGACGTCACGCTCCCTGACCGCTCGACCGACGACTGGAATCGCGTCACCGTCGACGGCCGCGCCGAGTACGGCGAAGTCGGCGTCGGCGGCCTCACGGCGATGTTCGGCTACCCGGCCTACGAGCAGGACCGCCACTCCCAGGACTACGTCATCAATCCGCTGAACCTCGACGAGAACGGCAACGTCGTGCGGAGTTCGCCGTTCAACTACGCCACCCAGCCGGTCGAGGGCTGGGACGGCGAGCAGCTCTGGGTGTACGAGAACGGCGACCAGACCGCGTACACGTGGCGCCTCGCCTGGGACTCCGAGCGGGACGCCGAGGAGTTCGCGACGACGTACCGGCAGGTCCTCCAGTACTGGGGCGCCGAACAGCGCAGTGACGGCGTCTGGCGCATCCCCGAGGAGGAGAGCGAGTTCGCGGACGCGTTCCGCGTCACCGTCTCCGGCGACACCGTCACCATCGTGAACGCGCCGACCGTCGACGAGCTCGACGACGTCCACCAGGACTAACGCCGGGTCGCGGCGGGTCGCCGTGACTCAGCGGTAACAGGGGGTCGCGGCGGTCCGATTCGGTGCAGCGAGGAGACCCGTGGTCTTTTTCGCTCGGGCGGGAGTAGCCCGACGCATGCAGGCGCTCCGACATCGACGCACGCGTGCTGCCGGACGGGTGGTCGCGCGGTGACGTTCGACATCGTTCCGCCCGACGCCATCGAGGAGGGTCGTGCGACCGACGCGTACTTCGACCGCACCGAGACCACACTCGAGCACGCCGGGAAGAACCCACACGTGGTCGCGGAGGTGACCGCCGACCAGTTCCCCACCGGCGAGTTCGAACTGCTCGCGGGCGTCAAGGACGCCGCCCACCTGCTCGCGGGCCTGCCCGTGGACGTCGACGCAATCCCGGAGGGAACGCTGTTCGACGGCGGCCCCGTGCTCCGCATCGAGGGCAACTACCGGGACTTCGCGCGCTACGAGACGTCGCTTCTGGGGTTCCTCTCGCACGCGTCCGGGGTCGCGACCGCCGCCCTGGAGGTCCGGCGGGCCGCCCCCGACTCACAGGTGCTGAGCTTCGGCGCGCGCCACGTCCATCCCTCCCTCGCAGCGATGGTCGAGCGCTCCGCGCTCGTCGGCGGTCTCGACGGGTTCTCGCACGTCGCGGCCGGCGACGTCATCGGCCGGGAGGCCGGCGGGACGATGCCGCACGCGCTGCTCATCTGCTTCGGGCGCGGCAACCAGGAGGCGGGGTGGCGGGCGTTCGACGACGCCGTCGCCGAGGACGTACCGCGAGTCGCGCTCTGCGACACCTACAGCGACGAGAAGGACGAGGTCATCCGCGCCGTCGAGGCGCTCGGCGACGACCTGGACAGCGTCCGCCTCGACACCACGGGGTCGCGGCGGGGCGACTTCCGGCACATCGTGCGGGAGGTCCGCTGGGAGCTCGACGCCCGGGACCGCGGGGACGTCGACATCTTCCTCTCGGGCGGCCTCGGCCCCACGGATCTCCGAGAGCTCCGGGACGTCGCTGACGGCTTCGGCGTCGGCGGTCACGTCTCGAACGCCGACCCCGTGGACTTCGCGCTGGACATCGTGGCAGTCGAGGGCGAACCCGCGGCCAAGCGCGGCAAACTCTCCGGGAAGAAGGACGTCTACCGGACCCGGGACGGCGGCCACCACGTCGCCCTGTCCTCGCGGCCCGGGCCGACGGGCGGCACGTCGCTGTTCGACCCTCTGTTGCGGGACGGCGAACTGGTGCAGTCCTTTCGCATCGAGGACGCCGCGGACCGCGCGCTCGACGACGCCGACCGCGTCGGCTTCCGGACGGACGACGCGTAGCGCGGGCGGCGGGCTCGCCGTCGAGGTGGGTTCTCCTGCGCGGCGCCAGCGGGTCCACTCAGGACCCGCGCGCGGCTACGAGACAGTAGCGGACGGCAGCTAGAACCGGGCCGTTCGACGACGGCGTCGACTGGCGGTTACGCGGTGAGTTCTTCGACTGGTTCTTCGGCGTCCTCGTCGGTCTCCCGGAACACCTGGCCCTCGAAGAGGGTGACCATCACGTCGTCGTCCTCCCACGCGCCGTTCGGCAGGCCTGCCTTCCGGCAGGTGCGGTCGAGGTACTCGAAGACGCTCCAGTTGTTCTCGACTGGCAGTGTCGGGTACATCCACCCGTGCTTGCCGTCGCCGTCGATTGCGACGCCGTGGACGCCGAGTTCGATGTCCTCGACCGGGTTGTCCGTCAGCACGAGATTCGAAACGGTGCAGACGGAGACGCGGAGGTTCGGGAGCTCCGCCGGCTCGACCTCCGAGCCACACGACGCCTCGGAGGCGGCCTTGATAGACGCCTCGACGATGGCGTGGCCGAGCTGCTGGCTGCGGTTCCCGAGATCGCGGGCCGACTCCTGGGCGCCCGCACACCCCCGCAGTGCCCCGCGTCCGTTCGTGGACTCGAGTCGCACGAACGCGCTGGTTCGGTTGTAGAACGCGTCCCGCATGCTGCCCGGTTGTTCTCGCTGGCCGTTTCGGACGAATGCCTCGACGGATTCGCGTGCCAGTTCAACGGTCCGAGCGCCGTCTTCGAAGGAAAGTACTACTGACTGGGCCTCGGCCATACGAGTACCTATACGCCGAGGATTAACTTGAAGTCTTCCCTCCACCGTCGAGAATCGTGAAGGTTATCTATACAGCCTTGTGTCACGTCGGATTCGGCAGATAGCGAAGCGGTGCTGCTGGATACAACTCCAGAAATGATACGAAACCTGGATTATTCCGGCGGCCACAAGATTGAATACTGGTGCGCGGTCGTCGACAGGCGGTTCGAGGAACCGCGATCGCCGGTCGACACCCGACCACTATCGGTGACGTGGTCGTTGGCATTCGGCCTGCGACTGGGTCGTATCCGGTTCGGTGCTGAACCGAACCGGTCGGATCCGCGAACGGACTCAGGGGGCTCGCGGACCAGACTCGGTCTCCACTCGACGGGATTCCAGTCATTTTCCAGGTGGATTCGAAGCCGGCCAGATTCTCGCCGGGCGTGCGACCAAACGAGTCCGGAGGTAAGGTCAGCCTACCGGGCCCGCCGCCGGGGAGGAACCCCCAGGGGGCAACGGTACCGGACCGGCCCCAGCAGCGGCGTCGGGCTAACCGAACCCCTTAACGCCGCCGCGTGCGTAGACAGAATCGAGCAGAGGGAGCCCGGCTCCCGTGCCGTGAGGCATGAGGAAAGTCCCCCCACCCGTTCGGGCGGGCGGCCGGACGCAAGTCCGGGGCGGGAGACCGCCGGCACTGGAACAGAGACGACACGTCCCTCCTCGACCGATGAGGCGTGCGACCCGACCCGGAAGGGAAGGAAGCTAACCCGCCGAGGGCGTGACCGACCGACGGACGGTCGCGTGACAGGCGAACGGCGCCAGCCGCGAGCCAGCGTGGCTTCGCCACGCAGACGGGAGGGGACCGATGGAACGGCTAATCCCCGCCGGTGCAAGTCCGTGCGCGCGAGGTAGCCCGAACCACCCGAGAGGGGCCGCGCGGACGCTCAGCCGAATGCCGGGCCGAACAGAAGGGGGCTTACTCCCCTCGAGCTCACTACACTCGGCCAGCGGCGGCTCCGCACTGATTCTGGCAGCGAGACGACGTCGACGCGCTCGCGGACGTCTGTGGAAGCCGCCCGGGATACGTTTCACGCACCATACCATTATGCGCGGTCGAGTCGTAGGTCCAGACATGAACTTCGACGAGTTCACCGGCGAACTCCAGCACCGGCTCGAGTTCTCCGACACCGGCGAAACGGTCCGCGCGATTCGCGCAACGCTGTCGACACTCGGACAGCGCATTCCGGAGGGGAACGCCGCCGACCTCGCCGCCTCCCTCCCGATGGAGATCAAGTGGTACCTCACCGGGCCCGTCGACGAACACGGCCAGCGATTCGACTGGCGGGAGTTCGTCGCCCGGGTCAGCGAGATCGAGGGCACCGACCGCTCGGACGCCGCCTACCACGCGCAGGTCGTCGTCGACTTCGTCGAGACGCAGGTGCCGGCGTCGGACTTCCGACAGCTCCGCGACCAGCTCCCCGCGGACGAGAACTGGGGGAAGCTCTTCGAAGTCGTCGACGCGGGCGGGTGGGGCGACGCCGAGGAAGCACAGGCCGGCGGCGGACCGCAGTCCGGTGACGACGCGTAGCGTCGGCGACGACGCACCAGGGACGTCAGACGCACGCGCTGACCGCGCTGCCGACCGCAACACCGACGGCGAGCAGCAACTGCAGCGAGCCGGCGACTCGCAGGAAGCGGGGGCCTCGTAGCCGCTAGGGCCGAGCCCGATGCGGTTCGTCCGGTAGCGCGTGGGCGTCGTGACCGTCGTCGCGGACGCGAATCGCACCGGGCAGGCGGGGGCGAACTCGCCGGCAGCGAGTCGCCTTCACCGCCTAGAAGCCGTCTTCCCACCGGAACGTGCCGTTGCGCTGTACGACCGTCCCGTCGACCTCGATGAACGAGTCCCCGCTCACGTCCGTGATCATGTCCACGTGGACGGCCGAGTCGTTGGCCTCGTCCTCGTGGCCCTCGGGGTAGTTCGACTCGTACGCGCGCCCGACCGCGAGGTGGACGGTGTCGCCCATCTTCTCGTCGAAGAGGATGTTGTCCGTGAACTGGTCGATGCCGCGGTTCATCCCGATGCCGAGTTCGCCGAGGCGGCGCGCGCCCTCGTCGGTGTCCAGGATGTCGCCGACGACGGCCTCGTTCTGGCCCGCCGAATAGTCGACGACCTCGCCGTCCTCGAAGGTCAGGTGGACGTCCTGGACGCGCTCGCCGCGGATCGTCATCGGGACGTCGAAGTACACCTCGCCTTCGGTGGCGTGGGGCGCGGTGAACACCTCGCCGGACGGGAGATTGTGGGAGTCGTAGGCGACCGACGCCGCGGAGTTCACGGCGACCCGGTTCTCGATGGACATCGTGAGGTCGGTCTGTTCTTTCACGATGCGCACCTCGCTGCCGTCGTCGAGCACGTCTTTCATGTTCGCCATCTCGTCGGCGAGGGACTCCCAGTCGCGGAGGATGGCGTCGTACGCGAACGCCTGGTACTCGGCGAAGGACATGTTCGCCTGCTGGGCGAGCGACCGCGTCGGGTGCACGGTCGACACCCAGTCGGCGTCCAGGCGCGCTTCCCGGACGCCCTGGCGTGCCTTCGAGTACGCCTTCCGGATCTCTGTGGGGACGTCCGCGCCCTCGCTGGGGTTCCGGCTGCCGCCGATCGAGAGGACGACGTCGGCGTTCTCGTAGAGCGCGAGTTCGTGTGCTGGGTCCTCGTCGAAGTCGTCACCGTGGGCGAGCTGGTACGCGCGCCCCACTTCGCGCGACGAGTACGAGACGTGGAGGTTCGCGCCGCGCTCGCCGACCGTCTCGGCGACCGCGACGCCGAGTTCGTGGGCGTCCGGCCCGACCGAGAGGACGACGTTGTCGCCCTCGTCGACGCGCGCACTCCAGTCCACCAGCACTTCGGCGTGGTCCTCGATCCGGGGGTCCATAGCGTCACTTCGCACAGCACCGAGAAAAAGCACCTCGATTCCGGAACCGCGACTCCGGGCGCGGCGGCCCGGGCGTGCACCGACGGCGGCGAGACGGCCGCGCTACTCGTAGATGAGGATGGTGCCGAACGACGCCTCGAGGACGGTGACTTCCTCGCCGGACTCCGCGCGGTACTCCTCGTCGACGCTCAGCCAGTCGGCGTCGAGGTCGTAGGACTCGCCGGCGGCTTCGACGGTGACGGTGTCCCCGGAGTGGATCTGCGCCTGGATCTCGGCGGGGTCGGCGGCCTCGATGCCCTGCAGCACCGCGCCCGCTTCGCTCCGGAACTCCGGCCCGATCTCGGACTCGTCGCCGTCGACGTCCACGGGCACGAGTTCGACGTCCGGCCGGCCCTCCACGAGCTTGATGGGGGCGTTGACCGTCTCGCTGAGGTCGTAGGTGTCCAGCTTGCCGTTCTGGCCGGGTTCGAAGTAGAGCTCGACGCGGTCGAGGTCCTCGTTGAGCGGCATGCCGCTCTCGGACTTCCACGCGCGGACCTCGCTGGCCGTCTCCGCGATGTGGCGGCCTGCGACCTCCGCGTCCTCGTCGAGGTAGTCGGGGTCCGGCCACGCGGCGTTGTGGACGCTGCCCTCGGTGCCCGGGAGGTGCTGCCAGATCTCCTCGGTGACGTGCGGGCTGAACACGGACAGCATCCGGACGACCGAGGTGACCGCGGTGTAGAGCGTCTTCTCGGCGGCGGCCCGCTCGCCCGGCCGGCCGTTGTACAGGCGCCCCTTCACCAGTTCGACGTAGTCGTCAGCGAGGTCCTCCCACGCGAACTCGCGCAGGCGGCGCAGCGCCGCGTCGAACCGGTAGGCCTCCATCTCGGCCTCGACTTCGTCGGCGACCCGCGTGAGCTCCGAGAGGATCCAGCGGTCGGCGTCCCGGTAGGCGGGGTCGGCGATGTCCGGCGTGTCCTCGTCGAAGTGGCCGCCCGCGAACTTCACGATGTTCCAGAGCTTCGTGAGGAACCGCGACGCGGACTTGACCTCCTTCCACTGGAACTGGACGTCGCTGCCCGGGCGGCCGCCCAGCGCCAGCGCCTGGCGGACGGCGTCCGCGGAGTACTCCTCGATGGCTTCGTCGGGTTCGACCACGTTCCCGCGGCTCTTGGACATCTTGTTGCCGTCCGGGCCGAACACCATGCCGTTGACGAGGATGTCGTCCCACGGCTTCTCGTCGGTGAGCGCGCCCGTCCGCAGGAGCGTGTAGAACGCCCACGTCCTGATGATGTCGTGGCCCTGCGGCCGCAGGTCGACGGGTTCGAAGTCGTCGAGGTCGATGTCCTGGGGCCACCCGGAGATGTGCAGCGGCGTGATGGAGGAGTCCATCCACGTGTCCATGACGTCGGTCTCGCCGCGCCAGTTCGTTTCGGCGGCTTCACCGCCTGCACCACGCGACTCCTCCGGAGTCGCGCCGCTGCCGCACTCGGGGCACTCGCCCACGGCAGGGGACTCCTCGTTGGGGTCCACGGGACACTCGGCCGCCGACGCGATGTGCCAGTACCCGCAGTCGCGGCACTCCCAGGCGGGAATCGGCGTGGCGAACACGCGCTGCCGGGAGATGACCCAGTCCCACTCCATGCTCTCCGTCCAGTCGACCAGACGGTCGTGCATGTGCTCGGGGATCCACTCGACGTCGTCGGCCTTCTCGAGGATGAGGTCCTGGTCGACCTCGACGAACCACTGCTCCTTGGAGAGGATCTCGATGGGGGTGTCGCAGCGCCAGCACGCGCCGACGCTCTGCTCGGTCGGCTCCGAGTCGACGAGAACGCCCTCGTCGTCGAGGGCGTCCGCGATCTCGTCCTTGGCGTCGTCGATTGACAGTCCCTCGAACTCGCCGGCGTTCTCGTTGAGGTGGCCGTCCTCGGTGAACACCGGTCGCAGGTCGAAGTCGTACTCGGCCCACCAGTCGACGTCCTGCTTGTCGCCGAACGTACAGATCATCACGGCGCCCGTCCCGAACTCGGGGTCGACGTCGTCGTCTGCGACGAGTTCGACCTCCTGGCCGAACAGCGGGACTTCGAACGTGTCGCCGACGCGGTCCGCGAACCGCTCGTCGTCGGGGTCGACGGCCATCCCGACGCAGGCCGCGAGCAACTCGGGGCGCGTCGTCGCGATCTCGATGTCGTCGTTGCCGACCCCCTCGAAGGTGACGTAGTACAGCGTCCCGCTCCGGTCGACGTTCTCGACTTCCGCATCCGCGATGGCGGTCTCGCAGCGCGGACACCAGTTCACGGGGTGTTCGTCGCGGTAGACCATGTCGTCGTCGGCCATCTCGACGAACGACTCCTGGGTCTGGCCCCAGTACTCGGGGTCCATGGTGCGGTACTCGGCGCTCCAGTCCTGGGAGAACCCGAGCTCCCGCATCGTCTGTTTCATCTCCTCGATGCGGGCGTTCGTCCACTCGACGCAGAGGTCGCGGAACTCCTCGTTGGAGACGTCCGTGCGGTGGATGTCGTTGACTTCCTCGACTTTCACTTCCGTCGGGAGGCCGTGGCAGTCCCAGCCCTGTGGGAAGAGGACGGCGTCGCCCTGGAGTCGGTGGAACCGCGCGCTGAAGTCGATGTACGACCAGCCGAGGCCGTGCCCGAGGTGGAGGTTCCCGGAGGGGTACGGCGGCGGCGTGTCGATGACGTACTGGGTGTCGGAGTCGCTGGGGTCGAATTCGTAGACGTCGCTGTCCTGCCACTCGTCCTGCCAGTTGGATTCGATGCGGTCGGGGTCGTAGCTGTCCGGAATGTTCGTCATAGCTGAGTGGGTCGTCGAGTGCGGTCTCGTGGCTGCGTGTTCGGGTCGCGGCGCTGGTCGCGAGAACAGAACTTACACACGTACTACCGCGGGCTCGACGCGCATACCTGAGGAGAGCGGTGGCGCGATGTTAAAGGTTCCCGTCCTCCGTGACCGGTTCTCGGGGCGTGGTACGGCAACTCAGACGCGGTGTTCGCTCGCCGCCGAGTCGGTGGCGGGCGTAGCCTGTCGCATAGATTAGGTTTAGGCACGCCGAAAAATCGGAGCGCTTATATTCTTTAGGGCGGCCTAAATCAGGTATGCGACGACGCAGATTCATCAAAGCCGGCAGCGCCGCCGCGCTCGCAGGACTGTTCGCCGGCTGCGCCAGCCCGAACGAGGGCGGCGACGCCACCACCGAAGCACCGACCGAGACCACCGCCGCGGCCGACACGACGACGACCGCGGCCGAAACCAGTGACGACGAGACGACCACCGAAACCGGGTCGTACTCGGTCTCCATGACGCCGACCGGCGAGGTCGAATTCGACAGCGTCCCCCAGGACATCGCCGTCTACATGCCCGGGTACGCCGACATGCTCGTCGCGCTCGGCCACAGCGACGCCATCGCCTCCGTCGGACAGAAGGGCAGGTTCCACAGCCACGTCTACGACGAACTCGACGGCGTCGACGCCGACGAGTCCGAGATGGTCGACCTCATCGAGCAGGGCATCTCCCGCGAGACGCTGCTGAACCTCGACCCAGACCTCTTCCTCGTCGACCCCAACTGGCTGACGAACGTCTTCGAACTGAGCAGCGAGGACGTCGAATTCCTCGAGGAGCGCGCCGCGCCGTTCCTCGGCAACACCATCTTCCGGCGCACGGACGCCTGGCACGACTACGACTACTACACGCTCTACGAGGCCTTCGAGAAGGTCTCGCAGGTCGTCCAGGAGCAGGAGCGCTACGAGGCGTTCAAGTCCTACCACGACGACGTCGTCGACCGCATCGCCGCGGACGTCCCCAGTGAGGGGCCGCGCGGCGCACTCGTCTGGGGCGGCAGCAACCAGCCTACGGAGTTCTCCCCGTACCACCTCAGCGGCGAGGGCGCGAACAAGAAGTCCTTCCACGACCTGAACGTCCGGGACGCCATCGCGAACTCCGACGTCGAGGCGCTCTCCGAGAGCCAGCGCTCGAAAATCGACTATGAGACGCTGCTGGAACTTGACCCCGAAGTGCTGTTCGTGCGGGGCCACGAGGCCAAGACCCCCGAGGAGTTCGAGACCACCGTGCTCTCGTTCATGCAGGACCACGACACCGCCAGTCGCATCACCGCCGTCGAGAACGGCGACGTCTACCGGGGCGGCCCCATCTTCATGGGCCCCATCCAGCACCTGTTCCTGACCGAGCGGTTCGCCACCGAACTCTACCCCGAGTCGTTCTCCGGGGACCTGTTCGACCGCGGCGAACTGGCGTCAATCATCACGTCCTGACGCCACCGTTCCGCTGCGCCGTAGACGGAACGCTTTTCAACTCTTAGGCCGCCCTAAAGAACAAGCGCAGTTCGACTCGCGCCCCGACCGACGGCACCGCGTCCTCGGTCCGCGCGCGCCCCACCCAACCGATGTCACGACAGTACCGCGTTCGCGACGCCCTGCTCCCGGACCTCGACGCCACGCTCGCCTCCATCGTCACGACCAGCACCGCCGTCGTCCTGCTGGCCGCGCTCGTACAGATCCGGTACGGCGCCTACCAGATGCCGTTCGAGACCGTCTGGCGCGCGCTGTTCGACCGCGCCGTCTGGACGAACCCCGAGATTCTCGCGACCATCGTCCTCGGTGACGGTCTCGCGGGGCGCCTCGGCGTCGCGGCCGACCTCTCCACGCTGTCGGACGCCACCGCCGTCGTTTGGACGATGCGGTTGCCCCGGGTCGCCGTCGGCGTCTTCGTCGGCGCGAACCTCGCCGTCGCCGGCGCCGTCTTCCAGGCCATCACGCGCAACGAACTCGCCAGCCCCTACATCCTCGGCGTCTCCTCGGGCGCCGGCTTCGCCGTCGTCCTCGTCATCGTGTCCTCGCTGGGCACGTACTTCCTGCCGCTGGCCGCCGCCGTCGGCGGGACTGCCGCGTTCCTGCTCGTGTACGCCGTCGCGTGGCGCGGCGGAACCACCCCGGTCCGCCTCGTCCTCGCTGGCGTCGTCGTCGGCACCATCTTCAACAGCCTCCAGACCGGCGTGTTCTACTTCATCGACTCCAACGGGGCGATGCGCACCGCCGTCTCCTGGCTCGCGGGGTCGCTGACTGGCGTCGGCTGGGGCGAGTTCAGGCTCGTCACCGTCCCGACGCTGCTCGTCGTGCCGGCCGCGCTGGTCGCGGCGCGCCAGCTGGACGTCCTCCTGCTCGGCGAGCGGCGCGCCCGCGCGCTCGGCATGCGCGTGGAGACCATGCGGTTCGCGCTCTCCGCGCTCGCCATCCTCGCCACCGCGGCCGCCGTCGCCGTCGCCGGCCTCGTCGGGTTCGTCGGCCTCGTCGTGCCCCACGCCGTCCGCACCATGGTCGGCAGCGACTACCGCCAGCTGCTCGTCGGCTGCCTGTTCGCCGGACCGGCGCTGGTCGTCGTCGCGGACGTGGTCGCGCGCCTCGGCCTCGGCGGTGCCCAGGTCCCGGTCGGCGTGGTCACCGGCCTCGTCGGCGGCCCGTACTTCCTGCTGTTGCTCCGCCGCACAGAATCCTTCAACGAGTTCTAACATGGCCCGCATCCCACTCATCGACAGCGACGACCCCGTGACGTTCACGCCCGAGGACCCCGTCGAGGACGCCGCGCTGTTCGCGACTGACCTCGAACTCGCGTACGGCGACGACGTCGTCGTCGACTGCGAGGACCTCGTCGTCCCCGACGGGGAAGTCACCGCGCTCGTCGGCCCGAACGGCTCGGGGAAGTCAACGGTCCTGAAGGGGCTCTCGGCGGAACTCGCGCCCGAAGCGGGCACCGTCCTGCTGCACGGCCGCCGCGTCCAGGAGCGCTCCGCCAAGGAACTCGCGCTGGAACTCGGCCTGCTCGACCAGGAGAACGACGCGCCCGGCGGTCTCACGGTCGAAGACCTCGTGACCCACGGCCGCTACCCCCACCGCGGCTTCCTCGACGCGCTGAACGCCGACGACCACGCGGCATCGACCGCGCCATCGACCTCGCGGGCGTCGAGGCGCTCCGCGAGACGCCGCTCTCGGAGCTCTCCGGCGGCCAGAAGCAACTCGCGTTCGTCGCGATGACGCTCGCCCAGGACACCGACGTCCTCCTGCTCGACGAACCCACCACGTACCTCGACCTCCACCACCAGCTGCGGGTGATGGAGGTCGTCCGCACGCTCAACGAGGAGCGCGGCGTCACCGTCTGCGTCGTCCTCCACGACCTCCAGCAGGCCGCGCGGTTCGCGGACTACCTCGTCGCGCTCGACGACGGCGGCGTCTACGACTGGGGGGCGCCGGAGGACGTGGTCACCGAGGAACTGCTCGCGGACGTCTTCGACGTCGACGCCGCCGTCTCCTTCGACGCCGACGACGACGAGCCCCGAATCGTGCCGCGGCGGGCGCTCGAGTAGCCTGCACGTCCAGAACACGACGCTGAACGGCTGTCCGTCTCTGAAACGCCCGGGCCACCAGCGGCGGCTCCCGGCGCGGTTCTCGGTTCCGGTGGACTCAATACTCCCCCTGCGAAACGACGCCGGTATGCCCATCGACTGGGACGACATTGCCCACGTAACGAAAGTCGACCCAGCGGAACCTCTCCCCGAAGACAGCGATGTTCTCGACCATACGGATCTCGTAATCGTCGGCGGCTCGGACGGCGTCACGGCCGAGAACTCGTCTACCGCCGTCGAACACATCCGAGACAGCGTCCCCGGAACACCGGTCTTCCAGGAGCCGTACAGCGCTAGCCACGTCTCCGGCGACACGCTCGACGCCGTGGACTACCTGTCGATTCCCGCCGTGTACAACGGCGACCGCGAGAACTTCGTCGCGAAACACGTCGACTTCTTCACCGAAGTCGGAAGCAAACCAGACGACGCCCTCGGGACTGGACTGCCGATCGTCGGCGATCTGATTGCCGACCGCGGCCGCCAGGCGGTCACTGACGTCGCCGAGAAACTGGTCGGCGAAGGCTACGTGATTCAGAACCTCGACTCGAAGGCTGCAGCGGTTTCCGGGGTCGACACCACGTACAGCGCGGAGGAGGTTGCGGGCGCCGCGCTCGCGACCGAGTCGTTCTACGGGTTCCCGATTTTCTACCTCGAGTACTCCGGCACTTACGGCGGCCCAAGGGACGTCGAGGCAGCCGCGAAATACCTCGACGACACCGCGCTCCTCTACGGAGGCGGCATCCGGACGCGCCGCCAGACCCGAGAGATTCTGGACGCGGGCGCGGACGCCGTCGTGGTCGGCGATTGCTTCCACGACGACCCGGACCAGTTCCTGCAGACGATTCCCTGACTGGTGGCGGCTACTCGAAGCGCGCGTGACTACCCCACAACGGCTCCCTCAATCGCAGTTTTGGCCGCAAGGCCGCCCGTTCGCAGTTGTGGTTCGTTTGACCCGCAATGTACGTGAGTATTATTGACACAGAGAACCGACTAATCACTGGAGGCAAACGTATGGACAAGAACGTCGGCGGCATCGACCGCACCGGACGCATCGTCATCGGTGTCATACTGGCCATCGCTGGTATCGCCGCGCTGGCGGGGTACTGGGCGGCCGGCGCCGCGGCCGGCGCCGTCGCACTCATCGTGGGCGCCATCCTTTTCGTGACGGGGACGACTCAGAAGTGCCCCATCAACGAGGCCGCTGGCATCGACACCACGAAGTGACCGCCCGGGAGCGCGTCCCTCCCTGAGGCACTGTTCTCCCTTCGGAGCGTCACTCGCGAATACACCTCCCGTCGCGACAGCGTTGTCGACGCCGGGACCAGCACCGTCGAACTGCGTTCGGAGCAGTTCCGCGGCCGCTCGCACGGACGTCCTCGACTCCACACCGTGTAGCTCGGCGACGACCCCTGAACCGTGAGGGGGCGGGGCGCTTGACTGCGCCTCCAGCGCGTCGACGCGTTCCCGGCGTGTCGCGAGCTCCTCCGCCAGTCCCCTCGCGACGGCGGCGCGTTGTCGTCGACGGTAACAGTCAGGACGCCGAACATCGTCGCGGTGAGCGCGAGCGAGCCGCCGAGAATCAGCCTCCACGTCGGTACGGCGAGATCCAGCAGGAAGACGAGTGCACCGTCGTTCGGGGCGACGATGCTGACCACCAGCGGGAGCGTACGCAGACGCTGGTGTCGCTTTCGTTCGGACTGAAGGCTTGCGGTCGCGGGATCGGTCACGCGGACGTAGTCTCGCGCTGCCGGGCCACGCTAATCACAACCACTACGTACTGGTGCCGGGTGTTTCCTGTATGGAACTCGGTGTTATCGGTCTCGGGCGGATGGGCCGCATCGTCGTCGACCGGTGTCTGGACGGCGGTCACGACGTCGTGGCGTTCGACATCGACGCGGACGCCCGCGCGGACGCCGGCGACGCCGGCGCCACTGCGGTCGACTCGATTCCAGCGGTCGCCGACGAACTCGGCGACGACGAGCGCGTCTGGCTGATGGTGCCTGCGGGCGACCCCGTGGACGCCGCGCTCGACGAACTCGCGCCCCACCTGGGGAGCGAGGCCGTCGTCGTCGACGGCGGGAACAGCCACTTCGAGGACTCCACGCGGCGCGCCAGCGAACGCGAGTTCGCGTACCTGGACTGCGGGACGTCCGGCGGGCCGGCGAGCGCGGAGAACGGCTTCTCGCTGATGGTCGGTGGCCCCGAGTGGGCGTACGACGAACTCGCGCCCGTCTTCGACGCCGTCGCAACCGGGCCGGACGGCCACGACCGCATGGGGCCCGCGGGCGCCGGCCACTACGTGAAGATGGTCCACAACGGCGTCGAGTACGCGCTCATGCAGGCGTACGGCGAGGGCTTCGAACTCCTCCACGACGGCCGCTACGACCTCGACCTGGAGGCCGTCGCGCGCACGTGGAACAACGGCGCCGTCATCCGGTCGTGGCTGCTCGAGCTCTGCGAGGAGGCGTTCCGCGAGGAGGGCAGCGACCTCGGGGACGTCGCGGACCACGTCGCCGGCGGGTCGACGGGCACCTGGACGGTCCAGGAGGGCCTCGAACAGGAAGTCCCGCTGCCCCTCATCTACCAGGCGCTGTCCGAGCGCTTCAATTCGCGCGCGACCGGCGACGGCGAGGGCCGGTTCTCGCGGCGCCTCGCGAACCGGCTGCGGTACGGCTTCGGGAGACACGAAGTCGCGCGAAGAGACGACGCGTAGCGCGGTCGCAGCTCAGTACGGCGTGTCGTACTCGAGTTCGTCGCTGACGCGCTCGGCGACGCCCGGCGAGCACTCGCGTTCCACCACGTGGAGCGCGAGGTCGATGCCCGACGTGACGCCGCCGGCCGTGAGAATCGTGCCGTCGTCCACGTAGCGGTCGTCGCGCACGTCGACGTCGTACTCGCGGAGGTCGGCTTTCGCGCCGTCGTGAGTGGTCGCGGGCCGGCCGTCCAGCAGGCCGGCGTCCGCGAGCAGCATCGCGCCCGTGCAGACCGACGCGACGACCGCGCCGCCGTCGTGCAGGGTCGCGAGGCGGTCGGGGAGCTGGCCGTCCCGGTATTCGGCCCACGTCCCGGTCTCCGCGCGGTCGTTCCACCCGCCGCCGGGGACGACCACGAGGTCCGGCGTCCCGATGAGCACGTCGTCGGGTTCGACGCGGAGGCCGTGGCTCGCGGTGACCTGTTCGCTGGGTACGAGCGTCCGCAGGGTGGCGTCGACGTCCGCGCCGAACTCCGCGGCCGTCCGGAACACCTCGTAGGGTCCGATCGCGTCGAGTTCGTCGAACCCCTCGTAGAGCAGAATCGCGACGTCCATGCCGCAGCGTTCGCGCCGTCCCCTCAAAACGCGTTCGCCATCCGCGAATGTTCGCCGCGGCTCGGTCCGGTGGCGCCTCGTCAAACGCGTGGCCGTCGGCCGACTCGGCCGTCGCTGCGTGCAATCACAATACTGTTAAGCACCGTCTCCGTACCGCGGCACATGGTGAACACACTGGGGCTGGTGCTCGGCCTCGGGATGGCGCTCACGATCGTCGGGCTCCACTTCCTGAAAGGCACCTCGAAGCCCGTCCCCGAGGACATCGCACAGGACGTCCTCGAACAACGCGCGGCGACGGTTCCGGAGACCGACTTTCCGGAGCCGTACAACCGCTCGATCGGCGGTGGCGGCGGCGCTGGCGCGGTCGCGGCCGGCGGTGCCGAAGGCGAACTCGAGGACAGCGAGGAGGAAGACGCCGGCTTCGACCCGGACGCCATCCCCGAGGACGACGTCGAGTACTACGAGATCGAGTTCGTGAAGGAGGGCGAAACGATCGAGGTCGCGAACAACGAGAACATCCTCGACGCCGGCGAGGAACAGGGCTGGGACCTTCCCTACGCGTGCCGGCAGGGCCAGTGCCTCTCCTGTGGCGGCCGCGTCGCCAGCGGCGAGGACGCCCACGAGTACGTCCGCCACTCGAACAACGAGACGCTCAGCGACGACGAGATGGAGAAAGGCTACATGCTGACGTGCACCGCCTACCCGACGACGGAGTTCTCCGTCGAGACGAACGAGACGCCGTAACGCCTGCGGACGTACGCGACGCTCACTCGCACGCGGCTCTGATTCGTTCTCGCACCTGAGTTCGATTCGTTCTCGCACCTGAGTTCGATCCACCTCGTGGACGGCTGTTCCTGGCGCACCTGCCCCTGGTGTCAGCCGGCAATCCGCACGGTTTGCCGGCTTTCCGGAAGTCGGAGTTTTGAAACCCCGATGCGTCGTTGGAGGGTGTAGTGCCCGAACCCCGCTCCGCCAGCAGTATCACGGACGGCGACCTCGCGGGCCCGATGATCACGCTCGCGTGGCCGATTATCGTCATCCAGCTCCTCCAGGTGGCGTACAACCTCGCGGACACGTTCTGGCTCGGCCAGCTGTCCGGGAACGCCGTCGCCGCCATCAGCCTCGCGTTCCCGCTCGTGTTCTTCATCATCTCCGTCGGCGGCGGGTTCACGACCGCCGGGTCGATTCTCGTCGCGCAGTTCACGGGCGCCGACAGCGAAGGGTCGGCGGGCAAAGTCGCCGCACAAACGATGGGCTTCGTGGTCTCGATGTCCGCCGTGCTCGGCGTCGTCGGCCACCTCGTCACGGGCGACATGCTCGCGTTGCTGCCCGCGGACGCCGAGACCGCGGCCGTCGTCATCCCGCTCGCCGCCGAGTACATGGAGGTGTTCTTCCTCGGGATGCCAGCGCTGTTCGGGTTCTTCGTGTTCTCGTCGCTGATGCGGGGGTACGGCAACACGAAGACGCCGATGCGCGTCATGTTCGTCAGCGTCGCCCTCAACGTCGTCCTCGACCCGTTCCTCATCTTCGGCTGGTGGGTGTTCCCCGAGATGGGAATCGCGGGCGCCGCCATCGCCACCATCTTCGCGCGATTCGTCGCCGCCGTCATCGGCGTCTACGTCCTGTTCTTCACGAGCGCCGGGCCGGACGTCTCCCTGCCGCAGTTCGTCCCCGACGTCTCGATGATTTCGAGGATCGTGCGCGTCGGCACGCCGAGCGCTGCCGAACAGTCCACGAGCGCGCTCGCGATGATCACCCTCACCGCCATGGTGGCGTCGTTCCCGCCCGCCGTCGTCGGCGCGTTCGGCCTCGGCAACCGCCTCATCTCTCTCGTATTCCTGCCCGCGATGGGTCTCGGCCGCGCCACCAACACGATGGTCGGCCAGAACCTCGGCGCCGCGAACCTCGACCGCGCCGAGGACGCAGTGTGGCTCGCCGCGAAGTTCGCAGCCGGCGTCCTTCTCGTCATCGCCGTCCTCGCCGCCATCTTCCCGCGGCCCGTCGTCGCCGTGTTCCTCAGCCCGGGCGCTGAGAACGCCGCCGCGATCATCGACTACGGGTCGACGTACGTCCGCATTCGCGCCGTCGAATTCGTCTTCATCGGCATCCTCCAGGTCCTCCTGGGGGCGTTCCGCGGCGCCGGCAACACGAAGACCGCGATGGTCATCTCGATGGTGACGCTGTGGCTCGGTCGCGTCCCCACCGTCTACCTGTTCGCGTTCGTGCTCGGCTGGGGCGCCACCGGCATCTGGGTCGGGATGGCGCTCGGGAACATCACCGGCGCCATCGTCGCCGCCGCCTGGTTCACGCGCGGCACCTGGAAGGAAGCCATCGTCGACGCCGGCGAGGAGCCGGACGAGGACGTCGTCGACGAAGCCGACGTCGCCGACGACCCCGACGCCGCCTGACTCTGCGCCGACTCACAACCGTTATACCGACGCCTCCGCTACGTGGACGCGAGGGCGCGTAGCTCAGCGGACAGAGCACTTGGTTCCGGACCAAGATGTCAGGGGTTCAAATCCCTTCGCGCCCGCTCCATTTTCGGGCGGTCCGGATTCAACAGACGGCGTCGAGGCGTATATAAGGCGATTCCCCGTTGGGAATCTGCGCCCGTACGCTCTGCGCACGGGGGTCGTCGCCATCGTGCGGTTCGTGAGATACAAGATACGGAGGCGGGGTAAAATGGTTTGGGACGAAGTCTATGATTCAAGATTTCGACCATAGATATACCCGGAAACTTCTATGTTAGCCTGTTTTTCCAATCCAAACTGATTGATACTCGAACTGTGGGGAAGAACTCCTTTATTTGGGAATTACAGCCAAATCTCAAACAGAATTAAAACGGACCAAAACGTATAGCGTGAGATTCCACGAACCCCGATCCAGGCTTTCAAAGAGTCGACCCGCCAGGATGGCAACCTCCGGAAACACGACTAGACGCCGAAACTCTCCGTACTGGACTAACTATGGCACGCGCTGACCTTGGGAGTTTATAGCCTCGATACCAGTCCGTCCTACTGCACGTTTATCGCCCGCTGCGGGTCCTGGACGACACCACTCAACTCCTTCTACGCCGAGCAGCAGCACCGCCGCTAGTATTCGGGAGCGGATTGTATCGGGACGATTCAGGAGGCCGAACAGGAATTCGGCGAACAGCCGACCCAGTCCTCATACCAACAGCTCGTCCTGATTGTGTTTCCGGGACGCACGCCGCGGTGTACATGGTCGTAGAGAAATCGACAGTTAATCAGTCCGGGTCGCTTAGCGTCGGTACAGTGTCGGAAGAAAGTTGTCATTCCATCACCCTCTGCATACATTTAATTGGTGAACTAGAGATAGATTCACACCATGGCGGACAATGCGGAGCTCTCGGACTTCACCGACGCGGCTCAGGAGTCTCCTCCTGAATCGCGTGGTGTTGTCTTGGGGCGATCAGGAGGGCGCGAATATCTACCCATTAGTGGAATGACAACCGTCCAAAACCACAGTAGTATAGACGTCCAAGAAGTAATTTCGGCCGCTGCCTGTTTATCTTGTGGGGAAACCGTGGTAGTACGGGGCACAGAGGGCGAACACACTGGTGACGGTTCAGTACATTCCTATTCTTACGCCCCTATTGGCCACTGTCATCGGTGCGGGAATATATGCGAAATATGGGTCCTCTTCCTCGTTGACGGAACCACTCTTCGCTTGGATCAACTCCAGGGAGGGACCAACTGTACGGTTGCCCGCATATCGAATCCGCAGCGGTTCAAGTAGGTCGGTTAGGTCCAATCGTAATAGTCGTAGATAGAGGCCTGTTCTGGCGGTCGTAACTCAGGTAAGCTTCGTTCAACCGTATCAAGATCGGGGGCCCCGAAGCTACCGGTTACGAGTGGCCCTACACAAACAAAGCGGGCAACTCCATCACGTGGCAAGGAATTTACCAAGTCGCTATTAATCTCATCAGCAACAACGAGCTTGATAACCTGGCCGTCGGAGGTTGCTGGATCTGAAATCAACGAGTACTCCGCATCAGCCGCGGAGTCAATGAAACGATGACCGTCAATGCAATCGTCTACGATACCTGGTTGAGTACGAATGTATTCAATCGCTTTGTCTGTATTCCAGACCTGTTTTCGATACACCTCAACCGCCTCAGAGACCAGGTTTTTCGCGAGTTTGTTGTGCCGAAATGCTGTCTCAGCCTGCTCCTCTTCGTCAGCCACATCATCAATAATTGAGAGTTCACTTCGTTTTCGCGGTGGCCTCTTATCAAGCCCTCGGAGGGTTTCAATGCGCTCCTGCGTGTGCTCTGGTTGTGCTCCCCTAAGGGTATTCACCAGAGCATCTCTTGCTGTGTCATATTCTCCTTCATGATGAGCCCCGTGAAACACTGCCAATTCGAAAATTACCGTTATCAACCATTCTCGGTGAGACGATAAGTGCGTCATATTTCGCTGATACATTTGGGGCCAAATTTCAAGAAAATGTCGTGATGTCGTTGAATCAGAGTTCTGATGATTACGGACAGCAGTTGAAAGAATGTCCTCCATTTTTGTTTCCCAGAGATCCACCAGATCTGACTTTGAATCGCTACGTACCTTTTGTCCACGTTCTATAATGTCTGTATGAGTTTGCAAAATCAAATTTTGGTACAGTTGTTGGTTTCCTGTTTGGTCAACTTCGACTTTGACACGATTAAGTATATACTGTAACCGGGTGGGATTCCAATACGACACAGTACATTGTTCTAATCGAGTAGGAATCGTCTCATATTCGAGGAACGCTTCGTCTGACGTTTTATCTCGTATTGTAAACAAACCCTGAATACCGGCGAAGTGGGCGGCATTCCAGCCGTCGACCTCAGTTTCGAGCATTTCCAGGAGATCCTCTAAATCGCGCAACGCGCGTTCAGCCTGCTTGATTTTTCCGTTCTCGAGACATTGTTCCACGACTCGAGGATAATAATACCGGAAAGCATTCTGGCACAACTGCTCTCCGTCTGACTCCTCTAAATCTTCAATCGTCTCTTTAAGTACGGAGTGGAGTTCCCGTAACCCCTTCTGGACGATATGAATGTCGATTCTTCCAACCGAGCTCGAGATTATGACGTAAAGATGGTAGAGTGGCTCTTCCTGACTAGTATTCGTGGATTGTTTGCCTTCATCAGGACTGTTTTCAATTGGATTTGTCCTTTCTGCAAATTCCGATGGATCATAATTCGTGATTGCGGTAATCAGACTGCTTGGCGTCAATACACCGACGCTATTGAAAACGAATCTGTACAACACTATTGCGTTGAAGGCGGCCCAAGATGCTGCAACTACCACTGCGAGAGTAAACCACGCCGCGCTATGATGTATAATGTTGTAAACCAGAATTAGATCGAACGCAATCGAGGCTATGAATACAGACAGTACCGGTTTGAACGGCGATGACCGCAGTGCGGATTTAACCACCTCTGTCGAATACCTATCAGCCACCAACTGAACATTCAACAATGTGACCGATGCCACGATAGCAAGAGCGCTCGACTGAGCAATAGCCAATGAATTCAACAATGCTCGAGTCGTCTGCGAAGACGCGCCGATATCGAGACTTGGCAACCAGAAAATTAAGTAAGTGAGAAGAGACACGACGACGAATGCGAACATAGTGTATCGATGACCGCGAATAGCGGCATCGAAGTCATCTTCCATCATTATGTCTCCTACTCGAAGTCTTGAAGATTCGTGTTCGGATTCAAGTCAACGTAGTCCTCACTCACAGCTGGTCCATTTCGGAGGAATTCTTGGATGTCTTCTTCAAGTAAATCTTTCATCTGTTCATAACTGTATATATCGACAATATTCTTGTACGCCTCTTCGAGGACGTTTTCCATCTCCACCCAGCCATCGCCATCAGTTATCCAGACGAACTCAATCCCCTGATTCCGAAGTTTCGTAGAGAGCCGGTCAAAAGACCGACTCAGCTCAGATGGTCTCGAGCCTGGTCCTTGGAAATAACTTATTTCAAAGACGACTTGTGGTTGGTCATTTTTGTACAGGATAAGGTCAAATGCTCTGCTATTATTATCGCCGGGCATACGAAGTCTTTCCTCAGAGACAAGACTAGTTGATGGTGCTACTTCTGAGGCAATCTCGCGTAGTGTCTCCACAACTTGGTGCTCAAAATATGCGTCAGCACGGTGATGGCTTTGGCTGTACCGATTGATCTCGTATTGTTCAATATGTCCCTCTATCCTTTCTCTGGATTGTAGAATACGATGAGCGCCAGTTTCCTCGAGATTTGCTGCAAACTGCTCTTCTGGTATTGAATCTAAGTCAGAAAAGTCAAGCTTCGTAAGTTCCCAGGTAGCCTCTCGAGATACCAGCCTTTTATTTCGAAACCGAAGCAATTCGAAAAGAATCTCACATCGGTGCCTGGCCTGGCCATCACGTACAAATTCCTGAAGTAAGAACTCCTCTGGGTCGTTTTCATCCTCAATGACGGGTAATGTATCGGCCTTAGTCTCGACGGCCGATTCTATCTTTTCCCATGGGATTACGTCAGCCAGTTGTATCGGTGAGGATAGGAGTGACTCTTGAAAGTCCTCCACGAATGTATCTATGAAAGGGCGGCGTTGACGAATTGGCATCTACTCACAAACAGTGGTGTCCGATAGGCGTAAAAATGTGGGCTTTTTTCACGATGATTTTCTACAGTAGTAACTCCCACTGAAGAAGCAGTCGATGCTCCCTGAGTTCACCGGTACTCTCAGAATAGTGCCATCCGAACATTGGTATCGTCGGCCTTATCTAATCGACTCGGTGTCATTGGTATGCTGCACGAAGATTATTAAATGGACGATAATACATATTGATTCCTTCCGATTCAGAATACTACTGGATCGGTTTTTCTTCCACTCTGCGTGGCGGTCGTTTATCCGGCGTACTGATAGCTCCTCGCATATGGGGAAATTGAGGGCCACGTACCGCGAACGCCAGTAGAGTTTCGAGAACGACTAGAAGGTTCTGAGATGTTCCGCCACTCTCTACATGATCGTCGTCGGTTTCCCCGCAGACTTACAGAACCCGCTCAGCTTTAGAACTCTCGTCGGTCACGGTACAAGGTTGTTCACAGGAAGGGCGTTCCATCCCCGACCAGACTAGGTGATATCGTCATTCGGGGATTGTCCCAGAGAAGTGTTCCTCTGCTTCCTCTTGGAACCAATCTTTGAACTCCTCATACTTTTCGTGGTCATAGATTCGTTCTGCGGAAGTCTGCCAAAGTTCCCCGTGCCGCGAAAAGTAGATTCCTAGACTCGAGAATTCAGGCATAGGTTCTAATTCGTCTGCTGCAATATCGGCTAACACCGCGTATCCGACAAGCTGTCGCCAGTAACTTGCTTTTAGATCGGGGTCTTTTACAGTTTTAATGTCTATGAGGGAGCCGTCGAGGACGAGATCCGCGTCGGCTCCATTTACCAATCTGGAAGCTGATCCGAAGGTTGGATTCAGGAGAACCGTATCGGCTCCAGTGAACTCACTTTCTGGGATTATCTGATAGAGACGACGTAGATCCTTGATATCGCCTTCGCTGGCTTGACCGAAATCATCTGAGATCCGTCCGGACCGGTAAATCCAATCGAGCCTAGCAAGGTCCAGAGTCGCCGCTAATAAGTCGTCGGTCATTTCACCCGTTTCAAGATACTCGTGATGGAGGTCCTGAGCATCGGCCAGAATCTCTTGGAGTGGTCGATCCGTGTCGATTTCCTCGTCTTCGTAGCCAAATTCTCCGAATGTAACGCCTTGTTGAGCTACCCACGGTCGTGAATCCACGCCCTCGTAGTGTCGTTCTAGGTGGAATCGGAGGACGTAGTCAAAGGCAGTCCCGATGAGAGTGTAATTGGAAGTTTGCGGCTCGGCCCGCCGCTCGAACTGAGTGTGTATCTCTGGCCTCTCGAAGGTCTGGTCGATGAGAATACGTAGCTCTGGGTCGTTCTTGAGGAAACTCGTAAGGCTCATATTGAGAACCAGTACCCGAGTGAATATAGTAGTCCCTGGCCTTGCCAGGGTTTAGTTGGAACACCCGATACAGATCGATTGATTTTCAGTGAATCGAGGCCTATTCGGATTCGAGCTCGTCTGCGTGATGCATTAGTTCATATTGAACAAGACTCAGCGCGAAAGCGACGTCCGCCCAAGGAAGGTCGCCTTTCTCACGCCTCAGTGTCCGCCAGATCTCAGAACGGAGTTCGTCCACCTGAGCGTCAGATGTAAGTATATACTCCCCGCTTTCCGCCGGTGCATCTGAACTCCCTATGACATCTCCGCTCAGCGTGGAGCCAAGCGCCATAATAAAGGATTAGTTGGATAGGCAATAAAACTCGTTCTTCAAAACCTAATAACGAACTAATCGCCAGCCAGTGAATAATACTGCCAGAGCAGAAATTTATACTTACACGCGCAGTTGACCGCCGTTCACCCGCAGCCACTCGCGTCGATCTCGATAATCAGGCACCAACGTCCCGACAGTGTTCCAGAAGGCGTCTGAGTGCTGGTCGTGCCGGAAATGCGCCAGTTCGTGGGCCACGACGTAGTCCTGGATCTTCCGCGGGGCCAACACGAGCCGCCAGTGAAGCGACACCTGACCCTCTTGGTACTCACCCCAGCGACGATTTAGCGACCGAACATCGATCTCGATATCACCGATTCCGAGCTTCTGCATGTATTCGTTCGCTCTCGTCGGCAATTCGTCGCGAGCCTTCTCGACGTACCAGTCGACCACCGTTTGCCGCTTTCGCGTTCTTGTCGCTGATTCGTCCGATGGCACACGTAACATGAACTTCGAGCCAGTGAACTCCAGCGTCGGCTCTACAATATCTTCCTCCCAGACTTTCAGCCGGTACCGGCGGCCATTGTAGAGAAGTTTCTCGCCACTCAGATACTCCTTGTCGAGTGGCGGGTCTTCCTGTTCGGCGAGCCCGTAGAGCGTTTCGAGAACCCACTGTTGCTTGTCCTCGAGGACAGCTTCGACGTCGTTGATAGTTGCGGACACCGGTGCGCGAACCGTCAATTCCATCGAGCCGTCCATCGAGAGGCCGATGGTCTCCCGGTCCGTACTCCACTCGATTTCGTACGGGACAACGGTCTGTCCGATGTGATACTGGTTCATGGCTGGTAGTGGGCACGAGCAAGCTCCACGATGCGGTTTGTGAGCTCGGTCCGCTCGTCGTCGGTCATCTCCACGTCCGATTGTAGCAACTGGAGTTTCACTTTCTTCCGGAGCTTCGACTGCACGCCGACCTTCTCCTGCCACTCCACGACATCGACAACGTCCTCGACTTCGGCGAGAATGGCACCGGTGAGCTCGACCAGTTCCTGCTGGTCGGTTTCGGCGTCCTCGGCGTGCAGCACGTCCTCGAGTGCGTGGTAGAAGGACAGCTCTGTCGCATCCTCCAGTCCCTTTGCTCGCGCCTGCTTGTCGCGGGACCGCATCTCTTCGAGCAGGTCGTGGAGTTCCTCGACGACCTCGCGGTCGCTCAAGCGTTTCTCCTTGTACTGCTCTATTAGCTCCTCAACGCGTTCCTGAAGCGACTGATACTGTACGGGGTCCTCGTCGTAGCGAACAGAGATTTCGTGCTTGATGGCGTGCTGCATTTCGCTTGCCCGGGCTTCGTCGCTCTCTAGGCCTTCAATGTCCGGGTCGAACGCTTCTGCGTCCATCACCGAGACAGGGTCTTCGTTCAGCACGTCGATGCCTTGTGAGCGAATGTGTTTCTGGATGACTTCACGGACTTTCTCACCTGTACCCTCAAGGTCCATCGAGTCGTCGCGGTAGCGTTGTTTCGCTCGGGCGAAAATCTCGCTGAGCTGGTTGAGATCGTCCTTGTACGGATTCGCCATCGGATTGGGGAGGACGATGTCCATCAGCTGGGAGAACCGCTTGTACGCGTTCTTGAACTCGATGCGGGTGTCCTCGTCCTCGAGCGTCTGGAGGCACGCCTCGGTTTCGTAAATGTCCTCGAAGAACGCGGTGGCTTTCCGATGTGCTGCTTCGAGTTCCGGCTTCTTGTCCTCCAGTGGCACCATGGCGTGTTTGACCTCGTCCTCGGAGAACATCGCCAGCGCCTCTCGGAGGTCGCTGGAGACGCCGTAGTAGTCGACGATGAGGCCGTGGTTCTTGCCCTCGAATGGACGGTTGACGCGTGCAATCGCCTGGAGGAGGTTGTGCTCCTTCAGGGGCTTGTCGAGGTACATCACCTGGGCGACGGGTGCGTCGAAGCCGGTGAGCAGCATGTCACAGACGACGAGCAACTCGACTTCGCCGTCAGGGTCGACGAACGAGTCTTTGTAGTCTGAGATATCGCTGTCAGTCGGCGTCCACTGCTTGATGTGCTCGGGGTCGTTGTGCCCCTTCGAGATGATGACGCGGGACTCGGGGCCGTTTAATTCGTCGAGTTTCTCCTTGTACCGGACGGCGGCCTCCTTGCTGGTCGTGACGACCATCCCCTTGAACGGGTCCGCGATCTCGTTCTCGTAGTGCTCGATGATGTCGAGTGCGACCTCTTCGACGCGTGACTCGGCTTCGGCGAGGTCTTGCTCGCGAGCGTAGCGCTTCTTGATTTCGGCTTTCTCCTCCTCGGTGTAGTCCGCGAACACGCGGTCGAAGATGCGGTCGAGGTTCTGGCCTTCGAGATGGATCTCCGCGAGCCGGCCCTGGTAGAGGATTTCGACGGTGGTGTCGTCTTCGAGCGACTGGTCGATGGTGTACGTGTCGACGTAGTTCCCGAAGGTGCGGCGGGTGTCGCGGTCGTCTTTCTCGATTGGCGTCCCCGTGAAGCCGATGTAGAATGCGTTGGGGAGCGCCGTCCGCATGTTGTTCGCGAGGTGTTTGTACTGGGTGCGGTGGGCTTCGTCGACCATCACGTAGATGTCATCGTCGCGCGAGAGAACAGGGAAGTCGCCCTCCTCGTCGTCGTCGAGCTGGAACTTCTGGATGAGCGTCGTGATCGTCTCACCGGCGTGGCTGCTCAGCATCTCGTGGAGCTCTTCCTTCGAGTCCGCCCGCTTTGGGTTGGGGAACCCACACCGCTCGAAGGTCGCATGAATCTGCTCGTCGAGCGCGGTTCGGTCGGTTACGAGCAGTAGCGTCGGGTTCGGTTTCTCCTGCCGGAGCTTGAGGCCCAGGAAGAGCATCGTGAGCGACTTCCCGGAGCCCTGAGTGTGCCAGATGACACCGCCTTGCGCTTCGCGCTGGCTACGCTTCTCGATGCGCTCTAGAGCTTTGTGGACGGCGCGGTACTGCTGGTAGCGCGCGACCATTTTGAGGGTCCCGCTCTGCTTGGTCTCGAAGACCGTGAAGTGCCGGAGCTGTTCAAGGAGCCGCTCTGGCTGGAACAGCGCGTACAGCATCCGGTGTTGCGGAGAGACGTAGCCGACGTCGTATAGGTCTGCGAGCTCGTCGTCCTCGGCCGGGTACGGGTCTCGCCAGGGCTTGTACTGGTTCTTGGGCGTGCCGTACGTGCCCATCACCGCGCCTTCGTACCACGTCGCGACCGAGAACTGGTTGTACCGGAACAGCTCTTCGGCGCCCTCGCTTCCAGTCTTCGTGCGTTTGTTCTGGTAGCGCTGGAGTTGTTCGAGCGCCTCGCTCTTTGGCTCGCCAGCGGTCGGAGCCTTGCACTCGATAACGCCGAGGGGAATGCCGTTGACGAACAGGACGACATCCGGCTTGATCGTCTCGATGTCTCCCTCTACGGGGAACTGATTGACGGCGAGGAAGTCGTTGTTCTCGGGGTTCTCATAATCGATGTACTGAACGGTCTGGTGTTTCGTGCCGTAGCCTTCGTCCTGTTTTACGGACGTATGGTTGACGAGCTTTTCATGGATTTGCTCGTTCTCGGCCATTGTGCTTGTCCCAGCGACCTGCTGAATCTCGCGCACGACCGTGTTGAGGTTGTTCTCGGAGAGCCAGGGGTTCAGGCGTTCGACGGCATCTCGGAGCCGATTCTCGAGTACGGCCGAGGACAGCGTCTCCCTGGGGTCCTCCCAGTTTCTTCGCTGTTGGTCAACGACCTCCCATCCTAGTGTTTGGAGGGTATCGAGAGCGGGCTCCTCAACCTCTGTGTACTCGTTTGACATTACTTGAACCGTACTTCACCTGTAACGATTTTTCCCCGAACTCCCTCCTCCAATTTTGACACAGCATCTAGGAACTTTGACTCAGACCGTACTTTTGAATCATAGGCGCCCAAAACCTCTATAATATCAGTTTGTTCCTCTATGTTAGGAACAGGAATTTGAAACTCCTTTAGTATTTTTAAATTCAATCCAGGGCGGCCAGAGTTATTGCTTAGCGACTCTATTTGTGACCTGACAAGGTCAGAAGAATCTATTACCTCAGCTATATATTCGGGGTGGTACTGATCTGTGTCGACACGAAGTCGAGCAAGGTGGTTATTCACAATCCCCTCTTCTGCCTTTTCTGGGAGAACTGCTGCTCTACCGATCGATCCTTCGGTGGTGATTAGGATATCGCCGGGTTTGGCAGCCGCCGATTTGAGATCTTGGTACTTCTCTTCAGGTAGATAATCGGATCGTTTTTCAAAATTCCGCTCGATTATGTTCTCTTGAACATATATCTTGTACCCAGTGGTTGTTCGGACCTCCTTCTTGATTTTCCCACCAGGGGGACCGCCTCTTAACCCTGCCTTCCCGCTAATAGCTATTTCGTCTACGGTTCTGAGGTCCCATTCCTCGGGTATTTTCTCCATTCGCGGACCAATTCGAACTTGCTTCTGGTCGTGGTCTTTAACACCGTTCTCGAGAAGGCGATTAATTGTTCCTCGTTTCAACTCCTCCGTTTCCGACCTTATCGTTCCGGTACTGTTACGAACGCCTTCTAAGTCAGTCAATAAACGCACAATCTCCCTCTGTTCTGATAGTGGTGGTCGGGGGATTTCGAAAATCTCCAGAAAGTCACGTGGCAAGTGGAGAATTGTGGTGCCTTCTGCGAGTGATGATATTAGTTCCTGCTTCTCATAGAGGTAGAAATACGCGAATCGGGGGTCCATCATTTCCTCATCAAATCGGAGGGCGGCCATGGTGGAACCAAGCACACCTTCTACACCGCTAAGCACCTTTCCAACGCTTCCGTCCCAAACGAGGACCACGTCGGAACTATTGCAGAGATTCCCGGTTTCTGGGTCTGCATATGACGTTATACTCCCTTCGTAAGCCTCAGCAGTAACATATTTTTTTAGCCCAGCCTGTGGCTCGTCACTGACAACATTTGGCTTTTTGCCGGGTATCTTGTCCGCTACCTCACCTATCGGGACGGTGGACCAGTCTGAAGGAACGTTGGGGACCCGTGGATTTTTTGAGGTCATACTAGTCGAATTTTAGGTCTTCAAGAACGCGGAAAGCTCGTTCTGTAGCCTGCTTTCTCTCATCCTCTAACTCTTGTACATCTCTCATGAGGTTTTTGAGATCTATGTCCGACGCATTGGATGTGGTGTCAACATACCTAGATATATTTAAATTCCAGTTGTTTTCCTCAATCTCGCCAATGTTGACAAAGCGGCTATGATGTTCCTCTTCTCTCCCTTGGTTGTGTGTCTCCGCAATGTATTCCACACCACTTTTTGTCAGCTTGTTCTGGTTAGAACGTTCGTCGTAGATATTTACGCCAGATGTCCGGAGAATTTGTTCCTCGGCATGAATGAACTGGACTTTACCTTCCCGATTCTCTGGTTTATCTTTGTTCAGAATCAGTATGCATCCTGGTGAAGATGTATTGTAGAACAGGTTCTCGGGGAGTGCGATAACTGCTTCAAGAAGGTCATTTTCCAGAATTGGCTTTCGAATACTCTTCTCCGAACGGGACCTGAACAGTACGCCGTTATCCATTACAATGCCTGCTTTCCCGTTCTCGCTCAAGGAGGCGAGCATAAGCTGAATCCATGCATAGTCGCCCCGGTTCGATGGCGGGAGCCCGTACTCGAACCGGTTGTAGGGCTCGTTCTCCTGCACCCACTCCTTGCTCCACTTCTTCTGGTTCCACGGCGGGTTTGCGACGACGCGGTCGAAGACTTCCAGTTCGTCGTGTTCGGTGACGAACTTCGGGCTGGTGATGGTGTCGCCCTTCTCGATGGTCGCGTCCTGGAGTTCGTGGAGGAGGACGTTCATCTGGCCGATGGCCCACGTGTTCAGGTTCTTCTCCTGGCCGTACAGCGAGACGTCGTCGCGGTCGCCACCCTCCTCGTCGACGTGCTGGGCGGAGTAGATGAGCATCCCGGCGGAGCCACAGGCGGGGTCGTAGACGCGGTCGCCGGGTTCGGGGTCGACGCACTCGACGAGGAGCTGGACGACCTCCCGGGGCGTGTAGAACTCGCCGCCCTTCTTCCCGGCGTCGTCGGCGAACTGCCGGATGAGATACTCGTAGGCCCGGCCGAAGATGTCGGGGTCGTCAAGATCCGCGTTCCGGTAGCGGTGCTTGTCGAAGTGCGTGACGAGCTCCTCGAGGGTCGAGTCTGCGAGGCGCTCCTTGTCGTTGTAGTCGACCGTCGTGAGGACGCGGTCAGCGATGGCGTCGTTCTCGTCCTCGACGGCTTCGAGGGCCTTATTCAGGGTCGCGCCGATGTCGGAACTCTGGGCGGTGATGTGGTCCCAGCGAGCGCGCTCGGGCACCCAGAACTCCTCGTGGAGGTCGCGGTCGTCGCGTACCGTCTCCTCGTCGACGTCGTGCTTCTCAACGATCTCCTCGGTTTCCTCGTCGAAGCGGTCGTTGATGCGCTTCAGGAAGAGCAGTCCGAAAATGTAGTTCTTGTAGTCCGCCGCGTCAATACTCCCACGGAGGATGTCTGCCGCCTCCCAGAGATGAGATTCGAGAGTGTCCAAATCGAGGTTCTCACCATCGGCGTAGTAGCGAAGATCCTCGTTTTCTGCAGCCATGCTATCACTCTATCACGACACGGGTTTAGAACTTGCTGGATGCTATTGAAACAGAAACCACGCACTTGGAAGTGTGTCTACCCGACTCAAGGTTCCGGGAGATAGGTAAGAGCCTTTTGACGAGGGAATCCTTAGAGATGTATCTCATTGCGTACCGGGCAAAGGTGAGGGGAAGAACGTTCTTTGGGAGAATCCAATGTACGCGATGAGCGCTAGGGTGACCGGAAGCGCCACGCCGGCGTTTGCGAAGACGACTCCTGATAGTCCAGCGGTTATTATTCCTAACATGGTCTGATGAACTAGATTTCGAGCGCTACTCTTTAGCCCGGCTAGACCACTTCCCCCCGGGGAATCGAACCCCGAAAGTGCCATGATTCACGCCTGCTTGCTAGTTCATTGAGCCGTCTGCGGTCTATCTCCCAGAAGAGAAGGCAATTATTTGAATCTTCCCACTATTCGCATCGGAGGTGGCGGTTCCTCTAAACGCTCTCTATCCAGACTTCCTCAGCGTTCTTTCCATCCGCGCTCTCGTACCGACTAAGTTGATACCCTGCCCCCTCTCGCGCCAACTGGTAGACTCTGATAGCATCCTCACCGCGCTTTTCACAGTGCTCTTCGTACTTCTCCCGGAGAGTCCGGGTGAAACCCGAATAGGCCACGAGGAACTCTTCTTCCGTCTCGTCTACAATTAGGGTGCTCCCGTCGACGCCGGCGGCTATCCTGTCCCGAACCTCTTGTTCGATGTAGCCCGGTATATCTTCAAGCGGTCTAATCATACCCTGTTCGTTGGAAACATCAACCGGAAAAGATTACGAGTGGGCTGTCAATCTAATCTTCACGGAACTCTAACACATGAAGCACTCGTACCGACGGCCAGGCGTCAGTGCTGTGATTGAAACGCCATTTCCTCGGATTTGAACGAGTACTGGCTGAGGTCGTGCTTCTCGCAGACTTCTTCGAGTCGCCGGGGCTGCAAGTAGTCCTTTTCAATCAAATGCTCGAAAACGACGGTCACTTCTTCGTTTTCGACACTGGTGACAATGGCTAGGTCAGGGTCCTTGTAGTCAGGCTTGATGACGTAGTCGCCGGTAGTGAAGGGATGGTCGGCGTACCTCAGATTCTCTTGCTTGTACGAGTAGAGTTTGATGTCTTGGTCGGCGCAATACGAAGAAAGCTTGGCTGGATGGATTGTCCGCCAGTCACCGGGACCGTCGTCGAGGGCGCTGGGGAAGGCGACGCTCACCGTCTCGACCTCCAACTCTTGGCCGTACAGGGTGGCGTTTTTCTCGGGCGGCAGAATCTCTACAACGACAGCGACAGACGCGTCTTCGTCCTCAGCTTTGACGACACGGTCACCCGGCTTGAACGGGTTCTCTGGCTTCTGGTTCAAATGCGCCGTATTGGGCCCGAGGTCGTGCAGTTCGTTCATCGGGCGCGTCGCGAGATGCGCGAGCTTCTCCGGCTCTTCGCCCGAGTACTCCTCCTGAGTTCGGACCTTGGATTTCAGTGTCTCGGTACGCTCCCAACCCAGCAGAATCAGCGCATCCTCGTTGTCCCGGTGCCAGACCATCACGAGAATATCGTCGTCCG
Organism: Halobacterium bonnevillei; assembly: GCF_009831555.1. Classification (GTDB taxonomy): domain Archaea; phylum Halobacteriota; class Halobacteria; order Halobacteriales; family Halobacteriaceae; genus Halobacterium; species Halobacterium bonnevillei. The sequence goes on along the minus strand of NZ_WUUU01000002.1, from coordinate 54,484 downwards.
GATCGTTATCGAGCAGCGCCCCCGGCCGGAACGCGGAGACGTCTCGGGAGGTCTTGACGTCGACGGTGTAGTCGAAGACCTCGAAGTCGTAGGCGGCGAAGCTCTCGGGGTTACACCGACGAATGGCTTCCTCGTTCTTCCAGTTCCACATCTCGACGGGGAGGTATTCGCGGCAGAACTGTTCGAAGGCGAGTTCACCGAGGTTCCCGATGCGTTTGACGTCGACGTCGTCGGCGCCCTGGATGACCGCTTGGTGGTGGGCACGGGCACGGTCGATCTCGTCCGGCGTATAGAGATACACTATATTCGACTTATCTCCCTGCGTAATATTTCTTTGTTTCCACCCTTGACACTAGTTGAACGCGCAGTATGCCGTTCCAAAACAATCCTCTCGGAAATCATCGGAACGTCCTCACCCCCATCAAACGGGATCTCGGAGTGCCCAGATGTCGGCTCCCGGGTCCAGATTGGACGGTTCCGCCCCACGCTCGGTCAGAATGCCAACGTGGTACAGCATCGCTTTCAACTGGAAGACAGTCGGCGAGTGATAGGCGTTACCGTCGTGTAATGCCTGTTCGCGGAGTTCACCGTCCGGCGTCAGCACCCGGCTGCGAACGTCCTGGTCGCCCTGGATGAACAGTTCCACGGTGAACGACGGATGCTGGACGTGCAGCCACGCGACCAATTCTACCAACGTTGGCTCCCGGATGCGGTCGTCGTGCATCTGCTGTAACTCCTCGACGAGCAACTGGGTGGCCGGGTAGGCGAAGACGACGCGCCGGGCGAGTTGGCCCCATTCGGGGGCGAGGTCGTAGAACCGCTGGGACTTCCGGTACCAGTTCTCGAATTCGGCGAGCCCGGCCTCGACTGTGCCGTAACGGCTCGTAACGTACCGAATCACCTCTCGCCCGAGCGAGGTCAGTACCACGCGGTTCGGCTTCTCTTCGACGAGTCCGAGGAACGCCGCCCCGCGACGTGCGTCCTCGACGGCGCCAACGACCTTGTAGTCCCGGAGGAGTTGGGCGGTATCGCCGTTTGCGTAGTGTGCGAGAGGGTAGCCGAGGTAGTTCTTCGGGTGGTTCAGCCCAAAGGATTTGTCGGCAACGCCCTGCGCGCTCGCCTGGAAGCGGATCGCCGTTACCTCGCCTGTGGTCCGGTTACCGACGACCCGCGGCACCTCCAGTGGCGTGACGTCACCGCCCCGGTCGACCCCGAGGATTCCGACGTTCAGTTCCCGGGCGAGTGTTCGATCCGTCTGTGTAACGACCGCTGCTGGGGCTGCTAGGTAGGCGGCGTTGGCCTCGTGGAGTCGGTCGTACGCCTGAAGGATACCGCGCTGCGTGTCGACGGTGCCGTCCCCGGTTTGCCCCTTCGCTTCGACTGCAATCAGCGGTGGGTCCTCGCCGAAGCGTTCGACCGCCAGTAGCTCCGACTCGAGGTTCCGGACCCCGACGAGGTCGGGGTAGCCACCGCCGACTCGGACGTGATTGAACGGCGCGAGCCGGTCCTGGATGGCCGGGTCGATGCGTTGGCCCGACAACCACTCGGTAGTCGAGAACTGGGTGTCCACGACGGCGTACGTATTCGCCGCTTCCTCCTCCGGATCAGGCGGCGCTTGGTGTGCGCGAGGACCTGCGGTTCCGCGAGCTCGCCGGCCGCCGATGCCATATTCCCGATTGTGACAACGCCATAATCAACCTGTGGGTCGCCAATTTCGTACTGCTGTGTTGCGATTCGGGTAAATCGGACGTTCGTCGACGTGAATTGGCGGAGTTTCTCACGAGCGAGTACTGGAATTGGAGTCGATATTCCAAAACAAACTCTGAATTGGGGAAATAGTTTGTATATGCGGTCTTCTGAGCCAGAATCTACTGATTTTCTCGACGAAATTGGGGGATTTCTGGCCCCAATCCAATTTTTCTCCAATCTATATATGTGGGCCCGGTCTGGGGCTGGTTGACGTGAGCTCCAACACAGAATCGGTCGCTTCCCGCATCGACGTCGACTCGAAGACCAAGCTAGAACTCGCTGTTGAGGAGTCTGACACCTCGATGTCGGCGTACCTCGAATCGGTCATCGAGGACCACATCGAGGAGAATCCGAGCGGTCTGCGAGCGCTGGCATCGGATGCGTCCAGTGACTCCACAGAGACGAATCGACCACAGCAGAACGAGCCTGAGCAGAACTTCATCGAGCAAATGTTGGAGGGCCTGGAGTAGTCGTGTCCAACCACGTTCCCGCTATCGACAACGGCGACGACCTGGAGGACCGACTCGCTGACCTCCTGGACCAGACCACCGAATCGCTCGAACCGACCACTCCCGAGCGAGCTCTGGAACTCTACCTTGACGACAAGTCCCGGGACTGCCAGCAGGCGACTGTCGACGCACATCGGTCCCGGCTCGGCTTCTTCGTCGACTGGTGCGAGGACCAGGACATCGACAACCTGAACGACCTCAGTGCGCGCGACCTCCACGAGTTCCGCGTGTGGCGCCGCCAGGACCTGAACACGGTCAGCGAGAAGACTCAGATGGACTCCCTGCGGGTATTCATCCAGTGGTGCGAGACCATCGACGCCGTCGAGTCGGGCCTGTTCAAGAACGTCGACTCCCCGAGTCTGGACGACGGCGAGAACGCACGGGATACGGTGCTCCACGCCGAGCGTGCCCGGGAGATACTGGACTACCTCGAGCGCTACGAGTACGCCACGACCGAACACGTCGCCTGGGTGGTGTTGACCGAGACCGGGATGCGCCTCGGAGCCGCCCGTGCTCTCGACGTCCGTGACTACCGACCTGACGCGAAGACGCCACACGTGGAGATTTGCCACCGGCCGGAGACCGAGACCCCGATCAAGAACAAGACGCCCGGTGAGCGACGCGTGGCTGTCAGCTCGGAGGCCTGTGAGGTCATCGACGACTACCTCCAGGAGCGCCGACCGAATATCACCGATGAGCACGGCCGGCAGCCACTCCTCGCGACTACGCAAGGCCGCCCCGGAACGTCGACGATTCGGTCCTACGTCTACCGGTGGTCCCGGCCCTGTGCTATCGGTGCCGGGTGTCCACACGACCGCGACCCGGAGGGCTGCGAGGCGGTCACGAACGATGACCGGATGGCTAGGTGTCCGTCGAGTGTGACGCCCCACCCGATTCGTCGGGGCTACATCACCCAATTACTCCGCGCTGGCGTGCCAGTCAAAGTCGTCAGCGACCGGTGCAACGTCACGCCCACTATTATCGACCAGCATTACGACGTTCGCTCCGAGGAGGACAAGATGCGGCAACGCCAGGCGGTATTGGCGGACGTAACGGGGAACGGTTCATTTTATGTCTGACTGGGAGGTCTGGCGCACAATTAATCGGATTCAGAAATAGAGCCTGCGGAACATTTATCGCTTTGACAGACGGGCGGTGTTCTATGGAGTATTCACGGAAGTTTTCTACAGATGAATTAGGGCTTTCTGGCATGTTCTTCGTCGAGTATTATATTGGAGAGTCTGACGCGGGGCGATATCTTGATGCGACTCTCGAACTCACCGATCTCCCTTCGAAATTACGCGGTGAGAAATTACATATTGAGGGGGGAGACGGAATCCGCGTTTCCCGATCAATTATTGAAACCTCTGCCGACCGGTTTGAATTTGAGCTTTACTTACCTCCTGATTGCTCCTCGATTTCGATTCGTCTTGACAGTGGTGAAGAGGCCTACTGCGTCGATATCGCTGATACCCGGTTGCTGTCTCTGGGCAACGAGATTCTCCAAGATGACGTATTCAATCCCACCGAATTTAAAACAGGCGTTCAGGCGTATCGGCGTGAAAATACGGATATCTGGCCGTTAGTAGATTTCGCATGCTCCCTGGGTGAATTAGTGCCTTTTGATACGTATCTGTCTTCCTTGGAGAAAATCATCACCTCTTATCCGAGGGTCAGGAATGAAATGAATAATATCCTTGAGACTCTCCTCAAGCGCTTAATTCTCGGTGAGTGTTGTGACGGGCGCCATGAAATTTCGGAGCTATCTACGTTAGAAACGACTGTTGAGGCGTTCTCTTCTATAGATGATCGTGCACAAATCGATGCGAGCCTTTCAATCAAATATGCCGTTGATGCACTCCACAAACGACAGGAACCAGACCAAATTATCGATCTGGTCTTTGAATTCAACATAGTTGAAAGCCATCACGATGTGATGACCGACAAGTTATTTCACCTCGTGCTCGCCGAGGAAGTCCTTCGCCAAAGCGAATCTGGGGTACAGAATCTACTTGATCGGTACTTCAAGAATGAAATCGACTCCGAGTTTGATCAAGACGAATTCCAGAATGCTGTCAAAGACGCGAAAGCTGTGGATGAACCGAACCCCGCTGACTGGTTCGAGATCGTCAAGTCCGCAGGCTCCAATCCCGGCACTGGCTCCCTGAAGTTCACAGTAGCCAATCTCTTGTTCAATACGGCAGAGGCGTATAACGACGTCGACGGATACTATCACATAACACCGCAGCTATATGCCGCCGCTGGCGCATGGTATGACGAATTAGATATTGCAATCTCTCAGCGCGCACTATTTGATCACCATACCCGGAAGGGATTATTACACTATCATGAGACGGAACTCAATGACGCCAGTGGGGAGATGGAACGTGCAATTGAAACAGCCACTAACGTGTCTGGAGAGTACGAAAACGCGTATCCTGAGTGGTTAACAACACCGGTAATCTACAAGGCCTTGGCTGATGCGAGGACCTTGACTGCTGAAGGGCGCCGTGAGGACGCCGCTGAGTTGTTGAAGCAGCGCGGACAGGTGTTCGAGGACTTCGGCTCTCTAAGTGAAGACAGCATTCAACGGATCACATCAGCAATTGGTGGAGAGCGGTTCCGGATTCTCTCCGATAAGTTCCTCAATAATGGTGAATACGAACGTGCTGAAGAGGTATTAGGTAAAGCAATTGGCCTCTTCAAAGAAGGCGGGTTGGAGAGGGCGGGCGATAACACCCTCAATAAAAAGAAGGAGGTATCAGTGGTGATTGAGGAAGTTAACGGCAATTTCACTGAAGCCGCAGCCTCCCATGACCAAATCTCGGAAAATGACCACTACAACAAATCGAAGCGAAACGTCCACGAAATCCGCGCTCAAATCTGTCGCGCCAAGGCCCAAACAATCGATGGCAATTATGAAATTGCTCTTGAACGGATTCGAGAGATTAACCGACAGTCTGACGAACTGCAGCAGGACGCCCTCGATTTAGGAATTCTCAACCAGCTCCTGCTGAGCTACGAGAATGGCGAAGTCACGAATGCCAAGCGGGCCCTTGAGAAGTTCACAACGTCCAATCAGAATAAGACGCCGTCCCATCCTCTGGGGGTTGATTACGATTATACTGAACTGTTTGTCGTTGTGCTGGCCCTTCAGCGTCTCAACCAGACGGACCTTCCAGAAGATTTGTTGCGATCACTCATCCAGCTCTCAATCAATCGTTCATTTACTCCTCGACAAAACCAGCAATTTGTCCAAGAAACGTATCTTGAGGATATCTCGATTGACCGGCTTTGGCGAGAGCGGCTCCCCTCCCCAGTTCTATCTCGCGTAGAAGAAATTCAGCTGGAACAGGCCTCGACTGCTGGCAATTACAAGAGTGTAACACTGCTACTCGCTGAACTGTTGGAGTTTTATTTAGCGTTACTTGTGGAATTCCACGGGAAGCACTACTGGGGGGACACTTGGCGGTCAGAATTGGTGACCGAAGATGAAGACGAAGAAAACCTCAGCATTGGCGTGCTTTCACGCATATTCACGTCTGATGCAGCCACAGAAATACAGAATACGGACGAATTGGATTCTATTCTAACCGCAGATATCGCTGAGTTCGCGAATTTGATTGATATGCGAAACAAGCTCGACCACGCATATACGGGGCATATAGACCAGGATACATTTGAATCAATTCGAGAGCGGGTATTCGAACTCCTTCGTAGCAGTGTAGGGGATGCGCCACTTGCGGTATCTATTCAGGATAAGAACCTTGCTGGTGTCTACACGGCTCGGATCCACTGGTGGCGAGGACTAAGGCATATTCTCATTAATACTGAGGCTGAACTTAATGTGGGGTCGTATTATTACATGCCTCTGGAAATCATTCAGGAATCCGATGATCAGGTTCTGTATTCAATTGGCGAGGAAGACTTGGTCTTGGTTGAGGATTCCAGAATTACAGATCAGATGCCCGAACTCGATTAAATCTTCTCGGCTAGTATGAATCTGATCTGATGGACCCATCTACCGGAAAATTAGCAGGGGATTGTTTTCGTCTTCTGTACTTTTGGGGTTTGATATAGTGATGTCTGTCAATCGTGCGGGAATACACGTCCTACACCCTTCAATACGTAATGTAGGCGATGACTTTCTTCTCGATTTTCGGGACACTCCGTATCGGGCTGATGAGGGATCGTGCTCGCTGAAATAGTAGTCAGAGCAAGACAGTTCTTTGAGTACCCTTACAACTTGTCTAGATACTGCCGCCGTTGCTCCATTTTCTCTTTCTGTGAGCGCTGGTCGTAGTGCTGGTCGATGACGTCAGTGGTCACGTTCGCACGGTCGCTGACTGCGGTCTCAGGAACGTCACTGTGGAGGTAGTGCGTGATGGCGCCACGGCGGAACGGATGCGGGCTGAGGCTCGACGGACACCTTGATGCGTCGGAATCGTCGGTGGCCTCGCAGTCATCCGGGCTGCGATCGTGGGGGCACTCTTGTCCGTATTCGCATGGCCGGGTGACTTGGTAGCAGTAGTGTCGAATTGTGCCTGTATGCACCCGCCCGTAGTTTGTCGTGAGAAGCGGGCGTCGGCCGTACTCGTCGGTCTGTGCGGGTCGTTGTTCCCGGAGCCAGTCGTCGAGGACGAGACAGACCTCACTGGAGAGCGCGATGATGCGTTCGCCGCGCTGTTTGTTCTTGAGCGGAGTGTCGGTCTCTGGTCGGTGTCGGAGGCGAAGCGATTGCTCCTCGGGGTCGTAGTCTTCAACGTCGAGACTCCGCGCCGCGCCCATCCGAATCATCGTGTGCCAGAGGATGGTCGCGGTGACGTGGCGGATCGAGGCGTAGTCGTAACGTTCGAGATACGCCAGCACCTTCTCAGCGTCCTCGACGTCGAGCATGACGTCGCGGCTGTTCTCTCGGGGCGTGACGTCCGGTGAGCGGACCTTCAGGTGGAGGTCTTGCTCGACGGCGTCGACCGATTCCAGCCACTTCACGAAGACACGGACGGTGTCCATCTGGGTTTTCTCGCTGACCTTCGTGAGGTCGCCGACGTTGCGCCGCCAAAGCCGGAACTCCTGGAGACGGCGGCCGGTCAACTCGTTGAGGTTCTCGATGTCGCGTTCCTCGCACCACTCGACGAAGAAGCCGAGTCGCGACTTGTGCGAGTACACTGTCGCGTCCGAGACCGCTGTTTCTTTCTCCGCGATGTACAACTCGAGCGCCGTTTCGGGGTCGATTGGTTCGAGTTCCATGGTTCGCTCGCTTGCGAACCACACGACGACGATTCACCCCGCTCGGGCCGTGAATCCCCAATTTTTCGCCGCTGCGGGCTGAACCCCTTCGCGCCCGTATCGGATTCTCAGGATGTAAGCCCCCGAAACTGCCGGGACTCTCGGGGGTGATCGAACTGTGTATCCTTTCGTTCGAAGAGCGTGAGACGAGAAGCTATGAGAGCTCCCGGATTTTCGACTTTCAGTTATTGGAACAACCGCTGAGTGGGTGTGCAAACTGACTGCCGTGTCATTATCAAAATCAGCGGATGGTCGTGTGGCCGTGCGAGCTCGAGGGCGTATATCTTGCACTGGGTGGATTTAGCACGGCGCAATTGAGTCCCTCTATTCAGGGCTGGTAGCGACAAGGTCACGAGAGGTGGTCTGCCGCAGCTATCGGCAGAGAACAGGTGGATTGCTTGAGAGAGTAACCGTCTGCGACTCATCTCCGGGCACCCTGAACTTTAGTCGAGCTGATGCGAAGCAGCGTGTATGCGCGAAGGTGTGAAGTGGGCAAGTGTGATGGCGGTGGTGAGTGCCCTTGCCGCTGGGGTATCGGCCTCGCTATCATCAACTACGTTCTCGGAAACCCCGCGGGTAGTTTCGACGTGTTGCTCGTTCCGCCGACGGTCGTTGCGACCGGGATGCTCGGCGGAACACTCTGGTGGGTCCTCGTTGAGCGTTCTTGCTGTCTAACTGACCGACGGGCTATCGTAGTCGGGTTCCTCGTCGGCGTGCTGGCGCATCCGCTGACGTGGGGGTTGTATACACTTGGGGGACCGCTGTTTTTGCCCGGTGGGTGGCCGGCACTACGCGTCATGATCGAGTCTCCGCTGCTGTTCTCTGTGTTCTCAGTACTGTTCAGTGGCGTCCTCACGATCACGGGTGGTATTTTTTGTGGGCTGTTCGTGGTCCGCGTCCGGCGGCGCGCTTCCAGAGCGTAGGGGCCGACAGCGTGAATACCACCAGCGAGAATCTTCGCGGAATAGCAGTCCAGGCTCGGTCATCACGGACAGATTGAGCAATTGGTCCAGCAGAGAGAGGCTAAACCAGGTGACTGGGATGGACACACCTCCTGTATCGGTCGCGGCGTTACTGACAGATACCAGCGGCGGATCGGAACCACCGGTGAGTAGCTCAGCGGTACGTAACGACCCAACATCCAGTTAGAAAGCGAACCTTGGTCCCCCGGATTTAGCCGTCTCACGGCTACAGGTACGAATTGCTCGGTGTCAACAGGCGCCGATATAGATAATGAACACAGCACCACCGTCAGTGACGACGTGCATTTCGTCGAGTCCCGTCGTATTTCTTGGTGAGAAGTAGTACAGCGTTGTGTTCGCCGACCACGTGTCGTATCGTTCGAGCTCGTTGCGAACTGCTCCCGTCTCGTCAATTTCGTCCCGTGGAACGTATTCGAGATCCGATACATCGAATGGATGGTCTGCCCGTTCCAGAACGACCGTGCGGAGCGACGCATTCGCCTGTCCAACCGTTGTCACGGTGGTGTTCGTCTCGCCGAGGGGCGCAACGCCACCCGTCCCGAATGTGTCACATTCGTGGGCGGTACGGGTTGTCTCCGTCGGCGTCGCCGCAGGTGGTTCTGCTGGGTTCTCTGTGCCGAGACCGGCACACCCGGCAACGAGGATGATGACCAGCACAACCGAGATACTGGGCACGCGAATCATGCCCAGTACCTCTTGAACACAGTAGGAAAACCCACCGGTAGCCAAAACACCTGATTCAGCAACACCGGCGTACGAGTCTATCCAGTTATCGGACTATAAGTAGCGAGACAGAACCGTCCCGAAACGCTCGTGTCTAGCCACCTACGGGAGTGTGTGTATCTACCTTACTGCAAGCTGTTCCGGTAGAAATCCGACACGGCGGTGAGGGGTCTGCATGGGCGTGAGGGGATGGATCCTCCTTACCCGACCACATTCCGGAGATCCGGGTGATTCGCGTACTCACTGAGGTCATCAGGCACTTTGCCGTCCGGGGCGGCGTCGGTCCGTTCGCGGATCCGCTGCCACTCTACGTGCCTGCGCAGCACGTACACCGGAATTTCGTCAATCCCCAAGAATCGTGCCACGTATAGTCGGTGAAACCCTTCAGTCCAAATTACCTCGCCCGCTCTGCCGACCAGTACCATCGGGTCAAGTTCGTGAACCCCTTCGATCCCCCCGGGATGGTCGTAGACGTTCCCGTGGTTGGCCCGGTATCCCTCCTCACGCATGCACTCATAGAGTTCGTCAATAGCAGGATAGTGCTCCTCGATGACCGTTTCAAGATCCTCGCACCCTCGAAAATGGCCTTCGCCCTCGATGGATTCCGCCACCCAGTCATGGTAGGCCGTCACTTCCCAGTCCCGGCCCTCCTTGAAGTGCTGGCGAAGCCCCTCATACATCCGGTTGTCAGTCAGATGACGGCAGTTCTCGGGGCGGTCCCAGGTACCCTCCCTCACGCGACCGAGCCCCCATAGCAGGGAGACGACAGTGAACCGGTCGGGGGTTGCTGGGTCGACGCAAATCTGGGTCCAGGGATCGGCGGGGGCGTCGTAGTGCTTGTGATTAGCGTGGGAGTGCCACTCGGTGTAGTAGCGGAAGTCTGGAAGGTTTACCATAAATTCGACCGTGAGGCGGATTTTGAAAGTGTTTTTGAAGAAACCCGTGGCGAGTTCGACAATGAAGTAGTAGCTGAGTATCGGACGGAATCGAGTACGGGCAAGATTCGAACCCACTGCTGGATACACCCTCTGTATTTAGCACGTCATCTTTGACAGAATTTGTAGGGACTGCACATCGCCGTGGTACAGCTACCACCTCCACTTAGCGATTCAGCGTACTCTCGAATACCGCCACTGAGACGGTCGAAAATTGCCGTCTCACGCCGTAACGGACGATTCGTTCGGTAGTGAAACGAACGCCTTTCGCGCCCGTAACGGGATTTTCGCTTGAAACAGCCAGTTAGCAGTTGGTTCAGAGGGTGGTGAACGCAGTGTGTGTCCTTTCGTTCGGTATCGTGGATCTGTGATCCAAGTATGGTGGCCATCACCACTCCCAGTCATCTTGAGCGAAACGACTACGCCCGTGGGGTTTCGATGTCGGAGCGAATGGGCGACTCGCTGTGGTATCCGTCGGTCGAGGACGTTCTCGCCATCCACGAGGACATCGTCGCGGAGTACACCGACACCCCGTCTGGCGTCCAGAACCGGGGTGATATCGAGTTCGCGCTAACGTACATCGAGGAGGGACACTTCGGTGCAGCGCCGGAGTCGATTCACGAGAAAGCGTATCACCTGATGCGGCTGCTCGTCGCCAACCATCCGTTCGTCGATGCGAACAAGCGCACCGCCCTGAACACGGTAACTGTCTTTTACTTCCTGAACGGCCACCGGTTCGCGTACGACGACGAGATCAGGTCGGTTTTGAAGCAGTTCGGCACCGACGAACGGACTGTCAGTGAAGAAGAGACGGTCGAGTATCTTCGCGCACACACCGAGCCGTTGGACTTGGTCGGGGAGATCGAGCAGTGGCGCGACGACCTGCTCCAGTACGGGGTCGAGCAATTGACTGAGGACACGGCCGACCAGAACGATTAACGACATCCAGCGTCCTAGTGAGGGTATGGCAACTGAAGAGGAGGCCGAGGCCGGGTCGCCGCTTGATGCGGTGATGGCGGACATCCGCCACGAACTGGTGCGACGCGTGGCGGCGGCCGACCGGGAGGCCAACCGCGATGTCTACGAAGCGCTCGAAGACGAGTAGTCGGCCGGTCAGTCCGGTGCTGGTCTTGGCTCAGTACCGAACGGGCGCTGGGAACTCGCCCGGGTAGAGAACTGTAGTCAGACTGAGCGACGTTCGTTCTCGATGTGGTCAACGTAGGTGTCTACCACGTTCTGAATGATGGTTTCGCCGGCTTCAGCGGTGGCTTCGGTCGGGTCGCCGAGCACGCCGTTTTCGGTAATCGACTTGAACCCCCGGCTCAGCAGGCGGGCGGTAGAGATGTCGCCTTCAGGACCAACCTCGACATTTTCCAGCCTGACGAGGTCCTCATTCACCGCCAGCATCACCGCCGTTTCGGCTGCGCCCGCGTGGATCACGTCCTGTTCGTAGTCGATTCCCGCCTCGCTGAGGCCGTCGTTCAGTAACTGCATGTGCTCGTCGAGGTCAGCGAGGGGAATCACGGTAGCATCGATCTCCCGGGCGACGTCAGGGGCTACGGTCTTGACCGGGCCGAAGTTCCCACCGTGAGTCGGGACCAAGACGATGTGTTCGAAGCCGTGTTCGTCGAGTGACCGGCAGTACGCCCGTACCACGTCCATCAGTGTCTCGGGCGGGACGGTGATGGTGCCCGGGAACTCCATGTGGTGTCCCGAGCAGCCGGGGCGAATCGTCGGTGCAGCAAGTGCATCCCCCAGTTTCGCTGCAATCCGGCGTGAGAGTTCGTCACCGTCCAGCGTGTCCATGTTCAACGGGAGATGTGGTCCGTGCTGCTCCAACGAGCCGACGGACACGATCGCCGTCCGCGTTCCGTCTTCGAGCGCCGATTCGACGTCTGGCCATACCATCTCCTCAAGGAGTACTGACCCGCGAGAAGGCATACAGTCGCAGTTACCGCCGATGGGTTAAAAATTTGCCACACGGGGGCCAGACAAACCAGAGAATCCCGGTAACAACTGTGTTCTATGTATCCTCTTCACACCGACTCAGTGCTCAACTGGGTCTGTTTCTGAATCACTCGACTATCGCCGTCTCACGCCTGCAGGGACGATTCGTTCATCGGTCGAACGAACGCCCGTCGTGCCCGCACCTGGGCGCGAGGAGGCGGTGTGATATTTCAGCGACGGTGGGACCGGGTGCGTTCGTTCGACGAGTGAACCGTGAGAAGTAGCCGGGTGTATCGCGGATTAATCCGCGTTCTCCGACGCTGGAGCGACTTCGAGGTGGGTCTGTGAATGTACGGCCGGGGTCTAACAGCTACGGTCGGTGTTTGCAGCGTCGTGCGAACTAGTGGGTCCGTTTCTAGCATCGGTTGGTTTGATACGGGCGTGGCGGCAGTGATTCGAACCCGCGGTGGCGGCTCTCCCAACTACGGGTGTCGACACCATCTCACCATTCTTCTCTGAGACTAGTCTGGGTATCAGATGGCTGAGACAGCCCTGAACTGAGCCACTGTCAACCACTTCGTCGAGACCCTCCAGGAGACATACACCACGTGCCCGTCGAGGACCAGCAGGAAGCCGTGCCCGCCGAAGCTTTCGACGACGTCCTCGCGATCCACGGTGACGACTACATCGGTGGTGCGTCCGCCTGGGTTCTGTGAACGGTGCCAACCCACGACTTGAAATGGTAATATATTTGATAGATGTGGGGGGTCGTGGAACACCCGGCGCAGAGGAATCACGGCCGATCCAGGACCCCGGGGGTCCTGGATGTGGAGGCCGGATCGACGTCGAAATCGACATTTCCGATTCGTTGGCGAATCCTTCCGAGTACCTGTGTTCGGGGTGCGATACCGTCGAACCTGCCAGGCTCTCCCCCCACCGTTGAGGGAACCTTTATTATAATTCATTAACAATATTTGTGCTGCATATGAACGGAACTGAGGGGTCTCCGAGTCACGCAGAGATGGGGCACGAACACCACGAGGTCGAGGGGCCGGGGTACCCGACGCCGATGGCGATGCGCACGGAATCTGGACGGGAGAAAACGGCGTACGTTATGGCTCCACGGGTCGGGATGGAGAACGACGGGCCTGACATTGTCGGCGTCGTCGACGTCGATCCGAGTTCGGATACGTACAGCGAGCTAATCGACGTCGTCGAGATGCCCAACAAGGGTGACGAACTCCACCACTTCGGGTGGAACGCGTGTTCGTCGTCCTGCCACGACGAACACCTGTCCCGGCAATATCTGGTCGTCCCCGGACAGCGCTCCTCCCGGATACACGTCATCGATGCCGAGGACCCACGAAACCCGGAGATGGTGAAGGTGATCGAACCGGAGGAGGTCTACGAACACGATTTGTCGGCCCCCCATACCGTCCATTGCGTCCCCGGAGGCAAAGTCGTCATCAGTATGCTCGGGGACGCAAACGGTGAGCTCCCCGGGGGCTTCCTGCAACTCGACCAGGAGGACTTCAGCATCGACGGCCACTGGGAGGTCGATCGGGGCGCCATGGAGCTGAACTACGACTACTGGTACCAGCCACGGCACGACGTCCTCATCTCCAGCGAGTGGGCCGCCCCGAACACCTACTATCCCGGATTCGACCTCGAGGACGTCGAGGCTGGGAAGTACGGCGACAGCATCCACATCTGGGACTGGGAGGACCGGTCGCACGTCCAGACACTCGAGTTCGGCGAGCCGGGACTGATCCCGTTGGAGGTCAGGATGAGCCACAATCCCGAGGAAACCCAGGGGTACGTCGGGGCGGCCCTCTCCTCGAATGTCATCCGCTTCTACGAGACGACCGACGGCCGCTGGGATTGGGACGTCGTCATCGACGAGGAATCGCGCGAGCACGAGGACTGGGACATGCCGGTCCCGCCACTCATCACGGATGTCGTGTTGTCGCTGGACGACCAGTACCTGTACTTCTCCAACTGGCTCCACGGCGATGTCCGGATGTACGACGTCAGCGACGCGGGCAACCCCCGGCTCGTCGACCGAATCTGGGCCGGCGGGCTGTTCGGCGACCGCCAATCGGTGGCCGGGACCGACATCCGTGGCGCCCCGCAAATGCTCCAGCTCTCCCGCGACGGGCGGCGGCTCTACTGGACGACCTCACTGTTCTCCTCGTGGGACAACCAGTTCTTCCCCGAAATCGGTGAGGAGGGCTCGCTGATGCTGAAGGCCGACGTCTACCCGGAGGAGGGCCGGATGGAACTCGATGAGGACTTCCTCGTGGACTTCGGCGAGGCGCCGGGCGGCCCAGCGCGTGCGCACGAGATCCGCTGGCCCGGCGGGGACTGTACGAGCGACGTCTGGCAGTGAGGGATGGTCGCGGTCACGCTGATCTGGCGGGACGGCAGCGAGGAATCCATCGACGTCGGTGAGAACGAGACGGTGCTCGAAGCAGCCGAGGACTGCGGCATCGACCTCCCGTACGGGTGCCAAAACGGCGCCTGTGGAACGTGTACGGCCCGACTGCTCGATGGCGAGATCGAGTACACGCGGCCGCCACGCGCGCTCAAGGACCGCCATCGGGTGGACGGGTACGTCCTCACCTGTATCGCGAGACCGACGACCGACTCACGGCTCGAGGTCGGCGCGAAACTCCAGGCGGAAATGATGCGCACCCCGTGGAAGTGACGATGGCTGCCGCTCGCTACGTGGGTTGGTCCGGATGACGGCGACACCAGCGGGCGTCTCGTCGTCCCGCGTGGTCGAGCGTTGCGCGCTGGAAACCTAACTCCGGAACGAAGCCCTGCGGGTACTCACGCGCAGCGGCAGAACCGGGCGCGCCACACCATTTTTCGACGGCACGTCTACGCACACGGCGCTCGCGGTCTCGTGCGTCGCTCCCGGATTCGGAATTCTTGGCGCGCGAACCGCCGCGTTGTGATGGATGCGTGATACGTATACCCAGGGTGCAGTGGCGGAAACCGAGTTGTAGTGCTCCGGTAGGCGATTTTCACATACGCACGTAGATACGTCGACAAACCATACCCGGCTGGCCGTCACGACAGCGGTCAGTCTGGAGCCCGGCTGGGCGTCCTCGACCGAAGGTCGCGGTACGTCCGCCCTGTTCCCGGTAACGTCGGCATATCGGCCCCCTTCCCTCCCGGGGTTCGTCGTCCTCCGATGATACGCATCGAGTAACTAACCGCCGGAAGCGGTGGTCTCTGTATAGAAATTACGATGAGCAGCGGTCCTCCGATTGGCCAATACGTTCTCGCTCCCCTGGAGGGAGCTGCCGCGACCATCCGCGCGACCGTCGTCCTCGCAGCGGACCGCAATCTCACGTACTTGGCGGCCGGAATCGCCTTCTACGCGCTCGTCTCAATCATCCCCCTGATACTGCTCATTGTGGCGGGCGCGTCGTTCCTCGGTGGCGAAGCGCTGGCGGACCGCGTGACGGGGATACTCAGCCAGCAGCTCTCGTCAGCGGGCCAGGACAGTGTGACGCAGACGCTCACGAGCACGTCCGGCCGAGGGACTGCGTCCGTCGTCGGGTTCCTGGGGTTGGCCTGGAGCGCCCTCAAGCTCTTTCGCGGCCTCGACCAGGCGTTCGACGAGCTGTACCTCGACGACGTGGACACGTCGCTTCTCGGGCAGGTCCGGAACGGCTTCGTCGTGGTGGTCGGCATCGCGCTCGCCGTCGGACTGGTGGTCGCCGTCGGCGTCGCGCTCTCGGCCCTGCCACTCGACGTCCCCCTTCTAAACGTTCTCGGGTCGCTACTGCTGACCGCCGTTCTCGGACTCGCGTTCCTGCCGATCTACTACGTGCTCCCGCCGGTGGACGTGTCGATACGCGAGGTGCTTCCGGGGGCAGCCGTCTCCGCTGGCGGGTGGGTGATTCTACAGCTCGGGTTCCGGATCTACGCGGCGAACGCCACCCGCTACGCAGCGTACGGGTTGATCGGCGCCGTTCTCCTGTTTGTCACGTGGCTGTACTTCGCCAGCATCGTCGTCTTGCTCGGCGGCGCGGTCAACGCCGTCCTCCGCGAGACCAGGCCGGAAATTGGGTAGCTTCCCCGGCCTGTTCCGGAGGGACGCGTCGGGTGGATTCGGTGATCGGTGGCGTGTGGGCTTTCGGCAGACGGGTGAGCGACGAGAAGCGGCTCGGGGTGTCGCGGAGTAATCCACGCTATCGCGGGCTGGAAAGACGTGGAGGTAGCTCTGCGAACCGTCCCTATCAGACGGCGTCCCGGCGCGCCGAGATATTTGGTCACAAATATTAAGAGCGTGTTCTATGATATTACTAACAAAATGGGGTTAGAAAGCCGTCTCTCTGATCTATTGGAGGAGGGGCACACTGAAATGGCAGAATCGCTCGTCAAGGGGGCGCTCGGCAGCCAAGAGAGTACAGTTCTCGAACTGACGAGTGGCGGCGTGCGGATTGAAACGGAGTCGTTTGTTGGAGAGCACACGGTGAGTCCCCGGCCAGACGAACTGCGGTCACGGGTCGCAGATCCGGAGCAAGAGACGCCGGATATCCGCGAAATCACCATCGAGCACAGTGAGTACACCCTCCGGTCGGATGCAGTAGACTACACAGTTACTGGAACGCAGTCCCACCACGACGAAATCATGGGATTCCTCGAACGCAAATTCTGCGCCGAACCGGACACTCACTCACCGGAGAACCGGCTCGCGGACCCGGGAGGGGCGCCGGACGGGATGGACCCCGATAGAGGCGACGCGGAGGGGCAGACGGACGACGTAGCGGAGTCGGGGTCGCGCTCTACGATGTCGGATGGTGGTCGGTCGCGTTCGCTGACTCGTCGCGTCATTCTGTCAATTCAGCGGTGGTTTCGATAGAACGCCCGACAGGGGCGTCCCGATTCTGCCCGGTACAGACTCGCCCGCGGCACTACTCTGTACACCGTGACGTCGCCCGTCTCACGCCGCACCGGGAGATCCATTGGCGACCCCTTCCCAGAGTGGGCACTAATCGCATATACCCTCGCGCTCGTACCTGGGTCTAATGGACCCCTCTGGACCCGGAGACGGTATCACCCCAGATGACGTCCTGCGAGTTCTCCGACACCAGTCGGCACCAGTATCAACTGCGGACGTCTGTGAGTCGTTCGAGTGTTCGCGGCAGACCGTTCGACGCCACCTGGAAGCACTCGCCGAGCGCGAGCAAATCCGGGGGAAACAAGTGAGTGAATCGAACGCCATCTGGTGGGCGAACAACAGGCCTCACCACGTCGGCCTCCAGGGCGACGATGAGCAGTTCCGCGCATTCGTGAGTGCCGTCGAGGACTACGCCATCTTCGTGCTCCGGCCCGACGGCACAGTCGCAACGTGGAACGAAGGGGCCCAACGCATCAAAGGCTACGAAGACGAAGCGATTATCGGCGAGCACTTCTCGACGTTCTACACCGACGAGGACATCGCTGCGGGCGTGCCCGAGCGGAACCTCGAAACCGCCGCGGTGGAGGGGCGGATAGAAGACGAGGGCTGGCGCGTTCGAGCGGACGGCTCGCGCTTCTGGGCGAACGTGACGATCACCGCAACCCGAAACGAATACGGCGAACTCGAGGGGTTCACGAAGGTCACCCGCGACATGACCGAGCGCCGCGAATACGAGCAACAACTCGAGGCGCAAGCCGAGCGACTCGAACGCCAGCGCGACGAGCTTGAAGCCGAACTCGAGGACGTTTTCGAGCGGGTCGATGACGCCTTCTACGCCCTCGACGACGAGTTCCGGTTCGAGCACGTCAACGACCGTGCCGCGGAGTACCTCGGTACGTCGGCGGGCGAACTCCTCGGACGGACTCCCTGGGAGGTAATTGACGTCGACGAGGACGACCCGCTCTTCGCGAAGTACGAGACGGCACTGGCGACCCAGGAGCCGGTCTCCTTCGAACGGTACTCCGAGCCGCTGGGAATGTGGGAGATGGTCCGCGTCTATCCCTCCGAATCCGGTCTCTCGGTGTACTTCCGGGACATCACCGAGCGGAAGGAACGCGAACGCGCGCTACGGGAGAGCGAGGAGCGCTACCGGTCACTCACGGACGACGTTCTCGATACCTCCGACGTCGGAACGTTCATCCTCGATTCGGAGTTCAACGTCGTGTGGGTCAACGAAGCGGTCGAGGAGTACTTCGACCTCGACCGCGAGGCGATTCTCGGACGACACAAACGGGCGGTCATAGACGAGCACGTCGCCGGGTTGTTCGAAGCGCCGCAGGCGTTCGCGGACCGCGTGACTGCGGCCTACGAGGACAACAGCTACACCGAGGAGTTCGAGTGCCACATCGTGGGTGACGAAACCCACGACGAACGGTGGTTAGAACACTGGAGTCAGCCAATCCAGTCCGGGCTCTACGCTGGCGGCCGCATCGAACACTACACTGACATCACCCAACAAAAACTGCGTGAGCGGGAACTCTCGTGGTTTAAGCGCGCGGTCGAGGCGTCGGGTCACGCGATCTACATGACGGACGCGGATGGCGAGATTACGTACGTTAACGCAGCGTTCGAGGAAACGACCGGATACTCCGCCGAAGAAGCCATCGGCGAAACGCCCACCATCCTCCAATCAGGCGAACACGGGGCCACGTACTATCAGACGCTGTGGGAGACGATCCAGAAGGGGGACGTCTGGGAAGAGGAGATCACGGACCACCGGAAAGACGGCGAGCGCTATTACGCCGAACAAACTATCGCTCCGGTCACCGACGAGAACGGTGAAATCGACAGGTTCGTCGCCGTTCAAAACGACGTCACCGACCGGAAACGACGCGAGCAACGGCTCGAGGAACTCGTCGAACGGCTGGATGCATCCAACGAGCGCCTCGAACAGTTCGCGTACGCTGTTTCCCACGACCTCCAGGAGCCACTGCGGATGGTCTCATCGTATCTTCAGCTCATCGAGCGTCGGTACGAGAACGACCTCGACGAGGACGCGCTGGAGTACCTCGATTTCGCAGTCGATGGGGCCGATCGAATGACCGAGATGATCGATGGCCTGCTGGAGTACTCCCGGATCGAAACCCAGGGGAGCCCAGATGAACCGGTGGACCTGGAGGCAGTCCTCGAAGACGTGCAGGCCGACCTCCGGTTCCAGATCGAGGACAACGACGCCGAAATCACGACCGAGGACCTCCCGGCGGTCAGAGGCGACAAACGCCAACTCCGTCAACTCTTCCAGAACCTCGTCGACAACGCGATCGAGTACAGCGGCGAGGGGCCGCCACGGGTCCATATCTCGGCGACACGAGCGGGGGAGACGTGGCAGATCTCTGTTCGAGATGACGGTATCGGCATCGATCCTGAAGACCAGGAACGCATCTTCGAGATCTTCCAGCGACTCCACACGCGCGAAGAGAAGGAGGGCACAGGAATCGGTCTCGCGCTCTGCGAACGTATCGTCACCCACCACGGGGGCCAAATCCGAGTGGACTCGGAACCGGGTGCGGGGACGACGTTCACAATTTCGCTACCGACCGTCGACGATACCTGAGCGGGCGATACTGCTCGATCTGGCGTCTACTGCGTCTCTGCCGCCGTCCAGTTCCGGAATCGGCTCCCAGCCAGATACAGGCCCACGAGCACTGCGCAAATCGTGAGGCCGGTCGTAAGTGCGATTGCCAGCCACTCCCGCGAGTGGACCGTAATCGGCCGGGGTTTGAGAACGCGAACGTACAGGGATGTCAGCTCTTGGTAAAATACGTATGGGACGAGAAACCCGGCGACACTCCCGCCACCGCAACCGAGTGTCCAGGCGAGCCGGCTCCGTGCTGGCAGTGCTCGCCGCCCACAGTCCAGATCCACGAGGGCGGCGACGACCGCACCGACAACGAGTCCGGCTCCGAGCAGGATTTCCAAGAGCATGATACCGTCGGCGTACGGCCAGAGACTATCCCCGTTGGTACAAGAATACGCCCTGCCAGACCAATTCTTGGCTCGGCTTCGGTTCTGTTGGATTCACCGAGTTCGAACGCTGTGATCGACTCAGCGAGACACTCAGTGATGGCGGCAGCGGATGCGACAGCCGACCAGTCGGGGGTCTTTTGCGAACCACCGCGTTCTGACTGGAGCGTAAACCCGACCGACGAGAGAGGGGGCGAACGTACCAATACATTGTTAGGAAAATCATCGTAACAACTCAGTATTGCGTCAGTGGGCGGAGTTGTGACTCGCGTGGCGCGCCGGTAGCTGCTGTTGGAAACGTACTGCTATCATCGGGTTACTGCTGCACCCTGACCACAGGCAATCGAATTCAGCGGGCAACGCAGCCCGCTGGCTGACAGCGGTGCGGACAAACAATTGAAACGACAGATTGGGGTGAAAATGTGCCGATTTTATCGTTTCGAGGGTGCTACAGCCAGCCGGAGGAGAGCACGGTTCGCATCCAGGTCCACCCCATTGACACACCCTGCCACATGTTGTCGGGGCCACACCCCGGCAGCGCAACCGTGCGTTCGTTCCTCCGATTTCGCGAACCCGCGACCAGTCGACAGAAACAGACCCTGCACTGCGCGGTGAGTCTGCTTGCGCACCGCCACCTGTGTGCGAGTAGCGACTCTCAGTCCTGTCGATTCGTACCCGCTGGACTGTTCTTCCGTCCACGTCACCCATTCGGGGCAGCCATCGAGAGCACTGTACCCGGGCCGCAATCGGCGGCTGATGGCTGAAACCGGGGTGGCGACCCTGAACTCACCGACCCGACCCAGCGACTCCACGCACTCCCCCGACCGCTGTCCGGCACTCGTGGGGTCCGTCGCGGCTTCGTGGCCCTCCGATAGGGCTATCTGTGGGGTGTGTTCATCTGGACCCGTTGGCGATGTCCAAACCGACGCTACTCGTCCCGGTGGTGTTCCCGGAGCCGGACGTCTATCCGTTAGACAGCGGGAATATCGTCGGATTGAGCGGATTCGACGTCGTTCTGTTCGGGTACTGGGAGCTCCCCGAGGGGATGTCGCGGGAGACGGCACGCGCAAACAAGGAGGCGGAGGCCCAGGAGATTCTCTACGAGATGGCGGCGGCGTTCAGCCGCGGCGGCGCGTCCACGTCGGTGCGATTGTTCTTCGGCCAGCCAGGGCCCGAGGAGGCGGCGCTGCAGGAACGCATCGCGGACGAGACCGACGCGGATGCGGTGTTGCTGGGCGCCCCCATTACGATGTGGGCCAACGTGCTGGTGCCACTCCGGGACGCTCGCCACCGAGCCGAACTCGTGGCGTTCCTCGCCGGACTGGACACCGACTCGATATTCACGCTGGAGTTGTATCACGTCGCTGCCGGGCCAGCGGCGGTCGAAGCGGGCGAAGCCATGCTCGATAGTCTGCGTGCGGAACTCGTCGAGCACGATTTCCCCGAGGACGTCGTCGAGGTGACCGTCGAGGTCCACGATGACGCCGGTGAGGCGATCGCCGAGCGCGCGCAGCGACACAATCTCGTGGTGATGGGTGAGACCGAAGAACGCCCGTCAGAGGCGGAATTCCTCGGCCCGGCGTATCACACGTTCGCCGATCGGGCGGACGTTCCGGTCGTCGTCCTGCGGGACTGACCGAGCGTTTCGCGGGCAGCGCAGTGCAGTTGGTCCCTCGCCGCTGTCCGAACTTGGTTCCGTCTCGGGTTTCGACGCACTCCTCGCCGGAGTGGCCTTCGAGCACTTCGTGACTGCCCAGACCCCCTCGTCACCGGAGAACAACTCGGGGCTGACTGAACTCGACAAGCACCCAACGTATATCCGTTGCGGGGGAGAAGCTTCAATCGTATTATGAGTGGGGAACGCGACGTATTCCAGCGACTCGACGAGGGACTCGACCGCGTCCGCGACGAAGTCAACGCGGCTATCGACGAATCACAGGCGGTCGGGGACCAACTCCGTACCGAGGTGAAACGCTCGATTGACGACCTGGAGGAGCGACTCGACAGCGTACAGCGCCAGACCAGGGCGGAACTGGACGAGGCCTTCGAGGAGTCCGAAGAACTGAGCGAGGAGGTTCGGGACGAAGCGAACGAGACGATCGACGACCTGGAAGCCGGCCTCGACACGCTGCGAACCAAAACGTCGGAGCTGAGCGAGGACGCCAGAACGGAGGCGACTGACGCCATCGACAGCCTCCAGGCGGAGTTAGCCGACCTCCGGGAACGGATTGAGCAGTAGCCCGCCCGGAACGGCCGTCGACGCCCGATTCATGCATCCCAACTGGCGTTCCCGGATTGGCCAGTTCGGTGTCTGTCCGCGCCCCCGACCGTCGCTGGCCGGGTCAGCGTATACGGTGCCCCTTGGCGGCCGTTTCTGAGCGGGGGATATTCGCCAGGCGCTATCTGGTTCTCTTCGCGGTGTGTATCCACTCCCTGCCAACTGCGGACACCTCCGGCAAGGGGAAGAGAGTGGTGACGGAGCACCTGCTATCGTTCACAGTACTCCGTCCATCCGCACTGCGGTTACGTCGCCCGTCACGGTTAGCGCACCGTCGGCGAGAATTTCCGTCTGGACCTGTGCACTCCGGTCGATTTCACCGACGACTCGGGAAGTGACGTCGAGCGGAACGCCCATCGGCGTCGTCTCGTGGTACTCCACGGTGAGTTCGGCAGTGGCGTAGGCAGCCTCGGGTCTGCTGTCGGGCGGTCTATCGTCCGGGGGCTGGCGTATGTCATCGACGTCCACATAGAGTTGCAGTCGGTTACCGACGCGAGATAGCTGCCATAGACCACACCCGGAGTGACGCGAAACCGCTCCGCGGGCCGGACAGTGGTTTCGAGGCCCCGGTCGTCGGGCAGCTTGTAACTCTCGAGCTGTAGGCCGTCCTCGTTCGCCGGTCCACAGCCGAAGCAGGGGAGTTCCGGCCACGACGTCTGAACGGGAGCGACTTCCGTTCTATCCGTTGTGTCGCTGTGGTTCGTGTGTTCCGGGCTGTTCATTGTTCGTCTCGCAACCTCCCCGAACAGTTCGACGCCGAAGCAGCAACACCCTTGTTACACTTGTCGTGGCGATACTTACCACATTAAGGCTTCGCACTGCCGACCGGATCCGCTGTACGCACTCACTCTGACGCGTAGTTACTGCCAGTCACTGGGTTCCGAACACTTCGAGGGCGTCTTTCTCCATGCCGGTCTTCGAGAACAGCGAGATGACGTCCCCCGGCCGGATGTTGGTCTCGCCTTTCGGCGTGAGTACGTCGCCGTCCCGTTCGACGCCGACCACCAGCATCTCCTCGCCCAGCAGGCCCTCCTCGACTGCCGCTTCGATCGTCAGCCCCGCGACGTCGGCGCCGTCCGAGACGGTGAACTCGGCGACTTCCGCGCCGCCGGCCAGACTCATGAAATCGGTCAGCGACGGACCGAGGGGTGCGTCTTCCGGGCCGAACGGGTTGTACGGCTGGTGGTACTCCGCTTCGATGACGCTCTCGTCCTCGATGTCGAGTCCGACGTCGGACAGTTCGCTGGCGATGCGGCTGATGTCGCTCGTGTCCGACCCGACAGCCGTCACAGCCAGGTTCGTTTTCCCCGTCATCAGCTCCCGGACGGACACCACGCCGGAGACGTCCAGGGCGGACTGGGCGAGCCGGTCCCGGTCCGGGATCGGCGCCGTACAGCTGAACTGGTACGTGACGTGGCCCTCGATTGATTTGTAGTTGATGTCCGCGAGGTAACCACGCAGAATCCCCTCCGCCTCGAGCTGGTGGATGCGGTTCCGAATCGTGGCGGGCGTCACCTCCATCTCGTCGGCGACGTCCGCAGCCGTCGTGTTCCGGGCGTCCCGCGCCAGATGATAGAGGATCCGCTTGTCGATCTCGTCGACCCGGTAGTCCATACGTGAATTACGGTCAGAACGCATAATTAATCCCCGATACGCGGGCCCGCGAGCTGGTAGTGTGGCACCGCCGATATATCATCGTGGCGGATAGATATTCTGCAGAGTAAAAAATTCTACGCGTATATTTCGATCACAAAAACTCAATGCCAATATTTATTTTGCAGCGATAATATAGCTGGGGCGTAGCGTGCATTCGTGACCACGACAGTGTCGCTCGCCACACGCTCTCGCCGGTCATCGCGGGACGGCCGACCGGCGCAGAACCCGGTGTGACCCACCCATGACACCATCCGACATCGAACCCCCGGACGACATTCCGACGGACGTCGCTGCGGCCCTCGAAGGGAGCAGTGACGGGGAACTCCGGGCGGTCATTCACTACGCGCAGCGACTCCTCCAGGGGCACCCCCCGCTCACGGACGCAATCGAAGCACGAACGGGCGAAGACCTCGTTCGCGTGGAGGACCACGGCGCGTACACCATTGTCGTCGTCGAACGCCCGGACGAAACTGGCGACGCACGCGGCCCGTTCGCGTACCGGGTCAACTGGGCCCCGGACATCGACGGCGGGGAGGGCAAGTACCGGTGGCACTATCTCGGCAAGGTCTACGGCGACTCCGGGGGTGGCTGAGATGCCAGATTCGTTCTTCCAGCGGGTCGTCGTTCCGGTAGCCAACCACGACGATGCAGCGACGACTGCCGATGCAGTCGTTCCCTACGTCGAGAATTCGGGTGCCACGGTGATTGCCGTCCACGTCATCGAGAAAGCCGGTGGCGCACCGGACAAGGCGTCTGTCGAGCAACGGGAACAGACTGCGGAGGAAATCTTCGACACCGTCGCCGACGGATTCGAGGGTGTCGCGGTGACGCTCGAGACGGAACTCCGCTACGGGACCGACGTCGCGGCGACCATCATCGACGCCGCCCACGAGTGGACCGCCAGTACCATCGTGTTCACGCCCCGCGGCGGGAGCCGATGGAGGAAATTGCTGAGCGGCGACGTCACGCACAAACTCGTCGAATCCAGTGACGTTCCGGTTCTGGTCCTGCCCGACCGAGAGGTGAGCGACGCGTGAACGGATTTGCAGTACGTCTGCACAGGTGACCGACAGCTATCTAGAGAACCCAACCTATGTACATCATCATCGTCGGAGCGGGCGACATCGGGTCGCCGCTCATCGAAATCGCAACGACAGCGGGATACGAGGTCGTCGTCATCGAGAAGCGGCCCGAACGAGCGGACGAAGTCGCCAGCGAGTTCGACTGCCTGGTGCTCAACGCGGACGCGACGGTCAAGGAGACGTTGCTGGACGCCGGCGCCGACCGCGCAAACGCCATCATCACGACCACCGACCAGGACGCGACGAACGTGATGGTCTCGCTGCTCGCCCAGGAGCTCGAGATCCCAACGGTCGTCTCCGTCGTGCACAACCCCGAGCACATGAGCTTGTTCCGTCAGATCGGGGTGCACACGATGGAGAACCCGCAGCGACTCATCGCGGAGTCGCTGTTCCGGTCGGTCGAACGGCCGTCCATCGTCGACTACATGCGGGTGGGCGAGGTGGCGGAAGTGTTCGAAATCACGGTCGCCGAGGACGCCCCCATCGCCGGCCTGACGCTCAGCGAGGCCGACGACGAGGGATTACTCGACGAGGACACCCTCGTGGTCGCAATCGAACGTGACGGCGAGGGAGCGCCCATCACTCCCCGCGGGAACACCCGCATCGAGCGCGGCGACCTCCTGACGGTGTACTCCGGCACGGGCGCGACCCCGGACGTGACGGACATCTTCGGGCACTACGAGGACAGAGAACGAACCTCCTCGAACGGATTCGGACTGTGAACTGCCCGGCGGACCGGTGGCGCAGCCACGCGACTCCGAGTGACAAATGAGAGTCGAGATGGACACGGTCGGACGCGACGTCGGTCGCATCGTCCAGGCTGTCTCGCTGATGCTGGTAGTGTCTGTCGTCGTGGCAGCCGTCAACAGAGAATTCTACGCCATTCCCGCGTTTGTCGTGTCCGCGGTCGTGATGGCGGGCATCGGCACCGGGTTGGTCGGGCGGTACCGGGACGCGGCGCCGCCGGAGAAACGCGAAGCGATGGTCACCGCGGCGACCGCGTGGGCCTTGGTCGGTGTCCTCGGTGGGCTCCCCTTCCTCCTCGTCGCGTGGACGATTCAGGTCGATCCGCTCCCCGTGTGGGCGAATACGCCGGCAGTGGACCCGACGACCGCGGTGTTTCTCCGCCCGCTGGACGCGGTGTTCGAGAGCACGAGCGGGTTCACTGGGACCGGGCTCACGATGGCTGCCGTTGAGGAGGAACTGCCGCGGTCGTTGCACTGGTGGCGGTCGTTCATCGAGTGGGTCGGCGGCGTCGGCGTCATCGTCCTCACGGTGGCGATTCTCCGGCGTGGTGGCGGGAATAGCGGGTCGTACACGCTCTACGAGAGCGAGGCGCGCTCGGAGAAGATCCACCCGAGCATCGTGACGACGGTCCAGGAGATCTGGAAGATCTTCGTCGCCCTCACCGTCGGCTCCGTCGTCCTGTTCCTCCTGGCCGGGATGCCGCTGTGGGACGCGATCAACCACGGCATGACCGGAATTGCGACTGGCGGGTTCTCCGTGCACGCGGATTCGATTGGCCACTACGGGAGTCCCTTGATCGAGTACGCGACAGTGCCGATAATGGTCGCGGGGAGCATCGCGTTCCCCATCCACTACCTGATCTTCAGGGGCGAACTGCGGAACTTCTACGCGGACCTGCAGACGCGGTGGGTGTTCATCTGGTTCACGGTCGGGTCGCTCGTGCTCACCGCGATTCTGTACGCGAACGGCCAGTACGCGACCCTCGAGGAGACGTTCCGTGTGAGCCTGTTCCAGTTCGTCTCGGCGACGTCGAACACCGGCTTCGGGAGCGCCGCAATCGGCGGTGGGACCGAGCAGGTCTGGAGCGCGGGCGCGACGTTGCTGGCGTGCCTGGGGATGCTCACGGGCGCGGCGGCCGGGTCCACGGTGAGCGGTCTCAAGCTGATTCGAGTCATCACGCTCGTCAAGGGGACGATCTGGCAGATACAGGACGTGTTCCAGCCAGCGAACGCAATCCGGTATCTGCGAATCGGGGACCGCAAGCTCAGCGAGGCGCAGGCCGAACGCGAGTACACCGAGGCGACGGTCGTGTTCGTGCTCTGGATGACGTTCCTCGCCATCGGTGTGGCCGTTCTCCTGCGCGTGCTCTCGCCGGCGCATCCGCTCGAGTACGTGATTTTCGACGTGATGAGCGCGCAGAGCAACGTCGGCCTGGACTCCGGAATCACCGGCCCTGGGATGCCCGGTACCGCGAAGGCGATGCTGATTGTCAACATGTGGGTCGGTCGCCTGGAGATCATTCCCGTCGCGGTGCTGCTCGGGTCGATTCTTCAGCGCCTCGACCTCTACCGGTAGCCGGCAAGCAGACCGGGCCGCTATCTACTTCCACAACAATATAGCGGGTGTATAGTTCCGGCTGCAACAATCTGAACCCCGTCCTATTTAGTACCGGGGAAAATACCCCGTCGTACGACATGGGGTGGACCGCCTCCGGCCACGAACCTACGCGCGTCTCTCGGGAGGCGGAGCCCCCTCACGCAACCGCTCGTGATTCCACATGGCACACAAACCACTACTCGACTGCGTCTTCGTCCCGATTGCCTCGGTGGAAGACGCCCGTGCGACGGCCCGCGCCGTAACGCCGTACCTCCGTGACCGCGACGCGACCGTCGTCGTCGGCCACGTCATCGAGAAAGCGGGCGGCGCGCCGGACAAAGCCTCAGTCGAACAGCGCGAACGGCTCGCGGAGGAAATATTCGAGGTCGTCGACGACGAGTTTGCCAACGAAGACATCAGCCACGAGTGCCACGTCCGCTACGGCACCGACGTCGCCGACACCATCATCGACGCCGCCGACGAGTTCGACGCCGACGCCATCGTGTTCACGCCGCGCGGCGGCAGCAGGTGGCTCCGCCTGCTGACCGGGGACGTCAGCCTCTCGCTGGTCACCCAAAGCGACCGGCCGGTCGTGGTGCTCCCGGACGTCGAGGAGGCCGATACGGATGGCTGACCAGCAGCAGGAACTCGCGCGGGACCTCGGCTTCCTCGAGGCCTACACCATCGGTCTCGGGACGATGATCGGCGCGGGCATCTTCGTGCTGCCGAGCATCGCCGCGGATGCCGCCGGCCCCGCCAGCATGATCTCGTTCCTCATCGGCGGGGTCGTCTCACTGCTGGCCGCGCTCTCCCTGTCGGAACTCGCCACCGGGATGCCGAAAGCCGGTGGGAGTTACTACTACGTCAACCGCGCGCTCGGCGGGTTCTTCGGCAGCATCGTCGGCTGGGGGATGTGGGGCGGGCTGATGTTCGCGTCCGCGTTCTACATGCTCGGGTTCGGCCAGTACCTCACGTACTTCGTCCCGATGGGCGCGACCGGCGTCGCCATCGCAGCGCTCGGCATGGCCGCGCTCTTGGTCGCCGTCAACTACTACGGCGTCAAGGAGACCGGCGCGCTCCAGAACGTCATCGTCATCGCGCTCGTCGGCCTCATCATCGTGTTCGTCGCGTTCGGCGTGCTGAACGTCGACATGTCGACGCTCCGCCCGTTCAACCCCGAGGGCTGGGGCGCAGTCGCCGCGACGGCGGGCACGGTCTACGTGACGTTCATCGGTTTCGAGGTCATCGCCACGAGCGCCGAGGAGATCAAGAACCCGAGTCGGAACCTCCCGCTGTCGATGATTGCGGCGGTGGTCACGCCGACGCTGCTGTACGTCCTCGTGATGTTCGTCAGCACCGGCACGCTCTCCATCGACCTCCTCGCGGATTCGTCGATTCCGGTCGCGGACGTCGCCGAAGAGTTCCTCGGGTCGGTCGGCGCGCTCGCGATGGTCGTCGGCGCCGTACTGGCGACCGTCTCCTCGGCGAACGCCTCGATTCTCTCCGCCGCGCGCGTCAACTTCGCGATGGGGCGGGACAACATCCTCACCAACTGGCTGAACGAGGTCCACAACCGGTTCCGGACGCCCTACCGCGCGATTCTCGCGACCGGCGTCTTCATCCTCGCGCTCATCGCCAGCCCCGTCCCCATCGGGACGCTCGCGGAAGTCGCGAGCTTCTCCTACCTCGTCACGTACTCGCTCGTGCACGTCTCGGTCATGGTGATGCGGCGCGCCGACCCCGAGGACTACGACCCCGCGTTCCAGATTCCGGACGTCCTCTATCCAGTGGTGCCCGCCGTCGGGTTCGTCGCGAGCCTGGCGATTCTGGCCCAGATGAACACCGTCGTGACGCTGGTCGGCATCACCATCGTCGGCGTCGGCGTAGTCTGGTATCTCGGGTACGCCCGCAACCAGGACATCAAGGAAGGGCTGGTCGGCGAGGCAATCGCTCCGGAACCGACGCCGGCCACCACGAACGGGGGCGGCGACGGGTACCGCGTCGTCGTGCCGCTGGCGAACCCGAAGACCGAGCGCGACCTGCTGCGGTTCGCCGCCGCGAGCGCCCACGCCCACGAGGACGGCGACGCCGAACTCGTCGCGGTCAACGTCATCGAGGTCCCTCGACAGACATCTCTCGAGCAGGACGTCGCGTTCGAGGAGGAGCGCGTGAGCCGCCAGCAGGAACTGCTGGACCAGGCGCGGGACATCGCTGCCGAACTCGACGTCGGCCTCCGGACGCGCGCCATCGTCAGCCACGACGCCGGGGACGCCATCCTCGACGTCGTCGAGGACGAGGACGCCGACCACGTCGTGCTCGGCTGGCGGGGGTCGCGGACGACTCGCGAACACGTGCTCGGGTCGACCCTCGATCCGGTCGTGGAGCGGTCGTCCTGTGAGGCCTCGCTGATCAACCTCGCGTCCGAGACCGAACCGGACCGCGTCGGAGACGTGGTGGCGCTGGTCGGCGAGGGGCCGAACGCGCCTGTCACTGTCAGGCGAGCGGCGGAGTTCGCCGCGATCGAGGACGACGCGACGCTGGCGCTGCTGAACATCCAGGCGCCGGACGC
Source organism: Halobacterium bonnevillei (assembly GCF_009831555.1). Classification (GTDB taxonomy): domain Archaea; phylum Halobacteriota; class Halobacteria; order Halobacteriales; family Halobacteriaceae; genus Halobacterium; species Halobacterium bonnevillei. The sequence continues at coordinate 24,479 of NZ_WUUU01000002.1, read as the reverse complement.
CGATGCCGACGCCGACGCGTCCCCCGAGGAACGCGGTCGCGACCTCATCGAGCGAGTCGCAGCTGAGGTCTCGCTGGACGTCGACTACGACACCGAGGTCGTCGTCGGCGACGACGTCGAAGCGACGGCCCTGGAAGCCGTGGACGCCTACGACACCGTCTGCGTCGGCGCGACGCGGGAGGGCGCGGTCTCCCAGACGCTGTTCGGGTCGTTGCCCGAGACGCTCGGGGAGCGAGCGTCCGGCACGGTCGTGATGGCACAGGGCGCGTCCACGTCCCCGCAGTCGATACGCGAAGCCATCATCGAGCGCCTGTCCCGGTAGCCAGTCGCGGCGGGCACGCCAACTCACGCGACGCCTGGCGGCGCCTTTTCTCGGCGGAACGCGTTGTGGGCGCGGGACCGTCACGATGGAAAAATCAATTGCGCTCGCCGCCCAACGGACACCAAGGATGGGCTACCGACTCGACGAGATCGACCGGCTGGCGCTGTACTACCTCGGGTCGGACGCGAGGAACACGACTGCAACGGAGATCGCCGAGGAATTGAACGTGTCGGCGGGCACCGTGCGCAACCGCATCAGCCAGCTCGAACAGCACGGCATCGTCCGCGGCTATCCGGCCGACATCGACTACGAACGCGCCGAAGGGCTGCTGACGGGGCTGTACGTCTGCAGCGTGCGCGTCTCCGAACGCGACCAGTTGGCGAGGCAGGTACTGGACATCCCGGGTGTGGTGAACGTCCGCGAGGTGATGGCCGGTGACGACGGCCTCCACGTGAAGGCGGTCGGCGAGGACACGAGTTCGCTCCAGCGGATCGCCAGCCAGATCGAGGAGCTCGGCGTCACCATCGACGAGGAGAGCCTCATTCGGCAGGAGTACCACCAGTCATACCAGCCGTACGGCCCGGCGGACGCCCCGCACGCGCAGCCGGCGACGCAGGTGACGAGCCTCGTGGGTGGGGCACAGGTCGTGGACCTGACCGTGACGGAGGACGCGCCAATCGCTGGGAAGACGCTGGCCGAAGCGAAAGCCCAGGCGCTGCTCGGGGACGACGTCCTCGTGGTGGCAATCGAGCGAGCCGAAGAGGTGCTGTCGGCGAACGGCGGGACGGAGATTCGCCCCGGGGACCTCGTGTCCGTGTTCTCTCCCGCGGGTATCGGCGACGAGACCCTCGAGGGATTCGGCGGAATCAACGCGAAACAGTCCTGACCCCTCGTCGTTCTGGTCGGGTCTGCAGACGGGACCGCTCGTCGATGCGACCGGGTCAGCGACGGGGGACCGCTCGTCGGTTCGCCGGGGTCCCCGACCACGGGGAGAACGGTAGTATTTCAGGCATCGGTTCTGAACACTGCGGCAAATGTACATCGTGATCGTCGGCGCCGGTGATATCGGGGTCCCCCTCATCGAGATTGCCACGTCGGGGGGCAACGAGGTCGTCGTCATCGAGTACGACGAGGAGCGGGCCGAAGCGGCGGCCCAGCAGTACGACTGCCTCGTCATCAACGACGATGCGACGACGAAGGAGACGCTGAACGACGCGGGCGCGGACCGCGCTGACGCCCTCATTACGACGACCGACCAGGACGCCACGAACATCATGGTGAGCCTGCTGGCCCAGGAACTTGACGTGCCGAACATCGTCTCGGTGGTCCGCAACCCCGAACACATGAACGTGTTCCGCCAGATCGGCGTGAACACGATGCAGAACCCCCAGAAACTCATCGCCGAGAACCTCTACCGGGCGGTCAAGCGGCCGTCCATCGTCGACTTCATGCGCATCGGCGAGGCGGCGGAAGTGTTCGAAATCACCGTCGAGGACGACGCGCCACTCGCCGGGAAGACGCTGCTCGAGGCCGACGAGGCGGGCCTCCTGGGGCCGGAGATGCTGATCGTCGCGATCGAACGGAACGGCGAGGGCGACCCCATCACACCCCGTGGGGACACCCGCATCGAAGCCGGGGACTTACTCACGGTCTACTCCGGCGAGGGCGCGACGCCGGAGGTGACGGACATCTTCGGTCACACTGAAGATCAGAGTTAGCATGGCTGCACGCAACGACGACGTGCTCCCGACGGACCTGCAGATCATCGCGCGGGACGTCGGGTCGCTGCTGTTGATGGAAGCCGCGCTGATGACGTTCACGACCGTCGTCGCGCTCGGGTTCCGCGAGTTCTACGCCGCGCTCGGGTTCCTGATCGCCGGCGGCGTGCTCGCCGGCATCGGCGGCCTCGCCAGACGCGGGTTCGCGGACGCCCCGAACCCGAAGATGAAACACGGCATGGTCATCGCCGCGGTCGGGTGGCTCATGGTGGCGACGTTCGGCGCGCTCCCCTTCCTGTTGACCGCGTGGCTGACGCCGCCAGCCGTCATGGACACGTTCGTCCCGGTGGGACTGGACACGAGCACGTGGGCGCCGGTCAGCGTCGGCGGAACGACGACGCTGTCCAGTCTCGCGTACTTCCGGGACCCGCTGCACGCGCTCTTCGAGAGCATGAGCGGGTGGACGGGCAGCGGGCTGACGATGGCCGTCCGCGAACCGTCGCTGCCGCGGACCATCCAGTGGTGGCGGTCGCTCATCCAGTGGGTGGGCGGCGTCGGCGTCATCGTCCTCACGGTGTCGATTCTCTCGCGGCCCGGCAGCGGGAGTTACGCGCTCTACCAAAGCGAAACCCGCGAAGAGCGGATTCACCCGAGCATCGTCTCGACGGTCCGCACGGTCTGGAAACTCGTCGTCGGGTACACGCTGCTGGCGTTCGTCATGCTGTTCGCGGCCATCCGCGCGAGCGGCAGCGAGTACGCGGAGTCGCTGTCCGTGTGGGAGGTCGCCTGGCAGTCGCTCAACCACGCGATGACGGGTCTGACGACCGGCGGGTTCTCGGTCACCGACAACTCCATCGCGACGTACAACTCCCCGCTCGTGGAGACGACGCTGCTCCCGATCATGATTCTGGGCGCCATCGCGTTCCCGGTACACTACGTCGTCCTGCACGACCGCGACGTCGGCGAACTGGTGTCGGACCTCCAGACGCGGTGGCTGTTCCTGTTGCTGGCGTTCGGCGTCGCCGTGCTCTCGCTGCAGAACGCGTCGTCCGCGCCGGCGACGGCCGGCGCGTTCGCCACGCAGTCGTTCCTGCCGTTCTCGGTGCCGTCGCTCGACCCGGCGCAACTCGACGCGATCCGGGACTCGACGTTCCAGTGGGTGAGCGCGCTGACATGTACGGGGTTCCAGTCGGCTCCCATCGGTCGCTGGCTGGCGGGCGCGAAGGTGATGGTCGTCGGCGCGATGGTGCTCGGCGGCGCCGCCGGGTCCACCGTCGGCGGCATCAAACTCATCCGCGGGTACACCATCGCTCGCGGCATCATCTGGCAGTTCTCTCGCGTGTTCCTGCCGAAGAACGCGGTCGTCACGGCCCGCATCGGCGACCGCACGCTGGACCGCGAGGCGATGGAACGCGAGTTCAGCGAGGCCGCCATCGTCACGTTGCTGTGGCTGCTCGTTCTCGTCACCGGCAGCATCGTCCTCGTGAACGTCGCGGGCCCGGACTTCGGCTACGCCGACGCGCTGTTCGAGGTCGCCAGCGCGCAGGGGAACGTCGGGCTCTCCTCGGGCATCACCGGCCCGACGATGTCGCGGCTGGCTGAGGCGATGTTCGTCCTGAACATGTGGGTCGGTCGCCTGGAGATCATCCCCGTGCTCGTGTTCGTTCGAGCGGGCCTCTGGGGCCTGAACCCCTGACCTCGCTGTCGGCGAGGCAGTCGTCTGGCCGCGGACCGGCGTCCGGCCATCGTTGAACGTCCGGCGTTGAAGGGTAGTTTCGAGAACCGAGGAGTCCGGGCGAACCGCTCTCGGATCGAGGGTCGTGCGTGGTGGGCGGTGAGCCGCGGCGGTGGGACGGGCGAGGCGTCAGCTGAGCGTGTAGACGCGTTTGCGTGCGTCCGAAAACGAGAATCGGGAGTCCACGAGGTTCTGTTCCTCGAGGCGGGTGAGGGCGTACCGGACCGTGCGGTCGGGCAGCAGCGTCTCCTCGGCGAGTTGCTTCTGGGTGAGGCCGTCGTTGTACTCGAGTACCTTGGCGACGAGTTTCGCGCTCGGGGGCATGTCCTCGAGCGCGCCGACTGGTTCTTCGTCAGTACTGGTCGTGCTCATACGCCCATACATAGGACGCAATCAGATAATTCTACCGCCCGGTGAAACAACGTTCAGGGATTATCATGGAAGTATAAATAACGTCCCGCCACTGGCGACGTGGCAGCGACTGGACCGCTCGAGGGCTGTGGCAGAATTCGCCCGGTGCGTTCGCCTGGTGGCTCCCCCACCGAGTCCGGGCCGCGGCGTCACGCGTCCGGTTCCAGGGTCGACAGCCGGGTCTGGTTCGTCGTGGACGGATGGACGATCCGCATCGGAAGGTCGCGCTCGTCGGTCCCGGGCGCCACCGGGAGCGTCGCCCACGCGTCAGTCGACCGCCGAGCCGTAACGGCCGCGACCAGCGCGTCAAGGATGTCGTCCACCCCGCTCACCATCGGCGCGTAACTCGGCGTCGTGTACGTGTCGACGGCTTCCTCGAGGATGTCGGCCGCCTCGGGGTACTCGTCGACGAGGAGCTCCCGCCGCCGGTCGACTCCGGCCGCCGTCTGCTTGGACTCGCCGACCGGCGTCCGGCCGTTCAGCGCCCAGAAGCACACCTCGGGGTGGGTCTCGTAGAGCCGGTCGCGGGCGCTGGGATACATGTCGAGGAACTCGTCGACCTCCCGGATCCGCGGGACGATACTCCACGCCTGGTTCTGGATGCTGAACCCCGCCTGGGCCTCGTTCAGCGCCTTCGCGTCGTCGAGGTTCTGTTCGTAGACCGCGTCCCGGACCGGCGTGTAGAAGACGCTGCGCTGCCGGCGCCCCAGTTTCGCTTTCGCCTCGACGTCACAGGGCCGCTTCTCGTCGGACGGCAGGCCGATGGGGACGTCGACGCAGATGCGGGACGCGTCGCTGTGGTACTTCCACAGGCTCCAGATCGAGGGGAACAGGTCCGCGTCCCAGCCGTCGTCCTCGAGGATGACGCCGAACCAGCCCTTCGACGCCCAATCGACGCCGATGTACTTCGACATACACGCACGCTATCGAAGCGGGACAATAGTTGTTGACATCGCACGCGGTCCGGCCGGACGACGCGACCGGCGAGATGCCGCGGTGCCCGGCTACGACTACGACCCCCCGGTTGCCCGGTCGACGACTCGGGTCCGCCGAGCCGAGTCTTCCGGCGGGAATCCCGGGCGACTTTCGAATCCAAATCCGGGGGGCGTCGATACGTTAGATTTACAACCACAATTGAGGTGAACCAGTCTTGCGTACATCCACATATGAAAGCACGCACCCGCCGAGGCTCGCTCGCGCACCTCGTCGCCGTCGCTGTCGTCGTCGTCCTGGTCAGCGTCGCCGCCCTCAGCGGCACGGCAGCCGCGCACGGGGACGACGCCGGCACCCACCACCACGACGGCTGGATGGGGACCCACACTGGCGGCTTCGGGTTCCTGTGGCTGCTCGTGTGGACCCTCGTCCTCGTCGGGCTTCCCGTGTACGCCGGCTACGTGTTGCTCTCTCGTCGCGACGCCGACGGCGACGAGCCCGACGACGCCCTCGCCGTGCTCCGGCGACGCTACGCGGCCGGCGACATCGACGACGACGAATTCGAAACCCGGCGACAGGCGCTGCTCGGGGAGGAACAATGACAGACGCAGTGACGTCCGGCCAGCGCCGACGGGCCGCGCTGTATCGTGTCCGCCAGTGGCAGCAATCCCACGCTGGACTGCGACCTTGACAGCACACCATGAGCCCGATTCTCGAGACCACCCTGGAGGCGCTGCGGATCGGCGTCGGCTTCCTCTGGACGGCGGCCTGGGCGATCATCATGGGGTTGACCGTCACGAGTCTCGTCCAGGTCTACGTCTCCAAGGAGCGGATGGCGGCGGTCCTCGGGAACGGCGACCTCGACGGTCTGGCGAAGGCGACGCTGTTCGGGGCCGCGAGCAGCGGCTGTAGTTTCGGCGCGGTCGCCATCGGGAAGGGACTGTTCAAGAAGGGCGCGCACGCCGTGAACGTCCTCGCGTTCATGTTCGCGTCGACGAACCTCATCGTCGAACTCGGCCTCATGATCCTCATCCTGCTCGGGTGGGAGTTCCTGGTCGCCGAACTGCTCGGCGGCCTCGTGCTCATCGCCGTGATGGCGGGCATCGTCCACCTCACGCTCCCGGAGTCGCTGTTCGCGGAGGTCCGCGAGACGCTCGCCGAACGCGACCGCGAGCACGGCGTGACCGAGGACCCGACCTGCGGCATGGCTGGCAGCGACGAGTACACCATCACGACCGACGACGGCGAGACGCTGCAGTTCTGCTCGGCGGGCTGCATGGAGACGTACCGACAGCAGACGACCGCCGCCGGCGGCTGGCGCGCGGACCTCCAGTCCTGGGGTGGCTGGTACCGGCTCGCGAACCAGTACCGCAAGGAGTGGTCGATGATCTGGACGGACGTCGTGGCGGGGTTCCTCGTCTCCGGGTTCGTCATCGTGTTCGTCCCGCAGTGGGTCTGGAACGCGCTGTTCCTGCAGGGCGACGGCCTGCTCGTCACCGCCGAGAACGCGGTGATGGGCGTTGCGATCGCCGTCGTCAGCTTCGTCGGGAGCATGGGCAACGTGCCGTTCGCGGTCGCGCTCTGGGGCGGCGGCGTCAGCTTCGCGGGCGTCATCGCGTTCGTCTACGCCGACCTCATCACGATTCCCGTCCTGAACGTCTACCGGAAGTACTACGGCTGGAGGGTGATGCTGTACGTCCTCGGCGTGTTCTTCGTGACGATGGCGTTCACGGGCTTCCTGATGGAGGAACTGTTCTCCGCGCTGGACGTCGTGCCGAACCTCGCGGGCGGCCAGACTGCGACCGAGCAGACGTACTTCGAACTGAACTACACGTTCTACCTGAACCTCGTCGCGTTCGCGCTCTCCGGGTTCCTCCTGTACGTCTATCGCCGCGGCCTCGGCGCGCCAGGCGAGTACCGCGACCCGGTCTGCGGGATGCGGGCCGACGAGAGCGACCCGGCAGCGACCCACGGCGACGAGACGTACCACTTCTGCTCGGCGACCTGCAAGCGCGCGTTCGAAACGAACCCGGAGGAGTACGCCGCTCACGGGCCGATGGCGAGCGCCAGCGGGCACGACCACGCTCACTAACTGGGCCCCGGGACTCGTGCGGCCCCGACTGTGTCGACCACGACTGTGTCGACCACGACTGTGACGGTCCCGACTGTGACGGCCCCGACTGTGTCGACCACGACTGTGACGGCCCCGACTGTGACGACCGGGACTGCGACTGCGACTGTGACGGACGCGATTGCTACGACCAGTACTGCTAGGACCGCGCCTGGGGTTACTCGACGAGCTGGATGGTGTTGCCGTTCGAGGTGACGTGGAGGTCGCGGCCGAGCGTGTAGCCCCGGCTCTTCGCGAGCGAGACGTACCCCGAGAAGCCCTCCATGTCCTGGTGGGCGGGGATGACGTGCTGGGGCTGGAGCGCGTCCAGCATCTGGTAGTGCCCCTCCTGGCGGAGGTGGCCCGAGACGTGGACGTCGTCGTAGATGCGGGCGCCCTGCATCCGCAGTAACTGCTCGCTCTGGTAGCGCTGGCCCTCGTTGGTCGGCTCGGGGATGACGCCCGCCGAGAAGATGACTTTGTCGCCGTCCTCGATGTCGTAGGGGGTCTCGCCGCGGCCCATCCGCGTCAGCATCGCGCGGGGCTCGCCCTGGTGGCCCGTGACGATGGGCAGGAAGTTCTCCTTGCCCTCGTTCATCACGCGCTCCAGGGACCGGTCGACGGACTTGCGGTGGCCGAACATCCCGAGGTTGTCCGGGAACGTGACGGCGCCGATGCGCTCGGCGGCGCCGGAGTATTTCTCCATCGAGCGGCCGAGCAGAATCGGCTCGCGGCCGATGTCGTCGGCGAACTCCACGAGGCTCTTCACGCGAGCGATGTGGCTCGCGAACGTCGTCGCGACGATGCCGCCGTCCCAGTCCTCCATGCTGTGCATGACGTCCTTGAGCTGGCGCCGGGCGACGGCCTCACTCGGCGTGCGGCCCTTGCGGTTGGCGTTCGTGCAGTCCTCGATGTAGCAGAGGACGCCGTCGCCCTCGCGGCCGATCTCGCGGAACCGCTGCATGTCGATTGGGTCGCCGACGACCGGCGTGTGGTCGACGCGCTTGTCGAGGCCGTAGACGACGGCGCCCTCCGGCGTGTGGAGGACGGGATTGATGGCGCCGATGACGGAGTGTGTGACGTTCACGAACTCGAGTTCGCAGCGGTCGCCGATGGCCATCGTCTCCCCGGCGTCCATCTCCACGAGGTCGTTGTCGACGGCGAACTTGCCCTCGTCGTTGATCTCCTCGCGGACGAGCTCCAGCGTGTACGGGGACGCGACGATGGGCGCGTCGTAGCGGTGGGCGAGTTTCCCGATGGCGCCGATGTGGTCGAGGTGGCCGTGCGTCGGCACGATGGCCTTCACGTCGCCCTCGAGGTCGGACATGACGCGGTCGTCCGGAATCGCGCCCATGTCGATGAGGTCCAGGGAGTGCATGCGCTCCGTCTGGACGTTGTCGTGGATCAGTACCTTCGAGAGGTTCAGCCCCATGTCGAAGACGACGATGTCGTCGCCCGCACGGACTGCGGTCATCTGTCGCCCGACTTCCTCGTAGCCGCCGATAGTCGCAATTTCGATGTCCATAGGTGGGTCCGATCAGAGCAATCCCAGAACTCGCAGCGAGTCCGCCGACAGCAGGAGAGGAGGCGGGACCGCGGCCGAAAACGGGCAACACCGCAGCGTGCGAGTATCGACAGGGACGGCCGGGCCGCGTCCTCCTCGGGGACGACGCGTGTTTCGGTTACCTGACCGTCGGGGACGACGCCGTAAGTACTGTCCGGGACGGGCGCGGCCGGCGTGTGGCGTGCTGGCCAGCCACAGTGCCGTTTATCCGTGGGTCGCACGATGTCGTCCCCATGACGCCAGCGATTCCCCGCCTGTCCTCGCATCTCGACGAGACGGATGTCGACGGCTACCTCGTCGACGCGGCCGGCGACGACAGCACCCAGTACTACCTCTCGGGGTACCACGCCCCCGACGAGTTCGTGACGCTGTACGCGGACGGCGCAGTGGCCGTCCTCGTCTCACCGCTGGAGTACACGCGGGCGAAGACCGACAGCGACGCCGACGACGTCCGGAACTACGCCGAGTTCGGGTACCGCGAGAAGGCCGCCCGGATGGACCCACGCCGCGCCCAGAAACTCGTGACTGTCGAGTTCCTCGCAGACTACGGCGTCGAATCGGTCGCAGTCCCCGTGTCGTTCCCGACCGGCACCGCGGACCTGCTGCGCGAGCACGGCGTCGCGGTCACCGCCGACTTCGACTACGTCGTCGCCGACGAGGTTCGCGCGGTCAAGAGCGACCGGGAACTCGAGCACGTCCGGCAGACCCAGCAGGCCAACGAGGTGGCGCTGGCCGAAGTCGAGGGCCTGCTGGAACGCGCGTCCGTCGCGGACGGCGTCCTGCACCTCGACGGGGACGTGCTCACGAGCGAGCGTGTTCGCCGACGAATCGAGCGAACGCTCCTCGAGGAGGACTGCGCCATGGACCAGTGCATCGTCGCGTCCGGCCCGTCGGCCGCACGCGCCCACGACTCCGGGTCGGGCCCGCTGGAAGCGGACGTCCCGATTGTCGTCGACGTCTTCCCGCGACACAAGGAGACCCGGTACTTCGGGGACGTGACGCGGACGTTCGTGAAAGGCGAACCCACCGACCAGGTCGAGGAGTGGTACGACCGCACCGTCGAGGCGTACGAGGCCGCCCTCGACGCCATCGAAGCCGGCGTCTCCGGGGCGGCCGTCAACGACGCCGTCTGCGACGTCTTCGAGGACGCGGGCTACCCGACCCTGCGGACGCACGACTCCCCCGAGGACGGGTTCTTCCACAGCACCGGCCACGGCGTCGGCCTCGACGTCCACGAGGCCCCCTACCTCGCGGAGAACGCCGGGGACCTCGAAGCCGGCCACGTCGTCACCGTCGAACCCGGCCTCTACGAGCAGGGAACGGGCGGCGTCCGCCTCGAGGACCTCGTCGTCGTCACCGAGGACGGCTACGAGAACCTCACCGACTATCCGCGGGACCTGCGCGTCGTCTGAAGCCGGTGCCGGCTCCAGCTTGCCGGCACCACTCGGCCGGACGGCAGCGCGCTGGCCCGGCAGTCGCAGACAGTCTGTCGCCCGGTAGCCGCTTCCCCGGTAGCTAAACGACCGGCGGGTGAACGAGGTGGGTATGCGAAGTTACACGGTCGCGCGAATCTGGGACATCCCGATCCGGGTCAACACCTCGCTGTTGGTCTTCCTCCCGATTCTGGCGTGGCTCATCGGAAGCGGCCAGCAGATCGAGCTGTACGCCGGCTTCATCGAGCGCGTGACCGGCGCCGGGTTCGACCTGGGCGTGCTCCGCGCGGGGTCGACGCCGTGGATAATCGGCGTCGCTGCGGCAATCGGCCTGTTCGTGAGCGTCACTCTCCACGAACTCGGGCACTCGTGGGTGGCGCTGCGCTACGGCATCGAGATCGAGTCGATCACGCTGTGGATTCTCGGCGGCCTCGCGTCCCTGAAGACGCTGCCCAAGGAGTGGAACCGAGAGTTCTGGATCGCCATCGCCGGCCCAGCAGTGAGCGTCCTCGTCGCCGCGGCGTGTTACGCGGCCGTCGTGGCGGCGCCGGAGTCCCTGCAGGTCTCCCGGTTCGTGGTCGGCTACCTCGCGCTCACGAACCTGCTGCTGGCGGGGTTCAACCTCCTGCCGGCGTTCCCGATGGACGGCGGGCGCATCTTCCGCGCGCTGCTGGCGCGGCGGCGCCCGTACGGCACCGCGACCCGCATCGCGGCCCGCGTCGGCGTCGTCTTCGCGTTCCTGTTCGCCATCGTCGGCGTGCTCAGCTTCAATCTCATCATGCTGCTGTTGGCGTGGTTCATCTACGGCGCCGCGACCACGGAGTCCCGGACCGTGCTCCTCGACGAACTCCTCGAGGGCCTCACCGTCGGCGACATCATGACGACGGACCCGCCGACGGTGGACGCCGACACGACGATTGCGGCGTTCGGCGATCAGTTGCTGCACGACCGCCAGACCCGCCACCTCGTCACTGACGACTCGGGGACGGCGCTCGGCGTCGTCACGCTGGCGGACGTCCAGGGGGTCGCCGGTGAAGACCACGAGACCATCCTCGTCGCGGACGTCCTGCGGGAGGCGGTTCGCGTCGAACCGACCGACGACGCCTTCGACGCGCTCGCCGTCCTCAATCAGGCCGGCAGCACGGACGCGCTCGTCGCGTCCAACGGCGACGTCGTCGGCGTGTTGTCGCAGTCTGACTACGCGCACGCCCTGACGGTCCGGCGCGGCTTCCAGGGCGTCCCGGCGGCGTAACGGCGAATCGACGCCGAGGCGTTCGCCGAACGCCAGCAGCGACTCCTCGTTGGCGGCCGCGACGACGAACCCCGTATCCGCCTGCCGAGGGTGTCGTCAGCGACTGCCGTGGACGGCTTCGATGGCTTCCACGACGGGTTCGACCGGTTCGTCCCGGTCGAGCGCCAGGAACAGGCCCTCGTCGTCGAAGTAGACGCGGAGGAGCGTGAAAACGTCGAAGCTCGTGGCGAAGTAGCGGACGTGGTCGGTGATCGGGAACAGTCGCTCAGTGAAGAAGTCGACTTCGGTGAAGTCGATGTGGACGTAGGAGTGAATCTCCTCGAAGTGCTCCATCATGTGGGCTTCGTCGTCGTAGAACGAGCGCGTGCGGTCGTCGTAGTGGACGACGGTGAAGTTGTCGCTGTCGAACTCGACGAACGACCTGAGCGTGCCATCGATGGTGCCCTCGACCGCCTCCTGCATGGCTGGCGTGTCCAGCGACGTACACCCCGGCGTGTTCGAACCGGACATATTTGGTGCGTCTCCGTGTTGTCGGCAGCACCGACTTTAACATTGGGGCGACCGATGGCGAAAATTTACAATATTTTCCAGCGGAATCGGCCGGTCACTGCGAGAATGTGGTGTCGTCCTGTCGCCGGGGCGCGACGTGGCCGCCGACCGCCTCCCGAAGCGGTCGCCTTACACGTCGTCCCGGTCCAGTGCTCGCTGTCCGGTCAGCCGCCGGCGCGTCCGGTGTTTCGTCAGTCGTCGGCCTGCTCGCTGCCAGCCCTGTCATCGGGTTCGCCGCCCCCGCCTCGGACGGTCGGCGGGAACTCGCCCTCGTCGAGTTCGACGACCGCGTCGTCGCGCGACCCGTCCGCCATCCCCGTCGTCATCAGGATGCGGATGGCCGCACGGACGCTCAGGTCCGAATCGTAGACGCGGCTCTCCGGGACGAGCAACAGCGCGCCCTGCGTGGGATTCGGGCTACCCGGAACGAAGACGTTTCGCGCGGGCTCCCCCGCCACGTCCTCGACGTCCTGCGGGCTGTGGCCGGTCTGGAGGCCGAGGCGGTAGAGGCCGTCGCGCTCGTACTCGACGTACACCGCGGAGTCGAACTCGGAGTCCCGCGTGGACACCGAGGACGCCATCTGTTTGACGCTCCCGTAGATGGTCCGGAACACTGGTACGAACCCGACCAGCCGGCTGGTCCGGCCGAGCGTCCGCTGGCCGACGGGCCGGTTCGCGAACGCGCCGAGCAGCGTCACGACGAACAGAATCACGCCGAGCGCCAGCAGTTGGGCCAGCAGGTGGTTGTTCGCGGTGTACGTGGCGAGCCGCGTCCCCTCCACGACGGGTTCGAGCTGGCCGGCGAGCAGGTCCGACAGGAATCGCAGGATGACGATCGTCACCACCAGCGGCGCGACCAGGAGCGCCCCCGTCAGGAAACTGCTCTTCAGTGACTCCTTGAGACCCATACCTCGAAGGTGTCCGCGCCAGAGAAAAGCGTGGCGGTGGATTCGGGACGGGACCGTGGCGTGTACCGCGATAGCGGGCGCGATACGGCGGCCTCGGCGGTGTGGCGTTCGCCGGTTAGTCGTCCGGCGTGGTCCCCGCCGAGCCAGTCAGTCGTGTGGCGTTCGCCGAGTCAGCCCGGCGTGGTGAACACGAACAGGTCGCGGGCGCCCGTCGGTGTCACCACCACCCGGGTTTCCGCGCCGTCGGCGAGGGTGACGTTCACGCTGAGTTCGAGCAGCGTGCCGGGCCGCCAGGCGTCGCCGTCGAGAACGGTCGTCTGGACGTCAGACTGGTAGTTGCCGTTCACGAGCACCGGGACGTCGTCGGGCTTCGAAGGGAGTGTGCGGCCGCCGACGTTCTTCACGTAGAGTGTGAGTGTCTCCGAGGAGTCGTCGTAGACTGCGGTGGGGCTGTCGGCGTCACTGACGATGCGAACGTCTGCGTCGACCCGCTGACTCTCGAGGTCGCTGTCCGCTTCGACGGCGCTGCCGACGCGCGACGCGCTCTCCGTGACCGTGCCCGCGACTGCCGCGGAGACGAGGATAGCAGCGATGAACAACACGAGGTGCGCCGAGGACACGGACGCCACTCAGGGACCACCCGTGCCTGTCATTGCATGCACCTCTGCTGGCGGAGCCGTTTCAATGTTCTCAGTACGGACTGCGCCACCACTGCCCGTGAGAGAATGTGTCAACGCTTATGGTGGTGGGGGTGATTCACCGATGCAAGCAATGCGCGGGGAGGGTCACAGTACCGAACCGAACCACATTCTCGTCGTCGGTCAGACAGCATCGGCCGCCGACGCGGACCAGGCGGGAACGTCGAACGTTATCGGCGTGACGTACAGCACAGACGCCGAATCGTGGCTCGGTCAGTTCCAGGCCGGTCAGGACCGCGTCGCCGTCGTGAGTGTCGGGGAGCACTCGCGAACGGCCGTCGGCGCAACAGCCAGTCAGGACGCCGGGATGGACGTGCTCGCGTCGGTCACCGGCACCGTAGAGACTGTTCCGGAGGTCGACGACGTCGCGTCGGTCGGGATGCTCGTCAACGACTACCTCTCGGCGTGGCAGGGTACCGGCGACACTACCGTGTTCATCGACGACCTCGGCGCCGTCCTCGACGTCGTGTCCGCCGAGACGGCGTTCCGATTTGTGCACGCGCTGCTTGCTCGGTCGTCCTCGATGGACGCCCGCGTCGTCGCTGGCTTCGACACGAGCAAGCAACCGCCCCACGTCGTCGACACGTTCGCGCAACTGTTCGACGAAGTTCGCGAAGGCGCCTGAGCGAGCGCTCGGCGAACGACGCGCTCGCCGGCGGAGGAGAGCGAACGAACTTCTGTGTGCCGCTTCCCTATCGCCGCTCGGGTTCCAGGGCCCGGCGAGCCTAGAGCCAGTTCTCCTGGCGGAAGTACACAAGCAGAATCCCGGCCATCGCGCCCATCCCGACCATCACCGCCGGGTAGCCGTACTGCCAGCCGAGTTCGGGCATGTTCACGGGGCTCCCCCCGAAGTTCATGCCGTAGACGCCCGCGACGAACGTCAACGGGAGGATGACGGTGGCGACGACGGTGAGCTTCTTCATCACGTCGTTCGTGGACATCGACAGCGCGTTCAGGTAGATGTCGCGCGCGCCGCTCGTGAGGTCGCGGTACGTCTCCACGAGTTCCACGAGCTGGACGAGGTGGTCGTAGACGTCCCGGTAGTACTTCTCGGTGTCCTCGCTGATCTGGACCGGGTCGCCGCGAGCGAGCACGCCGACCGCCTCACGGGTCGGCCACAGCAGTCGACGCACGGACAGGAGGTCCCGCCGCAGGTCGTTGATGCGTTCCAGGACGTCCCCGCCGGCCGCGTCGACGACCTCGTCCTCGACGGCCTCGATGTCGTCCTCGATGTCGTCCAGGATCGAGAAGTAGTCGTCGACGACGTGGTCGATGCAGCGGTACGCGGTGAAGTCCGCCCCCCGCGACGCCAGCCGCGGTTCCTCCCGGTTCACGCGCTCCCAGACGGTCTCGATGGCCTCGACTCGCTGTGGTTCGACGGTCACGAGCCAGTCGTCGCCGAGGAAGAACGCCGTCTGCAGCACCCGGAGTTCCTCCGCGAACGTCACGTCGCCGCGCCGCAGCGTCGCGTCCTTCACGAGGACGAACGTGTGGTCGTCGAACTCCTCGACTTTCGGTCGGACGTTCCCGAGCGCGTCCTCGATCTCCAGTGGGTGGATGTCGTAGGCGTCGGCGACCTCGTCGAGGGCGTCAGCCGGCGGGTCGACGACCCGCACCCACGTCGTACCGTCGGCGTCGCGGGCCGCGGCGGGGTCCTCCCACGGTGTTCTGCCGTCGGCGGAGTACACGATGGTGTCGACAGTCACGTTCCCACCTCCGCGCCCGCGGTGATACTCAACAGCGTGATGCCGACGATGACGGCGGTGACGCTGAACGCCCGCCCCGGGTACGGCGTCACGACCCCGGCGACGTAGCCAGCCACGCCGACGACTGTCGCCGCCACGCCCGCCGCTCGCAGCCAGTGCATGCACCACGTCTCACGGCCGGCCACCAAAAATCCGCGCCCCGCGTCCGCCGTCCGCTCGACGGGTCAGTCGTCGGCGACCGGTTGCAGATTTCGGTACTGTCGACGCGGTCGGGGTTTATTCGACTCGTTCGCCCTGGTAGGAGCCGTCGTACGACCCCTCGTGGTCGGCGTCCGCCAGCACGAGCTGTGCGACGCGCGCTCCGCTCTCGAGTTCGACGTCGTGGTGGACCTGCAGCAGTCCCTCACCCTTTCCGGTGTAGCCGGCGTCCCAGACGGCCGTGTTGAGCATGCAGGAGTTGCGCATCAGCGACGACCGCGGGTAGAGGAAGCCGACGTGGTCATCGGGAATCGAGATGGTCTCGGCGTACTGGAGGACGTAGCCGCCGGGCGACAGGCGGAACGTGTCCGTGCCGCCGTCCGCGGCTGGCTCGACCGGCTCGCGGGAACCGATGGCCTTCCCGTCGCGACCGATGCGGCCGGTGTCGGTCTGCTGGAGGACTGCTTCGACGGTGAGGTCGACGCCGTTGGGCTGGACCTGTTGCTCGGACACCGGTTCGACGTGCTCGGCGACGAACGCCCCGCTCGCGTACATTGTCGGGGGTGTCGCGTGCGTTCAGTAATGGTCTGTCGGTTCGGGGCCGCCCGAACCGCTGGCCGGGGTCTCTGATTCCAGGCGACCGGCGCGAATAAACTCTGCATGCGTTGAACATAATTTTTAATCTCGCCCTAGAAAAAATTTAACCCCGGTGGGGGCGTCGATTTGGCTGGTATGGCTGACAATACCAACCTGACTCGACGCAGTTTCCTGGGGGCAACGGCAGCGAGCACCGTCGCGATGGTCGGAGCGGCTTCGGCCGCACCCGGCGGGGGGAACGGGACCGACCGCCGCGAGTACATCGTCGGCGTCTCCGCCACCGAAGACGACCCGAAGGGGTACGTCAAGCAGCACCTCAAAGGCAACGAGGACGCGACGAAGGCCAACGACACACTCAACTCCGTCGTCGTCGGCCTCCCGGAGAACGCCGCCGACCCGGCGCACGAGAACTTCCGCGACCGCCTCGAGTCCGCGGACGCCGTGAAGTACGTCGAGGAGAACGCCGAACTGCAGGCGCAGGTCGCACCCAACGACCCGCGGTACGACGACCAGTACGCCGACCAGCAGGTGAACGCGCCCGACGCCTGGGACGTCACGTTCGGCGACACCTCGGTCACTATCGGCGTCGTCGACCAGGGCATCAAGTACGACCACCCGGACCTCGACGGCAACATGGACGGGTCGGTCTCCAACTACGGACGGGACTTCGTCGACAACGACAGCGACCCGTATCCGGACGCACTCAGCGACGAGTACCACGGGACGCACGTCGGCGGCATCGCGGCCGCGGAAATCGACAACAGCGAGGGCGTCACCGGCATCGGGAACTCCAGCGTGCTCTCCGGCCGCGCGCTCTCCGAGGGCGGGTCCGGTTCGACCAGCGACATCGCTGACGCCGTGACGTGGGCCGCCGACCAGGGCGCCGACGTCATCAACCTCTCGCTGGGCGGCGGCGGGTACACTGACACGATGAAGAACGCCGTCTCCTACGCGGCGGACAACGGCTCGCTCGTCGTCGCCGCCGCCGGTAACGACGGCCAGGGTTCCGTCTCGTATCCGGCCGCGTACAGCGAGTGTCTCGCGGTGAGCGCCCTCGATCCCGACGAGACGCTGGCGTCGTACTCGAACTACGGAAGCGAGATCGAACTCGCGGCGCCCGGCACGAACGTGCTGTCGACGTGGACCGACGACGGCTACGACTCGATCTCGGGCACGTCGATGGCGACGCCCGTGGTCGCTGGCGTCGCCGGCCTCGCGCTCGCGCAGTACGACCTCACGAACGCGGAACTCCGCGACCACCTGAAGGCGACGGCCGTCGACGTCGGCCTCTCGGCCGACCAGCAGGGGTCGGGCCGCGTGGACGCAGGGAACGCGGTCACCACCGAACCCGGCTCCGGCGACGGCGGCGGTGGTGGCGGTGGCGGCGACGGCTCGACGTCGACGACCGTGACGGACTCGCTGTCCGGCTACTGGGACAGCAACTGCTGGTCGTACGGCTTCGAGTACTCGAGTCCGAGCAAGGTCGTCGTCGAGCTCGACGGCCCGTCGGACGCCGACTTCGACCTCTACGCGAACACTGGCGTCGACGCGTGCCCCACCACGTCGGACTACGATTACCGCTCGTGGACGACCGACTCCCAGGAGACCATCACCATCGACAGCCCGGACGCGTCCACTGACCTCCACGCGCTCGTCGACTCCTACAGCGGGAGCGGCGAGTACACGCTCACCATTACCGAGTACGAGTAACGCTGCGACGACCTGGCGCACAGTCCCAGCTGGATCCCCGCTTCTGCGCGCTGTTTGCCCGACAGTTCGGACGCCCGCGAGCCGCCGCTCCGTGGGTCGTGGCCACAAGCCTCAAATAAGGAATGAGGCTCTGTATTAGGCGAATCCCGGAATCCTGAAACACGCGGGATTTATAATCGTAGAAGGTCCAACTTCGGACGCTATGGGACAGACGCTCACGGAGAAAATCCTCGACGACCATCTCGTCGAGGGAGACCTCGAACCCGGTGAGGAGATCGGGATCGAGATCGACCAGACCCTCTCCCAGGACACCACCGGGACGATGGTCTGGCTGCAGTTCGAAGCGCTCGAAATGGACGAGGTCCAGACGGAGCTCGCAGCGCAGTACTGCGACCACCAGACCTACCAGTTCGATTTCAAGAACACCGACGACCACCGCTTCCTGCGCTCGGCGGCCGGCACGTACGGGGCGTACTTCTCTCGCCCCGGGAATGGCATCTGCCACAACGTGCACAAGGAGAACTTCGCCGCGCCCGGGAAGACGCTCCTCGGATCCGACAGCCACACGCCGACGCCCGGCGGTCTCGGCCAGCTCGCCATCGGCGCGGGCGGCATCGACATCGCCGTCGCGATGGGCGGCGGCCCCTACTACGTCGAGATGCCGGAAGTCGTCAACGTCCGCCTCGAAGGGGAGCTCCCCGAGTGGGCGACGGCGAAAGACATCATCCTCGAGCTCCTGCGACGCCTCTCCGTGAAGGGCGGCGTCGGCAAGGTGCTCGAATACACGGGTCCGGGCGCGGAGACGCTCTCGGTGCCCGAGCGCACCACCATCACCAACATGGGGACCGAACTCGGCGCCACCTCCTCCATCTTCCCGACTGACGAGAAGACCAGGGAGTGGATGGCCAGCTTCGACCGCGAAGACGAGTTCGTCGACCTCTCCCCGGACGAGGACGCCGAGTACGCCGACGAGATCGTCGTCGACCTCTCGGACCTCGAACCGCTCATCTCGAAGCCGTCGATGCCCGACAACGTCGTGCCCGTCCGCGAAGTCGCGGGCGAGAAAGTCGAGCAGGTCGTCGTCGGCTCCTGCACGAACGGCGCCTACGAGGACATCCTGCCGGCCGCGAAGATGCTCGAAGGCCGCCAGATCAACCCCGGCACCGAGATGATCGTCGCGCCCGGCTCCAAGCAGGCCTCGGAGATGCTGGCCCGCGAGGGCTGGACCGCCGAGATGATGGCGGCCGGCGTGAACTTCTCGGAGGCGACGTGCGGTGCCTGTATCGGCATCGGCCACGTCCCGGCCTCCGACTCAGTCTCCCTGCGGACGTTCAACCGGAACTTCGAGGGCCGCTCCGGCATCGAGGACGACTCCGTCTACCTCTGCTCGCCGGAAGTCGCGGCGGCGGCCGCCCTCAAGGGCGAAATCGTCGACCCGCGCGACCTCGCCGACGAACTCGGCGACCTCGAGGACCCCGGCTTCGAGATGGCGACGAAGTACACCGCGGGCTACGGCGAAGGCGACGTCGACATCATCACGCCCGAGGAAGCCATCGACGACGAACTCATCAAGGGCCCGAACATCTCCAGCGTGCCGGTCAAGGACCCGATCGACGCCGACGTCGGCGGTGAAACCCTCCTGAAGATGGGGGACAACATCACCACCGACCACATCATCCCGGCGACCTCCGACATCCTGAAGTTCCGTTCGAACATCGAGCGGCTCTCGGAGTTCACGCTCTCCCGCATCGACGACACGTTCTCGGAGCGCGCGAAAGCCACCGACAGCAGCGTGCTCGTCGCGGGCGAGAACTACGGTCAGGGGTCCTCGCGCGAACACGCGGCGATGTGCCCGATGTTCCTCGGCGTGGAAGCCGTCCTCGCCCAGAGCTTCGCCCGCATCCACAAGGCGAACCTCTTCAACTTCGGCCTCATCCCGCTCACCATCGACGAGGAGACCTACGACCGCATCGAGGAAGGCGACGACGTCGAAATCGTCGACGACGCCCGCGCGGGCGTCGAGTCCGGCCAGGAGGAGTTCACCATCCGCGTGAACGACGACTGGGAGGCCACCGCGCACCTCGACGCCTCCGAGCGCGAGCGCCGCACGCTCGCCGCCGGCGGCAAGCTCTCGCTGACGAAGCAGCGACACGGCGACAGCGGCGCTGCCAGCCCGGCAGACGACTGATCTGACGTTCTCCCCGTTCTTTTGCGTTCGACGACCCGATAGCGACGGCTGACCGCCCCGGCCGGGTCGTTCGCCGGGACGCCGACTTTGTGAACCAGTTTCTGGCCGAGTAGGGACGGCCGTAGCACATTTACCGGCGTTGGGCCTAGGGCGAGGTGTGACGACCGTCGCACCGCCGTCGTCCGGGGAGTCCATCAGGAAGGCGACCCGCGCCGACCTGCTGGACGTGTTCCGGATCGAGAAGCAGGTGTTCGACCAGCCGTGGCCGTACTCGGCGTTCGAGCGCCAGCTCGGGACGCCCGGGTTCCTCGTCAGCGAGGCGACGGAACTGGCGGCCGACGAGCGGATCGACGGGTACGTGGTCGCGGACACGATTCCGAACCACCAGCGGCCGCTCGGCCACGTCAAGGACATCGCGGTGCGGCCCGGCGCGCGCAATCAGGGCGTCGGGGCGGCGCTGTTAGAGCGGACGCTGGACGTGCTCGAGCGGCGGGGCGCGCGCTCCGTGAAACTCGAGGTCCGCGAGAGCAACAAGCCAGCGCTGCACCTCTACGAGAAGTTCGACTTCGAGTACCTGCGGACGCTCCCCCAGTACTACACGGACGGCGAGGACGCCTACGTCCTCGTCGCGAACCTCGAAGACCGTGACTCGTTTTAACGGGTAGCCCCAGGGTCCGGACATGGGCTACGAGTGTCCGGTCTGTGACGCCGAGGAGGCCGACGGCGAACACCTCGCGAACCACCTCGCGTTCACGGCGCTCGTCCGCGGCGGCGACCACGAGGCATTCCTCGACGAGCACGTCCCGGACTGGGAGTCACGGGACCCCGAATCGCTGGCGTCGGACGTGACGCCCCACGCCACGGAGACGGACACGGAACCGGTGACGGAGCCACGCGGCCACCAGAACCACGACCACGACCACGAGATGACCGCCGTCGAGCGGACGGGTCAGGCGGACCTCTCGGGGGAGGCCGCCGCGATTCTGGACGACGCCGTGGAACTCACCGAAGCGATGCGGGAGTCCCGGGTCGCGGACCCGAACAACGATGCAGACGGAGCCGACGTGGACGGCGATGCAGACGGAGCCGACGTGGACGGCGATGCAGACGGAGCCGACGTGGACGGCGATGCAGACGGAGCCGACGCGGGCGATGCTGCGGACCCCGGAAGCGACGACCCGGGCGACGAGTTAGACGGGGAGCGCGACGGCGCGGACTCCGAAAACGAGTAGGGCGTGGGACACGCCCTCCTTGACATGGCAGAGACGCGTGGGTTGCTCGCACCGCAGACGGACGCCGAGGTCCGGGAGCGCTTCGAGGCCCTCGGGCCGGCCGCCCAGACAGTGACCCGTGAGGTCGCTCGCGCGATGGACCTCTCGAAGGAGGCGTACGACGAACGCGTCACCAGCGACGTCGTCGGCACGGCGCGGGAGGCGCTGTTCGCGTCCCTGCTGGCGGTCACTGTCGGCGACTACGACGAATTCGAGGCCGCCCAGGACGACTACCCGGACGCGGACCTCTACGAGAACGGGAGCGCGGACGTCGACCGGGCCGCCTGGCACTACGTGCCGTTCGCGGACGCGCTGGTGGCGGCGACGTTCCAGAACGAACCCGACGCGGCGGTGGCGACGCTGCGGCGCATCGCATTCAGTCGCTTCTACCAGGACGTGCTCTGACGGCTGGGATACCGGGTCGGCCAGGCAGGGCAGCCGGTGGACGTCCCGCTACGCCTGGTAGTCCGGACAGCACTCCTCGAAGTCGGCGTCGGGCGCGGAGCACTTCCCCCTGCAGGGGTGGTCGATGTGGCGTTTGAGCGCGAGCGCGGCGTCCTCGGACAGCGACTGGCCGATGGTCTCGCTGTCCAGGTCGTCGAGGCCGAGGTCGGTCTCGGCGAAGTTCTCGACGAGACAGCGCTTCCACATGAGTTCGCGGGTGACAGTCTCGCCGTCGTCGGTGAGCGTCGCGCCCTCGTAGCGCTCGTAGTCGACGAGTCCGCGCTCGGCGAAGTCAGTGAGGCGCTCGGTGACAGTCGCGGGGTTGACGCCGAGTCGGTCCGCGAGTTCGCCGGTTCTGGCCGGGCGTCCCGCTTCGGCGGACACGAGCAGGATCGCGCTCAGGTATCGTCCCGCCGTCTGCGAGAGTTCGCCCCGACTCATTACATCCCCTGCTCCGGTCCTCGGAGGGATAAGGCTGTTCCCAGCGCTGTGCCCGCACGCCGGCGTCCCGGGGCCTGAGCGGCGATTCTGGTCATCGAAGGCACGTATTCCCGGTCGTCGCTGCGAGTCTCCCGGGTCGACAGCGCAGGTCGCCCGGGCCGACGGCGCTCGGTCCCGGGAGTCATTTGTCGGCGGGCGCGTAGCCACGCACATGGCGGACCACGACTGGCCGGTCGTCGAATCGGTGACGGAGTACGAGACGCCGTGGTACGACGGCGGCTACGACCGCGTCGAACAGCCCGACGGCTCCCGGAAGGACTACTACTGGGCGGCGCTCCCGCCGGCGGTGGTGGTCGTCGCGGTCCACGACGGCGACGTCGTCTTCGTCGACCAGTACCGCCCGACGATCCGCGAGCAGTGCCTGGAGTTGGTCGCGGGAATCGTCGAAGAATCGGCTGCGGAGACGAGCGACGTCGCACCTGACCCGGACCGCGAGTCGTACGTGGCGGCGGGCCGCCGGGAACTCCGCGAGGAGACGGGGTACGCCGCCGACGAGGTCCACTTCGTCGAGGAGTTCTGGACGGCGACCGGCATCCTCCGCCACAAACGCGGTATCGTGTTCGCGGAGGGCCTGACGGCGGTCGGTCGCGAACTGGACGACAACGAGTTCCTGTCCGTCGAGCGAGTGCCCGTCGAGGACGCGCTGGCGGTGGCCCGTGCGTCGCCGGCCAACGACGCCACTATCGAGGGACTGCTGTTGGCACGGGCCGACGACTACCTCTGAGGAGCGCCGCGCTCGGAAAACACGGTACTGGTGGCCGGACCCCCGACCCCATCACGCGGTTTGATAGCCCGCGATGTCGCTTCGGTGTACCGGCGCCGCGCCACTCCAGGGACCGCAAGCCGTAACTCGCCGCGGTCCCAGGAACCGTGCATGGACGGCGAGATCTCCGCCGAGGAACTGCAGTCGCTGCTGGAGGACGACGAGGACGTCCGCATCGTCGACATCCGTTCGCCGGCGGCGTTCCAGCGCGGCCACATCCCGGGCAGCGAGTGCATCCCGTTCGGCGACCTCCCGAAGTCGGTCGACCAGCTCGAGGGCGCCGACCACGTCGTCACCGTCTGCCCGCACGGCCAGGCGAGCGTCCAGGCCGCCAACCTCATCCAGTCCTACGAGGGCCTCGACGAGGACGTCCGCGTCGAGAGCCTCGCCGACGGCATCACCGGCTGGACTGGGGCGGTCGTGGCTGGCGACGAGGACGAACAGGGAACCGAAGAATCAGACGCCGACGCTGAATCCGCGACGGACGCACCGTTCTAGGCGTGCAGCTTCGCTCGAGTACGATCGGACCCGTCTCCAGAGTGCTGTCTACGCATCGATTGCCGGTGGAACGTTCGCCCGGTCGCCTCGGACCAGACCCGGACCCGGGGTAGTGGTGGTCCGGTCGCTGTGCCAGCGTCGCAGTCGGCGGCTGCCGGGCTAGTCGGTGTGGCCAGCGAGAGAACGAGCGCGTGTCGACGAACGGGTTAGGCGACGTTGAATCCTTTATCGCGGAGGAAGTCCTCCACGCGTCCCGAGTGGTTTCCCTGGAGTTCGATTTCGCCGTCCTCGACAGTGCCACCGCAGGCGAACTTCGACTTCAGGTCCGACGACAGGCTGTCCAGGTCGACGTCGTTAGGGTCGAATCCTTCGATGACGGTAACTTCCTTTCCGTAGCGTCGCTCGTCGATGCGGATTTCGATTTGCTGGGACTCTTTGGCGACGTCCTCGCAGACGCAGAGTTCCTCGGGCAACCCGCACGTCGAGCACACCTCAGACATTACACGTGTGGATACGAAATCCGCCTATTAAACACTATCGCCGGCGTGCGGGGAGGCGGCTGTATTCGGCAGCCAGCGACCGCGCGAGGCGTTTCGCCTCCGCAGCGTCCTCGTCGTCGACGCGGCGCGCGTACCGAGCGCGCTCGCGGATGTCCGCCACGCGCTGCTCGCGGTCGTTCGCGCGCACGTCCCTGACGAACTCGCGGACCGTCTCCCCGGCGTTGCGCTCTCGATAGCGCTTCTCCATCACGTACTCCACGCGCTCGAAGGCGGCTTCCACCTCCTCGGCGGCGCTCCCGCTCGGCAGCCACCGCAGCCAGAGCGCGCGGTAGACCCGCCCGGGGAATCACACGTTCCCGGACCGCCGGAGAAGACGACAGCCATACGTATCGAGCGCGGTAAGCCCCGGGTATGTCCCGCCGCTCGTACCAGCTCGCGGCCGTGACCACCGTCCTGACGTTCGCGCTCAT
>NZ_WUUU01000001.1 GCF_009831555.1 Halobacterium bonnevillei | reverse complement strand
CGTCGATCCAGCCGCCGAAGCCGACGTGGACGTGTTTCCAGGGTTCGGCTGCGAACACGACGTCGCCGCCGTTCTCGCGGGCGGCAGCGATGCCCTCGTGCAGCGCGCCGAGCCGGACGCGTTCGACGCGACCGCCTGCGGCTTCGACGCGTTCGTCGATGCGTGCGGACGCGTTCGGCGTCGTCACCACGACTGGGTCCGCGACGTCGCTGCTCCGGGTGTAGTGTTCCGCGAGTACCGCGAGCACAGTGTCCTCGTGGACGACGTCGCCGTCGCCGTCCACGACGACGATGCGGTCGGCGTCCCCGTCGTGCGCAATGCCGAACGACGCGCCGCCGTCCGCGACGAACGACCTGAGGTCCGAGACCGTCTCCGGTGTCGGCTTGCTCGGCCGGCCGGGAAAGTGGCCGTCGACGTTCGCGTTCAGCGTGACGACGTGCGCGCCGAGTTCACGCAGCACCTGCGGGGTTGCGAGGCTCGCAACCCCGTTCCCGCAGTCCACCGCGACCGTCAGGCCGTCCAGCGGGCCGCCGTGGTCGCTGGCGTAGTCGACGACTGCCTCCCGGTAGTCCGGGAGCACCTCGAGGTCCTCGACCGCACCCCAGTCCGCCCAGGAGGCGTACTCGGGGTCGGCGTCCACGAACTCCTCGATGGTGCGTTCGCGGTCACTGTCGTACTCGGTGCCGTCCACGAACAGTTTGATGCCGTTGTCCTCCGGCGGATTGTGGCTCGCCGTCAGCTGGACGCCGCGGCGGCCCTGGGAGGCGTACGCGAGTGCGGGGGTGGGGAGGACGCCCGCCTCCAGAACACGCATCCCCGCGGCTTCCAATCCCGAGGTCATCGCGGCGGCGAGAGCGGGTCCCGTCTCCCGTCCGTCCCGGGAGACGACGAACACCTCGTCGTCACCGCGCGCGTCCCTGCCGGCCGCGGCACCGACGGCGAGCGCGAGGTCCGGGGTCACGTCGCCGACCGCGTTCCCTCGAATCCCTGCCGTACCGAAGAGGTCCATACCCTGGGGGAACGCCCGCGCTCACTTAGGTTCGGGTGTTCCGGGCGCGACGAGCTATCGCACCGACACGTCGACATCCCGAGCGAGGCGTCAGGTCGCCGAGACGCACGTACGCGCGGCTCCGTAGTTACAGTACAAACCGAGAGTCGGGACCGCAGCCGCCCACTCAGAGTTCGATGCCGCTCGGGATGAGGCTGTGGCTGCGCAGCAGGTCGCCGTCCTCGCTGTAGACGAGGAACGTCGCCTTCTCGTAGACGGCGAGCTCCTCGCCGTCGACGCGGATCTCGACGCGGTACCGGCCGTCGTCGCCGGTCGCCTCGCCGTACCGGCGCGCGGCGCGCACGAACTTCAGTACGTCGTCGGCGTCCTCGTTCAGTTCCAGCACGAACTCCCCGGTGATGCGGTTCGTGACCGCGACGACCCCGCCTGCGTCCGGGTCGTCGAGGTCGTCTGTCAACCGGAGTGCCGCGTCGACCTCGCTCTCGTCGAGGAGATTTCCGCTCCGGTCAGTCAGCCTCTCTTCGAGTTCGGCGGCCGCTCCCGTGAACTCGATGACGACGTTTGGCTTGCTCGGGTCGCCGTCGTTCTCGACCCAGTCGACGTTCGTGACGTCCAGTTCGAAGTAGTCCCGGCGCATTCCCTACGTGTAGCTATGATAGACGGGGCAATGAACGTAACGCCGCGTCAGACGCCGGACACACGCGGCAGTCTGCCCCGCTGGAGCGGGTACTCGAATCCCGTTGAGGCGACGAAACCGATAGAGGGCGTTGTAGGAGCCCTCTATCGCCCGTAGAGTCCGGTTCGAGGTCTCGCGGGGGTCGTCGACGTCTACCGCCCGTACGTGAGTCGCTGGACCGCTGCGTTCAGGCGAGACGTGACGCCGCTCGCCCAGGCGACCGGGGAGACGCGCCTGACTGCGGACTCCTCGACCTCTATTCGTCCGCCCTCGAAGGGGTCTGGGGGCTCCGCGTCGTCGTCCCGGTTCGCGTCCACCGCGTCGACGACCGTCGTCATCGAACAGCGGCCGCACGCTTCGGTCGTTCGCTCGTCGGCCATGCAAGATACAGGCGGCGCGGACCACTATAGTTCTGGTGCCGCCTGCGAACCGCGGTTGTGAGGCCGGAGCCAGCAGGCCGAGGCGGTACGCGACGAGCTTTTACGCCCCGTCCGGTATCTGTACCCATGGGATACCGTGTCGTCGATCCGGACGACGTCGAACCGCCAGCGGACCGACCGTGCGAGTACCGGTCGCTGACCGAGCCCGCCGACCTCGACGAGATGGCACTCAACGTCTTCCGAGCCGAGCCCGGCGAACAGGTGCCGCTCGCTTACCACTACCACGAGACGCAAGAGGAGGCGTTCTTCGTCCTGTCGGGCACGCTGTCCGTAGAGACCCCAGAGGGGACGTTCGAGGTGCCCGCGGGGAACCTGTTCGCGGTCGACCCCGAGAGCCCGCATCGAGCGCACAACCCCGAAACTGCCGACGAAACCGTCGAACTACTCGCGGTGGGCGCGCCGCCGGCGTCCGACGACGCGGTCGCGTACGAACCCGGCGACCCGTCGTCGGATCCGTCCGAGGATGACTGACGGGAACGCCACCCGGGAGCCCGCTGAACTCCCCGCGGAGATCCGCGAGAACGTCCCCGCGTGGGACGACGAGTACTTCGACCGCGTGAGCGACCGGTTGATGTACAGCTACGACCTCGAACGTGACTACTCGGTCCGCGGCGAGTCGTTCGAGCTCTACGGCGAACTCCGGATGGTCAGCCAGAAGCAGTTCCTCCACCCCGCACTGAGTTACGCCGACCACGAGACCGAGGAGTACGTGTTCGCGCGCCGGACCGACGAGCCGACGGTCTCGGAACTCGAAGCGCTCACGGACCTCGGCCACGACCTCGCCGACGACTGGGTGGACGCCGACGAGGAGCACTACGAGACGAACTTCACGTTCGTGCTTGTCGCCGACGACCTCCCCGACGACGTCCGGGAGTTCGTCGCAGGGTTCCGCGACCGCACGCTCCTCAAGTTCGGATACTACGGGCACTACGAGGTACACCTCGTCGTCGTGGCGCCGGACGACGAGGCGGGCGTCGAGAGCCGGGAGGCCGAACTCCTCGACGCCTTCGCCCTCTGGGGGGACGTCGAGCAGCCCTCCGAGGGTTTCTTCTCGCGGCTCGCGAAGCGCTTCTGGACCTGACACCACTGGACGGCGGTACCCGCCGCTGTGTCGGGTTCGTGAGGGAGGGGAAAACACGAGGGGACCGTGAGCGGTCGATCGCGTCGCGTCAGTCGTCGCTCGGCTCCGCCGCGGCACCGCCGCGCTGGCGAACCCGACCGATGTTCTGGTAGCCGAGGCGAACCAGGGACAGCGCCAGGTAGATGAGGACCACAGCGAGCAGGACGCGGATCGACGCCGACACCTGCGCACCGAGGCCGCTCGCACCGCCCTGGATCAGCTGGTCGTAGAGCTGTTCTTTGAACGCGACCCACGACAAGCCGAGCACCGTGACGACGACCATGATCGCCATCGGAACGCCCGTGCTGATGAGCTGCTTGGACTCCTTCCAGTTGGCGAGCCAGACCGTGCCGGTCAGCAGCGCGAGCGCCGCCAGCAGCTGGTTTGCGCCACCGAACAGCGTCCACAGCGTCGCCCACTCGCCGGAGACGACGAGCAAGTACGCGAGCCCGATCTGGACGAGCGGGTTCGTGTACCGGCCGCGGGCGAACGAACCGATGCCGCCACCGAAGCCGGTTTCGCTGCCGCTGCCCGGCGTGCCGACGATCTCCTCCATCATGTAGCGGCCGAGCCGCGCGGCCGTGTCAGTGGACGTGAGCAGGAAGCTCACGAGCACGAGCGCCATGAAGGGCGCGCCGTACTCGGCCGAGATGCCGAGGCTCGTGAGGATGACGCCGCCGCCGGTCGCGAAGTTCGGGAGCGCGCCACCGATGCCACCCGCCGCAGCGTCGGACGCGAAGCCGGCGATGGCGAGCGTCGACAGCGCGGTGGCGGCGAGCAGGCCCTCGCCGAGCATCCCGCCGTAGCCGATGAGGCGGGCGTCGCTCTCCTTGTTCAGTTGCTTCGCCGTCGTCCCCGAGGACACCAGGGAGTGGAATCCACTGATTGTCCCGCACGCGATTGTGACGAATAGCATCGGGAACAGCGGGAACGGCGACACCGCATCGACGCCGAGGAAGCCGGTGAACGGTTCGATGCTGTCCGCGATGACGAGCGGTTCGCTGGACGTGCCGAAGATGGTGCCGACGATGATTGCGAGCAGCGCTCCGCCGACGCCCGCGTACAGCAGGAACGACGAGAGGTAGTCGCGGGGCTGGAGCAGCGTCCACACCGGGAGTGCGCTGGCCACCGCGGCGTACACGAGAATCACTGGCACCCAGCCGGCGGTGTTCCCGCCGAGAGCGTCAGCGCCGGGCACCCACGAGCCCGTGCTGTCGAAGAGCACGAACGTGCCTGCGGGGTGGGCTGCGTCGCCCGCCAGTTCGAACAGCGCGAACGGGTACTGGATGCCGATCCAGACGCCCGCGAACACGCCCGCGACGAACACGATGGTCCCGGGAACGAGGGGCGCGTCGAACTGGTAGAGGTAGACGCCGAACACGACCGCGAGTGCGATGTACACGAAGCTCGCAGTCGCTGCCGACGGGAACGCGTTCAGAACGATGCCCACGACGAGCGCGAACACCGCCACGACGAGGATGATGGTGAGGAACGCGAACCACAGCAGCATGTCCTTCCCGCGTTCGCCGACGTACTCGCCGATGATGTAGCCGATCGACTTCCCCTCGTGTCGCAGCGACCCGGACAGCGAGATGAAGTCGTGGACTGCACCCATCAGCGGGTTGCCGATGGCGACCCACGCGAGGGCGGGCGCCCACCCCCAGATTGCGCCGGCGGTAATCGGGCCGACGATGGGCGCGCCGCCGGCGATGCTCGAGAAGTGGTGCCCGAGCAACACTGGTTTCTTCGATGGAACGTACTCCTGGCCGTCTTCGTACTTGTGCGCTGGCGTCTCTCGTGAGTCGTCGAGTTCGACGAACCTCGAGAGGTACCGCGAGTACCCTACGTACCCGACGGTGAAGGTCACGAGTACTGCCGCCACGATCCAAATTATCTGTGTCATGGTTTCCCAGGCTCATGGGGAAAACTTACAGGGGGGTAGTTAAACGTTCCCATCAAAATTCATTGTTCGATTGATGGAATGAAATGTACGGGCGATCCGGTTTAATTTCTTCCAGCGGACGGAGGCAAGACCTGTTCTCGTCCACGAATAGACGACGTCCGAGCACTACCGGGAACTGGAGTCGGTCACCGCATCCCGGGGTGCGGTGCCCACGGCACCTGTCCGCGGGCGCCGGCGGTGCCATCAGACGAAAACCGGTTCCTCGGGGGTGGGGTCTACGGCGAGCTCCTCGGCGACGTCGTCGAGCAGGTCGCCTTTCACTTCCCGCGTCCGGGTCTCGATCTCCGCGACCAGCGGCGGGTCGAAGGTCTCGCGGACGCGGTCCAGGCGCTCTCGCTCGGTCTCGATACGGTCCCGGAGGTACCGGGCACCCCGGCCGTCCTCGTCGGGGTCCGGCGACGGCGTCAGTTTGTTCGCGACGAGCCCGCTGACCTCCAGCCCCTCTTCGTCCATGTCCGCGATGGAGCGTTCGGTCTCGTTGAGCGAAAGCTGGTCGGGGTTCAGAACCAGGAAGAACGCGGCGTCGTTCCGGAGCGCGCCGCCCGCGAACTCGAAGAACTCCTTGCGGTCCTGAAGGTGCTCGACGACGGGGTCGCCGTCCATCACGCGACGCGGCTCCCGGTCGCCGACGGCGCCTTTCTCGAAGAGGTCGATGCTCTTCTTGCGCTTGTACAGCAGCCTGTCGACCCACGACTCGAGGAACTCCGGGAGGGTGAGCAGCCGCAGCGTCGACCCGGTCGGTGCGGTGTCGAAGACCACGCGGTCGTAGGGGTCGCTCTCGCGCATCACGTCGACGAACCGGTCGAACAGCGCGGCCTCGTAGGCGCCCGGCGTCTGGTGGGCCATCTCCAGTTGGCGGTTGATCTCGTTGACCATCGAGGCAGACACGTGGTCGGAGAGGCGCGCCCGGATCTCGTCGAAGTGCTCGGTGACCTCCGATTCGGGGTCGATCTCCAGCGCCGACAGTCCGTCGACGCCCGCCACCGGCTGTGGCGTGTCGTCGAACTGCTGGTCGAAGACGTCCGAGACGGAGTGGGCGGGGTCCGTCGAAACCACCAGCGTCTCCACGCCCGCTCGCGCGCTCTTGAGGGCGTACGCACACGAGACGGTCGTCTTCCCGACGCCGCCCTTCCCGCCGAAGAACACGAACGGCTTCACTGCGGGCCCCCCGGGCGTCGCTGTCGGTGCCGCGGCGACCGCGCCCGCGTCTCTGGCTCGTCGTCCGTGTGGTGTCGTGCGTTCCGAATCATCAGAAGTGGTACTGCTGTCCCTTTCGTTCGATGTACGTTCCGCGGTCCCAGAGCCGGCGCTCCCAGGCCTCGAACTCGTCTTCGAGGTACGGCAGCAGTTCGGACGTGTAGTACGAGACCGGCGACGGCACTCCGAA
The DNA here is from genome assembly GCF_009831555.1 of Halobacterium bonnevillei. Taxonomy (GTDB): domain Archaea; phylum Halobacteriota; class Halobacteria; order Halobacteriales; family Halobacteriaceae; genus Halobacterium; species Halobacterium bonnevillei. The sequence goes on along the minus strand of NZ_WUUU01000001.1, from coordinate 121,869 downwards.
GGCATCCGGGAAGCACGCCAGCATGAACGCGTCCTCGATGTCCTCGGCCTCCTTCTCGATCTTCTCGTACGCCGGGTGCGTTATCATCCCGTGGTAGAGGCCGCGCAGCCACTCCTCGACGACCTCCCGGTAGGCCGCAATCCGTTCGGCGACGTTCATCGTGTACACACTACGGCTTCCCCCGGTAAAGTGTGTCGCGGCGCCGGACCGGCCCCGGGCGCCAGGCGAGCCCGGGAAACCGGGCGTTGAAGGATTCGCCCACCTACGGACACCTATGGGCGAACGGATTCCGGTGACGGTCCTCTCGGGGAGTCTCGGAGCGGGGAAGACGACGCTGTTGAACCACGTTCTCGCGAATACCGGCGACCGCGACATTGCCGTACTCGTCAACGACATGGGCGACGTGAACGTCGACGCGGAACTCGTCGCTGAGGGGTCGGAACTGGACGTCGAGGACGGAGTCGCGGAGCTGTCGAACGGCTGCATCTGCTGTGAGCTCCAGGACGACCTGGAGACGGCGGTCGTGCGGCTCGCGGGCGACCGCGACTTCGACCACCTCGTCGTGGAGTCCTCGGGCATCTCCGAGCCCGCGCCAGTCGCTCGACTGTTCACCACTGAGTCGCGGGTCGCGGCGCAGTACCGCGTCCAGTCGCTTGTGACCGTCGTCGACACGCGGCTGCTCGTAGACTCCTTCGGCGGCGACGGCGTTCCACAGCGGCGCGGCACCGACGAGGACGGCCGGCCGCTGTCCGACCTCCTCGTCGAGCAGATCGAAGTGTCGAACGTCGTCGTCCTCAACAAGGCCGACATCTGTACGCGGACCGAACTGGAGACCGCCGAGGAACTCGTCGGCGCGCTCCAGCCCGACGCGGAGACAGTCCGCACGGAGTTCTCCGCGGTGGACCCGGACTGGCTGTCCGACGCCGCCCGCTTCGACCCGGACGCGATGGACGACCTCCCGGGGTGGAAGCGCGCACTCGATGACGACGACCACGAAGCCGTCGACCACGGCGGCACCGACGACCACGACCACGACGACCACCACGGTCACCGTCACCCCGACGAGGTCTACGGCGTTTCGTCGTTCACGTACCGCCGCCGTCGTCCGTTCCACCCGGAGCGAATTGCAGCCGTCCTGCGTGATCTCCCGGACGGCGTGGTGCGCTCGAAGGGGATGCTGTGGGTCGCGGGCAACGAGTTCCGGCAGTCTGTCGGCCAGGCGGGCCCCTCCGTGCGAGTCACCGCCAGCGGGCCCTGGATCGCCTCGCTGCCGGAGGTGGAGCGCGACCTCTACCGGTCAAACCGCCCGAACCTGGCGTGGGACGACGACCACGGTGACCGGCGCACCGAGTTCGTGGTCATCGGCACTGACGTCGACGAGGGCGCGCTCCGGGACCGGTTCGACGACGCACTCGTCACGGACGACGAGTGGGAGGACGTCGCCTCCCTCCCAAGCGGGCCGTTCCCGGCGGACGCCGGCGACGAGTGCGTTCTCCGGGAGCCGGCTCCGGGCGCGGAGCAGTAACCGCAGCGACCCGCGTCAGCACGCGCAGCCGTCCGCGTGGCTGCGCTCGAACCGCATCGCCGCCCCGCAGTCCGGACACAGCGGCGTGCCGTCCGCATCGCGAGCCAGGTCCTCGGCGTCGACGGCGACGTCGCGGACGCGCACGTCGCAGTCGTCGCACCAGTACGCCCCCTCCGAGTTCCGCCTCGAATCGTCGCCATCGTCGCTGGCCGCGTTCGACGACAGCGCCGACGATACCGTGTCAATGATGCCCATGCGGGGTTGGTTCGGCCCGAGGAACTTAGTTGTCACTGCCGCCACACGGTCGCCGCGGGGCCCGCCCAGGACCCGGTTGAGGAGGGTGACCGGTCGGACACTGCAAAGAGCTAAGTGGCGCTCTCCCCGGGTTCGACGCATGAGCGAGGACGAACGCGACGGGTTCAGCGAGGCCGCGACGCGCTCCGAGGGCGACCCGAAGGTCGTATTCGCGCTGAACGCTGTGCTGTCGGCCGCCTTCGCGGCGTTCGTGGTCTGGGGGCTGTCGATACTCGGCGTCGTCGAGTACTCTACCGTGAACGTTGCGACGCTGGCCATCGTGTTGTTCTCGGTGACGTATCTCATGACCGCCTAGGCCGCGTGAACCCCCGCGACCGCATGCGTATCGGCGTCGAAACGTTTCCGGGTAGCGTGCAGTCAGAGTGAGCCGACAGACTGTAGACGTGGGGCACAGAACGTCCGGCTGTCATGGTGTCGCGCATCGGTATTCACGAGTCCGTCGAGGCGATCTTCCCTGCGAACGCGCTCCGCGAATCACTCGCGGACGTCGAACCGGACGTTCGCGTCGTGACGAGCGACGACCTCGCGGCCGTCGACGCGCTCGTGACGTTCGTGTACGAGGACGCGTTCCGCGACGCGGGCCTCGAGTGGATTCACTCGGTACAGGCCGGCGTCGACAGGTTCCCACTCGACGAATTGGACGCCGCCGGGATCCGACTCACGAACAGCACCGGCACGCACGGCGACAGCGTCGGCGAAACGGTCGCCGGGTACATGCTCTCGTTCGCGCGCCGGCTGCACGAACACCGCGGCAAGCAAACTCGCGGCGAGTGGGCCTGGCCTGCACACGACGCGCCGTTCACGGTCGACGGCTCGTCGCTGTGCGTGGTCGGGCTCGGCACGCTCGGTCGCGGCATCGCGATGCGCGCCGACGCCCTCGGTGTGGACGTCGTCGGCGTGAAGCGGACGCCGCTCCCCGTCGACCACGTCAACGAGGTCTATCCCGCTACGGACCTCCACGAAGCGATCGCGGACGCGAAGTTCGTCGCGCTCGCCGTGCCGTTGACCGACGACACCAGGCACCTGATCGGGCCGGCGGAACTCGACGCGATGCGCGACGACGCGGTGCTCGTGAACGTGGCGCGCGGCGACGTCGTCGACCAGGACGCGCTCGTCGACGGGCTCCGAGACGGCCGTCTCGCCGGCGCAGCGCTCGACGTCTTCGAGACCGAGCCGCTGCCCGCGGACTCGCCGCTGTGGGAGATGGACGAGGTCATCGTCACCCCGCACGCCGCCGCCGCGAACCGCGACTACCCCGAGCGGATGGCGACGCTCGTCCGGGAGAACGTCCGGCGGCTGGCATCCGGTGACCGGCTCGCGAACCTCGTCGTGTAGTCCGACGGCTCCGGCCGCGCGTCGACACCCGGCCCGGCCAACTTTAAGTTCACGCGGGAGAAGATGGAGGTAGTAATCGATGCCCAACGACTTCCTCGCCGACCTGGAACGGCAACTCGACGACGTCCGAGAGCGGGCGCGCCGGGTCGCCGGGGTGCTCCGTGGGTCCTCGATCACCGTGACTGAGTACGACCCCAGCGCGCACGGACCGCTGTTGTCCTTCGACGGCCTCGACGGCTACGAGGAAGTCGACCGGTACTGGGTGAACGCGCCGTACGCGTTCGTGTTCATCGGGTTCGACCCCGAGAACGACGAACGCCGCTACCACGTCGTCGAGCCCGCGCTCGACGACTTCGAGCAGGAGTTGCTGGAGACGCTGTACGACGACATCCGTGACGCGCTCATCTACGAGGCAGAGTACGACCCACAGAACCCGGAGGCCGTGCTCAAGCAGCAGATGAAGACGCTCCTCGAGGAGTACGGGTTGGACGTCGACATGAACGCGTTCTACCGGCTGTTCTACTACCTCAACCGCGCGTTCGAGGGCTTCGAGAAGCTCGACCCCATCATGCAGGACCCCCACATCGAGGACGTCTCCTGCGACGGGTACGGCATCCCGCTGTTCGTCTACCACGACGACTACACCGACATCGAGACGAACGTGACCTACGAACAGGAGGAACTCGACGGCTTCGTCGTCCGCCTCGCGCAGTCCTCCGGGCGCCACATCTCGATCGGGGACCCCGTGACGGAGACGACGCTGCCGGACGGGTCGCGCGCGGAGCTCGCGCTCGGGGAAGAAGTCACGCCCCGGGGTTCGGCGTTCACCATCCGGAAGTACAGCGAGGACCCGTTCACGCCGGCGACGCTCGTGGACTACAACACGTTCGACCTCGACCAGATGGCGTACCTCTGGCTCGCCATCGAGTCGAACAAGAGCCTGCTGTTCGCGGGCGGCACGGCCTCGGGGAAGACGACGTCGATGAACGCCATCTCGATGTTCATCCCGCCGCGGTCGAAAGTCCTCACAATCGAGGACACCCGCGAGCTGACGCTGTTCCACGAGAACTGGCTGTCCTCGGTCACTCGGGAGTCCATCGGCGAAGGCGAGGACATCACGATGTACGACCTCCTGCGGTCTGCGCTCCGGCATCGCCCCGAGTACATCGTCGTCGGGGAGGTGCGCGGGGACGAAGCGATGACGCTCTTCCAGGCGATGAACACCGGTCACACGACGTACTCGACGATGCACGCGGACAGCGTGCAGACGGTCATCAACCGCCTGGAGAACGACCCCATCAACGTGCCGCGCGCGATGATCCAGAGCCTCGACATCCTCTGCGTGCAGACGCTGACGCACGTCGGCAAGGAGCGCGTGCGACGGAACCGCGTCATCGCCGAAATCGAGGGGATCGACCAGCGGACCGGCGACCTCGATTACTCCACCGCGTTCGAGTGGCAGCCAGTCGCGGACGAGTTCGACCAGCGGGACTCCGTCGTCCTCGACGACATCCGCGAGGAGCGCGGCTGGAGCCGGAGCGAACTCCTCCGCGAACTCCGGAACCGCAAGCGCGTCCTCCAGTACCTCACCCAGCAGGACGTGACGGACTACCGCCGGTTCACCGCGGTCATCAACGAGTACTACGCCGACCCGCAGCGCGTCGTCGACCGCGTCCGGTCGGAACTCGACGAGGACGTAGTCGTGGACGCGCCGGGTGTCAGCGAGTAAGATGGCGTCGTCGCTGCTCTTCCTGCCGCTGGTCGTCGTGTTCGCCGCGGTGGGGGCGCTGGCCGCCGCGCCGCTCGTACCGGCCATCGACCGGCTTGTCTCGCGGGTCGCGCTCGCGACGTTCGGCGGGTTCGCGCAGTCCCGCCGCGACCTCAATCCCGGGCAGGTCGACGCCTTGCGCGGCGCACACGTCCCGCAAACGTACCGCGTGTACGCGGCCCGCACGTACTTCTACGCGACTGTCGCGGCGCTGTCTGGGAGCATCCTCGGCGTCTACCTCGGGTCCGGCGTGCTGGTGTTCCTCGGGAACGCCTCGGAGAGCCTCCAGTCCCAGTTTCCGGCGTTCGTGCAGTCGGCGTTCGCCAGCGGCCCGGCCGAGTTCACCGTCGCGGAACTGTTCGTGCTGTTCCTGGGGTCAGGCGCGACGCTCGGGGTGCTCGCCGGGTTCGCGACCTACAAGGTGCGGTGGTCGCTCCCGACGTACACCGCCGGGGAGCGCGCGCGACGCATCGACGTGTCCATGGAGCGCACCGTCGCGTTCATGTACGCGCTCTCCCGGAGTGGGATGGCGCTCCCGGAAGTGTTGCGGATTCTCGCCCGGAACCAGGACGTCTACGGCGAGAGCGCGCGCGAGATGGCAATCGTCGTGAAGGACATCGACATGTTCGGGTCGGACATCCTGCGCGCGCTCCAGCGGCTCGGCCAGCGTACGCCCAGTGAGGAACTCGGGGAGTTCGCGGAGAACCTCACGAGCGTCCTCCAGAGCGGCCGGAATCTCCCGGGGTTCCTGAAACGCGAGTACGACTACTACGCCGACGAAGCCGAGGCGAAGCAAGAGCAGTTCCTCGAACTGCTGGCGACGCTCGCAGAGGCGTACGTGACGCTGTTCGTCGCCGGTCCGCTGTTCCTGATTACGATCCTCGTCATCATCGGGCTGACGCTGTCGGACACGAAGAACTTCCTCCGGGTCACCGCGTACCTGCTGATTCCGCTGGCGACGGCCGGGTTCGTCGTCTACCTGGATAGCATCACCCAGACGGCGACGGGCGGCGCGACGGGGGAGCCACCGGACGAGTCGGAGTCGCTGTCGCGGTTCCAGTCCATCGAGACGCCGGCGGCGACTGCGCGGACGGACGGCGGCCACGCCGTCGCGGGCAGCTCGTCGACGGCAGAGAACAGGAAGCGCTTCGACACCCACGAGACGCTTCGCCCGGTTCTGTACCGTCTCCGCCACCCTCTGGAGGTAGTGCTGCAGTCTCCGAGAGTGCTGTTCTGGGCGACGGGTCCGATTGCCGGGCTGTACCTCCTGGTGCAGTACTGGCCGCTGGTACTCGGTGGCGTGACCGATTTCACCGCCTACGACGACCCGCTCGTGCACGCCGCCATCTTCGTCCTGGGGACGTTCGCCGTCGCGTACGAGGCCCACCGCCGCCGCTTGAAAGCCGTGGAGGCGAGCGTTCCGGACTTCCTCGACCGGTTCGCGTCCACGAACGAGGCCGGGATGCCCGTCGTGGAGAGTTTCGGGCGGGTGGTCGGGAGCGAACTCGGCGCGCTCACCACGGAACTGGAGCGCACGTGGACCGACATCAACTGGGGCGCGCGCATCGAGCACGCGCTCCATCGGTTCCAGAAACGCATCCGTACGCCGGCCATCTCTCGCGTGGTGACACTGACGACGAACGCGATGCGCGCGAGCGGCGACCTCGGGCCGGTGTTGCGGATCGCCGCGAATGAAGCGAAGGCGACCCGTCGCCTGGAGCGCGACCGCCGCAGCGAACTGCTGACGTACCTCGTCGTCATCTACATCGCGTTCTTCGTGTTCCTCGCCATCGTCGTCTCGCTGGACGTCATCTTCATCCCGAACATCCCGACGGTGGAAGCGGCGGCGTCGGCGCCGACGGACCCGACTGCCGGGCAGGCGGCGGGCGACGTGTCGACGGGGCCGTTCGACCGCGCGTCGCAACTCACCCAGGCGCAGAAGGACGCGTACAGCCTCGTGTTCTTCCACACGGGGCTCGTGCAGGCTGTCTGCTCGGGGCTGGTCGCCGGCCAGATGGGCGAGGGCACGATCAAGGCCGGCGCGAAGCACGCGACGGTGATGTTGCTCATCGCGTACGGCACGTTCCTCTTCCTCGGGTGATTCGATGACCGAACACCTTGACCAGGCCGGCGGCGCCGTCCACCGGACGTACGACCGCATCGCCGAGCACTTCTCGCAGACCAGGGAGTACGCGTGGCCGGAGGTCGAGGACTTCCTCACTGACCGGAGCGCTGGCCTCGCCGTGGACGTCGGTTGCGGGAACGGCCGTCACACGGAGATTCTCGCCGCGCACGCGAACCGGACGGTCGGCGTCGACGCGAGCCGCGGCCTTCTCGCGGAAGCCCGTGACCGCGCCGCCGAGCGTGGGTTCGACGCCAGCCTCGTCGCCGGAGACGCCGCTCGCCTCCCCCTGCGGGACGACGTCGCAGACCTCGCGGTGTACGTCGCGACGATCCACCACCTCCGGACGCGAGCCGACCGCGTCGCCAGCCTCGACGAACTCGCACGCGTCCTCGCTCCGGGCGGCGCCGGCCTCGTGAGCGCGTGGAGCACCGAGCACGACCGCTTCGAGAGCGACGCGCAGCGTTCCTCGAGCAGTCGAGCGGGCGCAGGCGGCGAGTCAGCGACCATCGGGTTCGACACGACCGTCGACTGGACGCTCCCCGGTGGCGATACCGTCCCGCGGTTCTACCACATCTACCACCCCGAGGAGTTCCGCGCGGACCTCCAGACCAGCGCGCTCGCGGTCGAAGACTCATTCGTCTCGAGTGGGAACTGTTACGCTGTCGTCCACCCCGAAGGGAAACGCCCATAAACGACGGCAGGGAAGTATGGATGAGCACCGACATTGGGGCGAACGAGGTTCGCCGCTGCCGGTGCGAGTGGACCGAGCACCGATGGTGAGCAAACCCGGCGGGTTTGCGAGCCCCGGTGTGCAAGCGAAGCGCAGCGCACCGATGGTCTAGTGGCTAGGACCTGAGCCTTCCAAGCTCATGGCCCGGGTTCAAATCCCGGTCGGTGCACTTCTACGGCCTCTCTCCGTCTATGGCCAATTCTATCGTACCGATTGTACGGAAGAATATAGGTGTGAATGCCGTGGTTGTACTAAATTCAGCCACTCACCAAGAATGGTCAGAACTATTGAATAGAGACAGGGTTGAATCAGCGATGTTCAGACGGCTCTTCGAACTTCTCGACAGCTACCGGAATCTGGCGTGGATCAGTAAGTACAGGAAAAGTGCTGACCAGTGGGTCGATACTTCTGACGGATTATGTACCCCCTGAGGCAGAAAGCACTTACTTACATCATTATATGCAAGTATATGAAACGACGCCACGTTCTCCGTAATATCTCGATAACAGCCGCGCTCGCGGCTATATCTGGCTGTCTTGGCGGTCTCACAGGTGACGCAAATACGACCACCACAGACTCGACGGAAACCAGGACAGCCGATCAATCAATCACCAGTCCATCCACGCGAGGACTTCAGGGCGTCGAAGAATTCCCAATGGAGCCACCAGAAACGGATGCCGAATGCGGCGACGAGACGCTTGAGTACATCCAACGACCGTCCGGCCCCCACGTCCAACGACACTCCGGGTTGAAACTGACCGCCTCAGCAGAGACGATAGCCATCGGCGAAGAGATTACGTTCTCGCTCAGGAACGTCAGCGATGAGCCTGTGGAAGTCGGGAACATCCACAAGTACAATATCAGGCGCCAGACGGACGGGGGCTGGGAGCCAATCTTCCAGACGCCAGAGAAAGCGTGGCTCGACGACGTAGAGACCCTGCTTCCGGGTGCTGGATACGACTGGCCATTCACCTTCAGCCAGCAAGGACTGGAGCGAAATCACCCGCCGGCCGGCGTCGGCTATCACGTCTGCTCCCCACTCGAACCCGGCACGTACTCCTTCGCCTTCTGGGGAGCCACATCAGACGACGTGCCAGAAGAACTGTTGGGAACCACCGTTACCGTCGAGTCACCCTGAGCATTTGGTTGGTTCGAACACTCACTCAGCGGCTGATTCTCGCAACAGAACGTTCGAGTATTCCAGTGCTCTACGACGCACCTCGGAGAGTGAGGAGGGATGACGAGGTTACTGCGGTCTCACTGACTGACGACGAAGATCGGGGCGCGTGTTTCGCGCCCCAGTGTGCTGGGTAGCGACCCACGGAACAGTCGCTTGAACAGCGAGCGCTCGGACGCACCGATGACCAGCAGTTCGTGGGCGTTGCTCTCCTGGACAATCGTCGCGACGACGTCGCCGCTGCGAACGACAGCCGTCTCAACGGGACTTTCACTCACCGTGTCGGTGTACTCGTCGAGTCGTTCACTGGCGGCACGTGCGTCTGCATCCGTCGAAGTCTCAGGGATGACGGTCAGCAACGTGAGTGCCGCGCCCCACTCCGCGGCGATTGTGTCGGCCAGCGCCACGGCGGCACCGCTGTGCGGGCCCCCCGCGACGGGGACGAGAACCGAGGTGATCGCCTGAGTGGCGCCCGGCCCGTAGTGGTTGATCGTCACGTCCTCGAGCTCGTCCAAGCCGGAGAGCCCGAACTCCTGGCGGACGACTGCGTCGCTACTGTAGCGATCCCGGTGCTGGACGCGGGTTAGCGGCATCGTGAGTCTGTTCAGAGTGGTGCTGGCTGCGTGCTGTTCGTTCGGAAAGGCTGGCATTACCTGTGGGCTGCGACTGTGGGATTTATTTACTCGCCAGAAGATTCCGGCGACGGCTTTTATCGCCCAAAACGAGCGAGAGTCGGTTCAGTTGGATTTAGTCGCTGGTCGGGATAACTGTTTCCACCAGACCATCATAGTCCACCTGTGGGTTAGGGGCAACAGTTAGCGTGCCTACTCACTTACCAGCTGTTTCACCAAAATACGGTCTAACAGTGGTACTTCGAACGGAACTACTCAGACGGAAAACCCCCTCCGCAGGAGAACTGATGAGTTGTAGCCGTTCGAGCAGAGTGAGTCAACGTTTGTGGGAGTCAATGAACCCAACCACTGCTATGTATTGAAGTCGAATTAGTGAGTCTCAGAGCCCCCAAGCTCATGGGAGCGACCCTGAGCTCAGCGGAGGGTTGCGACCTCAAAGAGGAGCGAAGCGCGTCTTCCGGTGGCCCGGGTTCAAATTCCCGGTCGGAGTACTTCTACGGTGTCAGTCCATCTTCAGCCGACGCTATCCCAACAATTGGACGAATGAGATGGGTGTGGATGGGGGCGTTCTACTACGTCAAGCAATCATCCAGGTACTGTCACCGCTCCTGTTCGCAGACGAGGAGATGGAGCCGGGCGAGTCGGGCGGGCTCTATCGCGGTCAGCTACGGCTGCTGGAATCAGGTGCGGCTGGGTACGCGCCGCCGAATCGCGTCGCCAAAATCGAACTGTTCGTCGGGACTACTATCTCCGTGGCCTGCGGAGTTCTCCGTATGGAGAAAACGGGCCTCACCGATGCGCCCCGAAGGCAACAGGGAATATTCATCGCGGGGCTGCTAGCGCTTGCCATCGCACTCGCAGGCGCCCTCTATTTCCTCGTTCAGTTAGATCTGCCGGCCGTTCTCGCTATCGTCGTCGGCTTCCTCGTCGCGGCAGTCGCCATCGGTCGGTTCTACCTCGTAGCGACGAACGAATTATTCTGAGACGGGAGGTAGTGGGAGTGGAAAACGGGGTTCGATTGTCGTGTTAGAGTCGGCAAACGCGGCGGACTGCCATTCGCTCCCGTGGTTTTCTGGATGGTGGCGAGTGTCAAAGTACGAATGGAATTTTCGTCTCCACCGCGCCTATTAGGCCACCTGCTTGTAGCACCACGTATGGGTCGAGACCTGTCGAGGACGGCAGTGATCGGGGTCGGGGTGGTCGGAATCGTCGCGGGCTTGCTCGTCGTGGTTCAGCTGCCAGCGGCCAATCAGTACGAGGAAACCACGATCTCGGCCGCTGGCGTCGGTCTGTTACTCGTGCTCTTCGGTGTCAAAACGCTTGCCGAGACCGAGTGGTAGAGCGCGAGTTTCAGATCGAGGGGGCGGCGTGCGACTGGTGGCCGTACCGAACCGTGTAATAAAAATGAAGGTTAGCACGGCAGCCCAGTGGAACCCAGGCGTCTCTGTCGATGCGGGAGGATACGGCTCCGCGGGCGTCCGTCGTGGCAGTATGCGGGGCGCCCGACGTAGCGTCACCGCGTGGCGACACCTTCTAACCCCCGCATCAGCAACTACACGTCAATGGCAACGCGTCGACGGACACGGTTCGTGCACGCCACCCTCGCGTGGATTCTCGCGAGCACGCTCGTGTTGGTCCTCCTCGACGCGCTCAGCTACGAACTGGTCTTCGTCGTCTCGCTCATCGGCTTCCTCGTCGTGATCGAGTTGACAGCACCGCTCAACGTGCGTCCGGACTGGCGACGGCGCCTCCGCTGGCTCATTCTGCTCGGTTTGGTCGTGTTCGGGGCGATCGTCGTCCGTCGGATTCTCGCCATCCTTCCCCCGGGAGTGATCTAACCGATGCGGGTCAGAGGCTACGAACTAACCTACCCACGGCTGCTGTTGGCGGCACTCGTCGTTGTCGTCATCTCGTCGGGGTTCGTCGGGCTGACCACTTCCGAAACGGCGTTCGGCTCCTATAATCCGGCCTGGGACGGCGCAAGCGAGGTCCGTACCCTGGCGGGGAACACGGGTGCGCAGACGGAAATCGTCCGCGACACTCGAGCATACGCCGACCAGTCCGGGGCCGCGACGACCGCGCTCGTCGTGTCACCCACCGAGGCCTATTCCGACCGGGACAGCGAACGCATCGCGGCCTTCGTCCGGAGCGGGGGCACACTTGTCGTCGCCTCTGATTTCGACGACCAGACGAACCCGCTGCTCGCCGACCTCGGGGTGACCGCACGATTCGACGGTCGGTTGATTCGCGACGAACGGCGGTACTACCGCAGTCCCGCACTGGCCGTCGCGCCGAACGTCGACGACACCGAATTGACAACTGACGTCTCACGACTCACACTCAACCACGGGACGGCAATCGACCCCGGAGCGAACAGTACGATCGTTGTGAACACGTCCGGGTACGCGTACTTCGACGCGAACCGGAACGGCGCACTCGACGACGCCGAGGAGCTCGGCGAACGCCCGGTAGTGGTCCGCGAATCCGTCGGCGAGGGGACGGTCGTCGCGGTGAGCGACCCGAGCATCTTCATCAACTCGATGCTCGACGTCTCGGACAACCGCGCGTTCGCTCAAAATCTCGTCAACGACGAGACGGTGTTGTTCGATTATTCCCACCGGTCCGGGATTCCGCCCGTGGTTGCGGTCGTCTTGACGATTGCTGACTCCCCGCTGCTCCAGTTCCTCAGCATCGCCATGCTGGTGGTCGTCAGCGCCGCGCTCTGGCGCTCGACCCGTATCCCCCTGCCGTGGAGGGATTCCTCGAGTCCGGAGATTGGTGAGGTCGGTCCGTCCGAGACCGAGCTTCTGGACCGCGTCACTGCTCGACACCCGGAATGGGACGAGTCGCGGGTCGAACGTGTCGCAAGAGGTATTATGCCGGACGCGCCGAAAGAAGACCAAGATGACTGATCCGGCTGGGGCGTATGCCGACATCCGAGACGAGATCTCCACGGTGCTCGTGGGGAACGAGGACGTGATCGAGCGGTTCACGATTTCGCTGTTGACCGGCGGGCACGTCCTCGTCGAGGGCGTTCCCGGCGTCGCGAAGACGACGGCCGCGAACGTGTTCGCTCGCGCGATCGGGTTGGACTTCACGCGTATCCAGATGACGCCCGACATTCTCCCCGCGGACATCACGGGCACGCACGTCTATCGGGAGTCGACGGGCGCGTTCGAACTGGAGCGAGGGCCGATTTTCTCGAACCTGGTGGTCGCCGACGAAGTCAATCGCGCAACGCCGAAAACGCAGTCCGCGCTGCTGGAGGCGATGGAGGAGGGGACGGTCACGATCGAGGGCGAAACCCTGGCCCTGCCGCAGCCGTTCATGGTGATTGCGACGCAGAACCCGATCGAGATGGAGGGGACCTTCGAGTTGCCGGAAGCCCAGCGGGACCGCTTCCAGTTCAAGTTGACCGTGGAGATCCCGGAGCGCGACGACGAGCGCGAGATCCTCGACCGATTCAACGACGATGCGACGCTGGGCCCGGATGCGATATCGCCGGTTCTCTCCCCGTCGGACGTCCTGGACCTCCGGGAGGACGTTCGGGCGATTCACGTCGCAGACCCGGTCAAGGAGTACATTCTCGACATCGTGGCGGCCGTCCGCGAGAGTACGTACGTCGACGTCGGGGCGTCGCCGCGCGCGAGTCTCGCGTTCCTCCACGCCGGGAAGGCCCGAGCCGCAATCCACGGCCGCGAGTACGTCATTCCGGACGACGTCAATGCGATGCTGGAACCGATCTTGAGCCACCGCCTCGTTCTCAGTACCGACGCGGGCCTGAGTGAGTTGACCGTCGAGGACGTCCTGGAGGACGCGCTGGTCGACGTGGAGACGCCGAGCGAACTCGACGCGAAAGCGCCCAATCCGTAGCGGCGTCCCTGCGGTCTACTCCTCGCTCTCTTTCGGATACTGTGCCCGTGGCAAGGCTTTCGAGGCCTCAACTCGCGTGGTTTACTCGAAGCCACGTCCGGCCACGTACCGAACGGAGCTGTACTACCAGAGAACGGTGGACCGCTCTCGGGATGGGAAGGTTCTCAAGAATCGGGCGTCAACACCGATTCAATGTGGCCATGGGGACATCTTGCGGTGGGATACCTCTGTTTCGTGCTCTACACGCAGTACAGCGACCGTAGCGCTCAAACCACGTTCACCGTCGCAGCTGTCGCCATCGGGTCACAGTTCCCAGACCTCGTCGACAAACCGCTGGCGTGGACGTTCGCGATACTGCCGTCCGGTCGGTCGTTCGCCCACTCGTTGCTGACGGCGGGAATCATCGTCCTCGTCGTTTACCAGATGAGCAGACGGTGGCACCACGAGGACACCGCTGTCGCGTTCGCCATCGGGTACGTAACGCACAGTCTCGCCGACCTCGGCCCGGACGTAGTCTGGGGGCTGCTGCGTGGGGACGGCAGCCAACTCGAGTGGACGACCTACCTCTTCTGGCCACTCCTCGAGGTGCCGCCATACCAGTCAGACTCCTCGTTCCTCGCGCATTTCGCGGCGTTCGCAGTTGACCCGTACGTGCTGTTCCAGTTCGGCCTCTCCGGTGTTGCACTGGCCGTCTGGGTCCGGAGTGGCACACCCGGACTGAGCGCAGTCTCACGACTGGTGGGCCGCTCGGAGCCGAGCTAACCGACACCGGGTGCGCAGCCCCCCTCCGTACGCGGATTACGCGCCCTCGGATTCAGGACCGACAGAACCGGACCGGAGACGCTCGGAACGATGTTGGTCCGTGTGCTGTCAAGGTCGTAGGTGTGCGTTCGGGACGAGCGGAATTCGAGGTCGCGTCGGCGAAATTGTCGCGGCTGACGAAGTGTTCTCCCTTGGTCGTGCGGTCAGTTCGTCTATGCATCCCGACGCGTCGGTGTCGGCCGGAATCTCCGGATTACCGGACTACCGGACGGCTTCGCTTCAGTGAGTAGCAGTCCCCGAGTCGGTGTACACGTTGACGTGGGAGGGTCGAATCTAGATCGCTGGAGACCGGCGTCTGGAGGGGCTTTGCCGCCGTCTGGCTATCGGTCAATTGGTGTTTTCGGGAATCGGGTTCGCGCAGGTGGTGCAGACGTCGTCTTGCCAGGGGACGGTTTTCTTGACAGTGCTTTCGGTGTCGCAAATCGGACAGTATTTCGTCTCAGCGGGGTCCTCGCCCATATTTTTCTCTCGCCATGAACATGATGGGGAAACCACACCTTAGTTAATGGTTACTTAATCTACGTTTTCGGGGGTCTGGCAGGCCCCGCCGGAACGACGATAACGGACGGGACCCCGGTTAGTCAACGACCTAGGTACTCGTTGCGACGGTTCTGGGTGGGAGGGTTCCAGTCAGCCGTAATCGTGGCTCTCCGTGCGATACACTCCAACGCGGAGCGAAGTGGCGTGGACTGCGACTTGAACGGGTCGTGATAGAGTTACCGTATGAATGGGGTTACTCATCTCCTCGCACATTGGTCTCGTGCCGGGGTTCCGGGGTTCTCGGGCCTTAAGACGTGCTTGTGGGGATTAGCGAGTTAGTTACTACAGCCGTTCGTCGCCTTTTTTAGATACTACGGTGGCGCTCGAACGTCCGTCAACCGACGATGCGATTCCGCGTGGGTCCGCGAAGAGGTGGGTCAATGGTTCGAGACCCGGGCTTTGCGGGCTCTCTGAGCGGAGGTTTGCGGACGGATGACTCGCTCGGCCGTCGAGGTGTTTGCGGTGTTTATGATGTTCGCGCTTTCAGTGATTCTGCACTTCGTCTGGATGCAGGCGTTCTTGAACGGGGGGCGGATCACGATCGCCATCGACATGTACGGCGAGATGTGGGTCGAGTACGCGCTGTGGGTCGTCGTGGCGGCCGTCGTCTCTGTGGGGTTTGCCGAATACTTGAACCGTGGATCAGGGCAGTAACCGAATCCAACCGTCGATTAATACGGCCAACTGTATTTCACTCATTTAGTGAAATTTCCGGGTTTGGATAGTTTAGAAAGGATTTTACGGTTGACACTCGCCCCGTTATAACGTGCCTAGGGATGGGGGTGCGAGGCGGTGGAGTGCCGCTGAACTTCGCGAGCACCTGGAGGCCTTGCCAGACCGGGCGTTCACGCAACTCGTCGCTGACCTCTGGCACCGGCAGGGATGGTCAGTCGAGGTCAGCGACAAGCCAACCGAGGCAGACATCCGTGTGACGAAGACGACACCCTATCCGAAGAAAGGACTCATCCAGATTGTCCCGGCAACCGAGAACTCACCAGTGGGGGTTTCGGCTATCGACGAGCTGGCGTCGCTCAAACGGATTGAACCGAGTACAGACGAGGCAATCATCGTAACCCTGCTCGAGGCGACGGATGCAGCCAGGTCTCGTGCGCGTGCGGAAAATGTGACACTCATCGATGGCGAAGACCTGGTGGCGCTCGTCGAGACAATCTCGGGATACGATATCGTCGACCACTACGTGGAGAAGGGAAACGGGGGTGACGCTGGTGAGTCGGCCGCGTCGGTGCCTTCAGCTCCAGACACGACCTACCGCCGGAGCCGCTCCATCGAGGGCAGACAAGGGCCCGCCCCGTCACGTACCCGGGACTTTGGAACGTATCAGGAGGCACCGGAGTACACCGCCCAGCAGGCGTTGGAGCGAGCGGCGACGACGGTGGAGCTTAATCCGAGCGATGCTGCCGAGTTGGGTGTGTTCGATGGGATCCAGTGGGACGTCGTCGACGCCTTCGAAGAACACAAACAGGAACTGGCGTTCATGCGGGACGACCTCCATCTGACGCGAGATTCCGTGCTCTTTGTAGCGGATCTCACTGAATACGCACCCAGGGCCGCGATTGTTGGGCGGCCGCAGGGCCGCGTGGCTGGGATGATTCGGCGCGACGTTCCTGACGACGCCTGGCTGGCGAGCACCGGCGCGGCAGCGTTGCGAGTTCAGTCGATCGTGGACCGTATTCACGAGTCAGTCGAACAGGCGGTGGTGCGGAAACGATCTGCTGGAGAGAACGGTGACGTGAAAGACCCGACGTTGCGGTATGTCATCGCTGGCGGGGTTGTGGGGTGGATGGGACTCGGGGGGTTGTTGCTTGCACCGGCGAGTGTGAGCGGGCGTCTGTTCACCGTGTTGCTGGTGACTATTTGGATTGGACTGCCGCTTGGGATCGTGGCCGACGCGATACAAACCAGAGTTTTGCTCGTTCGTCCGAAAGCAACGGTCCTGCTCGTTCTCGTATCCTTGATACCGTGGCTCTCCATCGTCGCGGGAGCACTGTATCTCTATCAACGCGAAACGATCAATTGGACGTCCGCGTAATTCTGCTGCCATTGGTTGCTCCATCCCTCGCGTTGCAAAGCGGCCGATGCGGAGGGGACGAACCCATTCGCATTAGTTATTTGATATATTGATATTGGGCGGTGGGCACAACAATCTATGTTTTTGGCTAAGTTTAACGAATAGCCCCGGTAATTTGGAGCGGTGATTATTTGATATGAAACAATAATTTAATCATCTGTTATTTCTCTTACTACCGTATGGCAAAGGGAGCGTTGCAGGTGTATCGGACGTGTACCCCAGTTGTGGATGTTACGTACGACGAGCAAAGCCCGGAGTTACCGACGAAAGTTCTCGTCGATGCGATCGCAGAGGCCAACAATTCCAGCCCGGTGGAAATGCCACCGCTGTACGAGTTTGTAGACCCCGACATGATTGAGAGCTTACTCGAACAGCGGGACAATCAGCCAAAACGAGAAATGGTTCTCGGATTTACAGTGAATTCGTGGAACGTGTTCGTGCGGTCCGACGGTCGAATTCGGATCTGTGACGGAACCCAGCACACAGACCCTCAGCCCGTGTTCGCTGGTAATTCGCTGGGGGACGCCCGCGCGAGGGATTCCGTCGACTAGTCGGCTCCCACTCGGTTGGAGGGCGGTCGACACTGCCGCCGGATATTTTGCCCGAATCCGCTCCTGCGGAAACTGCGCTCTCTAGGGTCTCGAGCACCGTTTCACTCAGAGTCGGTTTCTTCGTCCGGTTCCGAGCCGTAGGTCTTCTGCGGCGAGTCGAGGTCGACCGTGATGAGGTCCTGTTCGTCGTCCCATTCGGGCGAATATTGGGTTGTGACGTCCGGCAGGAGGTCGTAGCGCTCGAGGAACGCCTGGGCGGCGATTGTGCCGCCTGAGTCGGTCTTCGAAACGGTGTACGCGCCCTCGTCTGCGTCCTTGTCTTCGACCGGTTCGATGCCGACGCGGTTCGTCTCTCCGTCGTAGTACATGACTGCGCCGTCGTCGTCCGCGAAGTGGTCGTCGATGGCGGCCTGGTTCACGCCGATCGAGCCGGATTTCCGGATCGAAATCATCGGATCTGTTTCCGCGGGTCGTCCCCGACCGCTCCCGGCCTCGTCGAATTTTTCAAATCCCATGAAATTATATTTGATTTCCCCATATAAAATAATTCGGGCCTTTTCTATTTCCTTACCTTCGATAATACGATCACAATTTTCTTAGCCAATTGCGGGTCTCTGGTTCTCTCTTTACTCGCTTCTTTACTGTCCTCAGAAAGTTTGGTAGCTAACACAGATTCGGTATTGAGTGGTTTCGAAGGAAGCCGACTGTTCGGCCGCCATCGTTTGGGAATTACTCCGAAACCCGACGCTCTTTAAATCCCACGTTAATCCCGGAGTGCTGCAATCCCTGCGCCTATCGAGACTGTGACGAGCGTAATGCCGGCCCCGAACCCTGGAACCGGGACGCCGCCCGTTTCGGAGTCCGAGCCGTCGCCCAGAACGTCGCTTTTGTCCTGCACGGCCGGATCGTCCGGCGCGTAATCGTTCGAGTCGGCGACGCCATCGCCGTCGCTGTCCTGCTCGGTGGTCCGTGTGCGTTCCGTCGACTGCGAATTCGTCGTCCCCTCGGCCGCGGTAGTGGTCCCAGACGCTGCCGTCGTTGCGCTGTTCGCGTCTGTCGTCGCCGCTTCGGCAGTTGTCGTCCCGGACACTTCCGTTGTCGTCGTTGGCGTCGCCGTCTCTGTCGTCGTCGCTGTCGTCTGGGCCGTCGTCGTCGCTGATTCAGTGGTCGTGGTCGACTCCGAGTTCGACGTCACGGCGACTGTTTTCGCGGAGAGGCCCGAAATAGAGACGTCGTACGCTCCCGCTTCGTCGAGGACCGTCGAGAACGTCACTGTGGCCTGTTCGTCGACGCCCAGCGATCCGCTCTTCGTCGACACGACCTCGTCGTTGATGACGAACTCGGCCGTATAGCTGCCTGGGGTGTCCCCGACGTTCGTGACGGTTGCGGAGACGCTGAGCGACGACCCTGCTGACAGCTCCGTCGCCGACGGCGTCAACTCCGAGAACTCGAAGCGGGCGTCCTCCAGCGCCTCGGTGCGGACGCTGATGTTCTCCGGATTGAACTGCGCCGTTGCGTACGTCCGCTCGCTGGCGGAGAGCGTGAATCCGCCGGTCGCTGTCGCGTCGCTGTCTTCAGCGTTCACCTTGAGGTCGTAGGGCCCGGGGTTCAGGTGGAACTCAGCGTCCCCTTCTCCAGGTACTGTCTTTCCGTCCACGCGGTCGCCGTCGGTATTGTATACGTTGGCGTACCCGCCGCCGGCGTCGACCTCGACGTTCAACTGTGCAAACGTCATCGTTTCGGGCTCGGTTTCCCCGGCCGTCACGGACACCTCTCTGGAAATGCCGTTCGCCTCGGTAGCCACCGCCTCGTAGGTGTCGGGTCTGAGGTGGAAGGTGGCGACGCCGTCTTTGGGGACGGTTTTGCCGTCGATGCGGTTGCCGTCGTCGTAGATGTTCGAGTAGGATTCGATCTGGCGGTTTCCGACTTCAGCTCGCACCGTCAGCGTGCCGAAGGTGTACGTTTCTGCCTGCGTCGCGCCTGCAGTGAGCGAGAGGTCCTTGGTGACCGCATTCGCTTCTTGGACCGCGCCCTCGTACGTGCCGGGGGCGAGATGGAAGGTCGCGACGCCGTCCGCGGGCACGGTCTTGCCGTCGATGCGGTTGCCGTTCTCGTAGATGTTGGCGTACGACTCGATCTGGCCCTCACCGGCCTCAGCCGCAATCTCGACTGTCGCGAACGTCAGTGTGAGCGCGCGGGTTTCACCCCCGGAGACGGAGATCTCTCGGGTGACGGCGTTGGCCTGCTGGGCGGCCGCCACGTAGGTGCCCGGGTCGAGGTGGAAGGTGGCGACGCCGTCTTTGGGGATGGTTTTGCCGTCGATGCGGTTGCCGTCGTCGTAGATGTTGGCGTACGATTCGATCCGGCCGTTTCCGGAGTCAGCCGCAACCTCGACGGTGGCGAACGTCATCGTGACCGGCGTGGTCGTGCCGGCGGTCAGTGAGACGTCTTTGGTGACGGCGTTCGCTTCGGACGCCGCGGCCTGGTAGGTTCCGGGCGCCAGGTGGAAGGTGGCGACGTCGTCGGCCGGAATTGTCTTGCCAGAGATTCGATTCCCGTTCGTGTCGTAGACGTTGGCGTACGGTTCGATCGCGCCCTCCCCGGCCTCGGCGTCTATCTCCAGGGTCGCGAACGTGAGTGACACCGGCGTCGAGCCGCCCTGCGAGACCGAGACGTTCTTGCGAACCGAGTTTGCGCTCTGTGCAACGACTGTGTAGTCGCCCGCGGAGACGTCGAACGATATTGAGCCGTCGGCGCCCGCACTTCCCGATGCGACGCTGTTGCCGTCCTGGATCACCCTCACGTAGGCGTCTATCGGGCCGTCGCCGGCACTCACGTTGACGCTGATGGTTCCGGATTCCTGGACAGTGGCGGACTGGTTGGAGACCTGGACGTCTGCTGGGGTGGCAGCGCCGCTGACTGGCCCCGCGGAAAGTGTAACGAGCACAGCGACGCTCGCGAGTGCGATTCCGAGCGATAGCAGGAGCAGAGATGTGCGATTCCTGAAGTAACCGTCCATAGGGGCCGATGTGTAGTTGTGATTAAAATTCTACTGGAAGCATATATGTTTGCGACTGACAGAGTGTGCCGGCTCTCTCGACGCAGGACGCGTCCTGAAGTTAGAATTCCTACAATTATTGCCGGGCCGTCGTCGTCAAACACGTCTCTCGCACTCAGCAATTCGAAGTGTCGGGGAATTCGCTACTGCCAATCGGTGGGCAGCGTGGCCGGGTTGAGGCGTTCAATTCGGACTGTGACGTCCCCAGGTGATGTTGTTCCAGATGCGTTCCCAGACGTAGTACAATAGTGTTTTGCCGACGGCGGCGGTGATGCCGATTTTTGCGGCGGCGTCGAACGTCCCGGTGTAGAGGAACGCGATTGCGAAGACGAGTGAGGTGGCGAACACGCGGTAGGAGCCCGCTTTGGCGAGGGATCGGTAGTGAGCCTCCGTCATCGGTGGTCACTCGACGTAGCCGAGTTCTTTGAGTTGCTGGCCGATGCGTTTGGCTTCCTGCTCGGATATTTCGGTGTCGTCCTCCATTTCGCGCAGAACGAGGTGCTTGATGAACTCTTTGGGCGAACTGAACGGTTCGTCTTCGATGTACGCCTCGACGTCGGTGACGAAGTCCTTCTTCAGCGATATAGTCGTGTAATCCGACATACAGGGTCCTCGCCAGCCATCTAATTAAATGTTATTATGCGCAATGTCGGGGGGTCGGTCATCGTACAGCTATATCCCTGTGCTCATTGCCTTACCCCAATATACTAGTTCAGCAGTCGCTTATCACCGTGGTTTCGAGCGTCTTAAGAAGGCCGATCAATGGTGGAAAGCGTGTTAAAATCAATTTGCCTCTCCGAGCCGATTACATCATACTCCATCTTTTTTAGTATCCCACATGACATTAACGTCGAACGATAAGCCGGTGTTTAGGACCGTGCCAGTTGACGGTTCGAAACTTGCCGACCGTTGCTAGCAGTTGATTTCTTTCGATGGCTGGGACGGACAAATACCTACGAGATGAATCAAGTCGTCTCTTCGGATTGTCGGAAAACTTGGTTACGGAGCTAGTCAAACACACCGGGGTTGAGTCGATATATACCGGTGTTCCGTCCTCCCCCTCCTTGACAGCGCAGCGTTCCAAGCTCCCACATCGCTTGGAGCGTCTGGTCGATCATATCACCAGAGGGGGGATCGCTGAGTTCGGTTTGAACCGTCTCGACCGTGATGTCGTGTTTGTTGGCTTTGCCTACCCGAAGAGTTGTGTCCCAAATCCGGTCACGCTGTGTAACCATTGAGATAAATAACATATCCACGAGTATGTAATGGTTTTGTTGATAGTTGGGGATTTCGAGATGAAACTCCAAGACAGCGTTCAATACGTTCTTTCACGCGAAGTTTTCGTCCCGCTTTCTGCTCCCTGAAGCTTCCATCCAATACTAGCGAACTCGCACTCCCAATTTCCCCGTATCCCTCGCCAGTTGACGGGTTACCTCCCGTCGACTGCTGTTCCAAATCTACGTCCTTGAGGTCGGGCGTCGAACAATACAATGACCGAGACCAAAGCTTAACACCCGGAACCACACGTATTAGACTAATGAAGCGACGGAGGGCATTGCTCGCTGGTGGCGGACTTCTTTCACAATTGTTGGCCGGCTGCACGACGACTGGGAGTGAAACGACAGCCCGCCAAACGCAATCACCGACCCCGACTTCAGCAACCACCGATGAAACTCCGTCTGAAACCAAAGCCGGAATTGACTCCTATCGCAGTGCGTTTATGGCTTTTCTGGCTGCCTCCTCCGCGGAGGTTGACACTCTTACGGTTGACAAAGATGCGAACGTCGTAACGCTCCGATATATTACGGACCAAACGGGGTACGAGGACATTGGTGCGGAAGTCGGAACGATCGCTGGTGGATATTTCCGCCAAATCTCGAATGGGTGGTCGATGGATCGACTCAACGCCACGATTTTGACGCCGAACGCGGACCCGACTGCTACGTGGCACGCTGAAACGGCCTGGTTCGAAGCGTACCAGGACGGGGAAATAGAGGCCGAAGATCTCTCGTTCCGGGTTCTGGATACACTCGAACCAATTAGAACATCAACCGAAAAATGAAGTCCGTAGGAAGCTAGTTAGCTCCCTCGACGCGAATAGTACAGTAATGCAGCGACTACCAGTATCACGACACCCCCTGCGACTAAGTTCGTGGGGAACCCGTCGCTGGACGACCCGGGAGTTGTCGGTATCACGGTTGTGGCCTCCTCGGTGGTTTCTTCAGAGTCCATGTCCGTCGTCTCAACTGGCGCCGTGGTGGTTTGGGATGTGGTTTTCGGTTCTTGAGCGGTATTATACCCGATCGCGTACACCGAGAAGCCGGGGCTAGAGGCTGTAAAGACGTAAGTGTCCTCACGCTCTTCGCGAACCGTTGTTGCAAGCGTCGTCCATTCAGAGTCCCCTTCATCCAACCGGAAGAGGCGAACACCTCTCGGGGTTATCTCAGCTTCCTCGATGCGGGATTTGGATACCTCGAACGTGTACGTCACTTCGTTGAGGTCCGGGTCTTGGACATCAGCTGTAATTGTGAAGTATCCAAGCGAAGCCGCCTGTTGACTCTCTTCGATCGCAGGCGTCCCTTCTGGAACCTGTTCACTCCGATCGATGGAGACACTCACGTTTGTCGCAATCCGAGCGTTCACGGAGACACCTGAGAGCTGCGTGCCTGTTGAGTTATCTACGTCTGTCCGAGGCAGGGTCACGTCGGTCGGCGTGTTCGCTGACAGGTTTGTGATGCTGATGGCGACCTGGTTGGGTGACGGCTGCGAGACTGTTGTTTGCAGCGGCCCAGTCGGTTTCTCGGTGTCACCCTCTCCGGCGCCACCACCACCGCCACCAGGTCCGGTGCCGCCGCCACCAGGTCCGGTGCCGCCGCCACCAGGTCCGGTGCCGCCGCCACCAGGTCCGGTGCCGCCGTCGGACCCGTCATCACCATCACCATCTTCGGTCGATGATTCCGTTACTGTGAGCGTCTCAGCACGGCTTGAATGTGGCACCGAATTCCCATCAGTATCCGATAGCGTCTCCACATCCATCGACATCGCAGTCGCGTCAGTGGGCTGTTCACCAGTTATATCTAGTGCTGCGAGTGCGAGCGCCCCGTCTGGCGTGTCTGTCTCACTCGTGTAGCCGACGACTGTCAGTGTCCCACTCTCTGGTGTCGACGTCGAGACGGTGAAGTGGTCGGTGTCAGATGCGTCAATCGAGACAGCACTGGCATTGTACGTGATGTTGATTTTGAACGCCCCAATGTCGTCTCCAGCAGCGACATTTTCGACAACGAGTGGGCCATTCGCAGTGACGCCATTCTCAACAGTGTCCGGGGCGTCAATACTCACCGTCGGCGTGCTTTGGGCCGCCGTTGGCACAACGAACGCAACACTTGGTGCGGCCACTACCGCAAGCACAACACAGACCGTTAGTACACTCCTCAAGCGAGCGCGCATCAGGCATCACCCTCCTGATAGTCCGCATCACGCGCTCCGTCGGCGTATTGGGCGATCATCATGGCGTCAACGACTGTGACCTCGCCATCATTGTTGACGTCCCCGTAGCTCGAGACAGCCTCGTTGTTCGCGATTGCGTCGGCGATTGCGGCCGCGTCGTCAGCGGTGACCGAGTTGTCGCCGGTCACTTCACCCAGTTTCTTACCGTCGTACGTAATGTTCACCTGGACGTCGCCATCGGATTTGATTTTGATCGTCGATGGGCCACCATTTTCACCGGCTGTGTACGTCCAGTTGGACGTATCCGCACCGTCTACTGTGATGGACGGTTCGGCACCCGCTTGAACTGCCCGTTCGGTCGTCTCGTTGAACGCAACAATCATCGTGCCACCCGAGGACGCGATGTCGAACGTCCGCCGGATTTCTTCGGCGGCAGTTGCGTTTGCTGTCTGCTCGACGATTCGGGCCGGGGTTCCTGACTTCACGGCCATCTCGTCGCCCGTCCGCGCAACGACCATCGGTTCAGTCACGGTGTCCGGCTGGACAAACGTGACGTTCGCAGTCTCGAAGTTCGCAAGTGACACGTTCAGGCTCCGAGCGGTGTCTCCGCTAACCACCGAAATTTCGTGGTCACCGGTTGACAGCTCCGTGCTTGTCGATGCGGTGTTTGTCGCGACCTGCGTCCCATCGATGCTGATATCAGCGGCCACCGGTGATGCCTGCTCGTCGACGACATCAATGTTGACGTCGCCGAGTCCAGTCGCGGTCAGCGTTTGGCTGGTGCGGACGTTGAACGACTCATTGTACATCGGACGGATGTCTGCGGTCACGTCGATGTCGCCAGGTGACCCCACATCAACGTCGACGGTGTAGGTGCGACTCGACCCCGCAGGGACGTCGCGTGCGAAGACGTAAATGGAATCGCCATCGGTGAGGGTGCTGGTATTGACTTCCGAGAGGCGAGTCCCTAGCCGGTTCTCGCTTACCGTCTCCGTTCCGGCGTACGCGGTAGCATCAAGCGTTGCGGAGGCGTTGAACCCGCCTCTGATGGGGATCTCGACTATCGGGCTCAACATGTTCGACTCACCGTTGTTGGTGACGGTGACAGCCATCGTCTGATCATTGCGGGCACTGAGCTCGTCGTCGCTTGCCACCGACACTGAGAACGGTGGTGCCTGCGTGCCAATGCTATTCCCGCCCGTGTCGAGGGCGGTGCTTTCGAGCGTCGCCAGTGACTGCGAGGTGCCACTCCGTGCTTGCTCGGTGTCCTCGTATTCTTCCCGGTTGACGAGCTGTTCGTTTCGGATTGCGGTAACGACCGTCCCGGTCCCCGTCGCATTGACGGTGACTGTCTTCGTCACCGACCCTTGCCGGAGTTTCTTCCGTTCGTCAGCTGTTAGTGAGATGCGCGCAACCGAGTTCGATTCGTTGACGGTGACTTCCTTTGTCAAGGCGGTCGTACCGTTCTCGTAGTTGATGTCAATGGTAACCGTTCTATCGACGGTGCCGAGCCCTTGCCCGATTTCTTGGAGTGCACGGATGGAGATCGCGGTGGCTTCGGTGAAGCCCCACGACCCTTCATCGTCGTAGACGCCGACGAGATACTCGCCGCCCTTCTGGATGGTTCGGTTATCGGCAGTGTAGCCGGTGCTGTTGAGCGCGAGTAGCGCGTACGCGGTTGCCTGACTGGTGGTACCCGTTGAACTCCAGTACGAAGACCGATCTTCAACCCATTTGCCAGTTGGTGCTTGGGTCTGGAGCAGGTATTCGACGCCGTCGTCGATAGATTCGTTCGCGCGGGTACTGAGCGTTTGATTATCCAGGCCGGATTCGACGGCCGTCTGGAGACCCCAGACTGCAATTGCGGTCGATTTTGCGTTGTCGTCATTCCACGATCCGTTGTCTTCCTGTGTCTCGAGGAGATACTGGGTCGCATTGCGGCGCACCGCTGTTGCGACCGACTGGGTGGACTCGTTGAACGGCTCCGCTTTCTCGATCGTAACGAGCGTATAGCCGGTCATAGCCGGATCGTCGTCCAGGAAGTACCCGTCACTCTCGATTGCACCGTCGTCGGTCTGGATGTCTCGAATCCAGTGGATCGTCTGGTTGTAATCGATTGCGTCGATGCTCGTCGAGATGTCCTGGGCGTACGGGGAGACCGCACTCGCAGTTGATGCAGTTCCCGAGTTCGTGCCGTACGCTTCGTCGTTTCGGACTGATGCGGACCCGAACAGCGCGTACATCGTGTAGAACCGGTCTCCGCTGGGACTGTTGCCCCACATGCTCCACGCTCCATTGTCATGTTGAGCGTTATCGCCGCTTGACAGTCGCTCCATCCCGATTGCGACTGACTTATTCACGCGGTCACGGTCGTAGTCGCCCGGGGAGATGCGGTCACGGTAATACTGGTCGGTGTGAAGTGCGGCGAGCATCGGTGACGTGGTCTGCTCGACGCACCCATACGGATAGCTGAAGAGGTACTCGAGACCTTCTAAGGTCCGTCCTTCGAAGCCGGCTTGCACGGAGAGGGTAATCTCGTGGTCGAAGGTGCTCTCATTCCGGACGATGAGTTCTCCGGTTGATGAGTTCGAATCGCCGCCAGAGACGACCGCTGCTGCTTCGTCGGTAACCCGGATTTTCGGAATGATGACCGTTGTCGTGTCGGAGTTCGTCTCCGACTCATTGCGCGCGGTAGCCGTTACGTTGATCTGGTAGTCGTCACTGGGGGTTGTCGCTTTGACTGTCCAACGCTCGGATCCGCCCCAACGACTCGACTGATCGGTCTTTGTGCGTGACTCCCCATCCGCTAGCTCAAGGCCATCTGGCAGTTCGATTGAGAGGTTAACCTCTGTCTCCGTGTTCGTGTCGTAGCTGCCGTAGACCGTGAACGTACTCCCGTTTTCGACCTCATATGGTGCGTTGACATAGTCCATTGAGAGCTCGAACGGCCGGATTCTGACTGAATCCGTGGACCGGTTGTTCTCGGGGTACTGCGGATCAGTGAGTACGGTGGCGTTGATTTGGTAGTCACCACGTTCGCTGTAGGTGTATTCGATTGTCTGGTAGTTCCGCTCACCCGCCCCAAGTTCGGCCGCGGAGAGGTTGATCTCCTTCGTTGTTCCATCACCCATCGAGACAGTGACGTTGTGGGGCTGTTTAGCACCTGCTGAGCCCTCATTCTCAATTGTTACATCCACTTCATGCTGATCGCCGATCACGCCCCGATAGTACGAGTACACGTACGTCTCGATGTCAGTGAAGGTCGCGACGGTGTCGGCGGCGTCGCGGTTGTTCCTTTCGTTGGCCTCTGGGATCTCGTCGCCGGGATCGGCAGTGGCACGCAAGTCAATGCGGCCGTTGTAGTAACTGGATGGGTCCAGTTCCTGGTCTGCCCAGGTTGTGATGTTCCAGGTGAGGGTCTTCGATTCCGACGCGTTCAGCGTCACTGGGCCGAGCGTTGCTGACGTCTGTTCGTCGCGGGTGTAATAGTAGTCGCCCTGGGCCTCTACTGACACGTTCACGCCGGGGGTTTTGATTCCTCGCTCGTTGGTAACGGTGACGTTCATCAGCACGCCATCTTGGATGCGCTGTTCAGCTGGCGTGTTGATACTTACTGAGATATCACCGTCGACTACCTCAACGGTAGCTGTTCTCGTGAACAGGGGTTGGCCGTCCCCGTTCAGAGCACGGACTTCTGTAGTGTAGTTGCCGGCGGATGAGTAGAGATGTGTCGTAGTGTTCGCCGTTGTAACTCTCGTCGATCCGTCACCGAACGACCACTGGTAGGCAACTGGGTCGACACCTGGGGAGGTGGTGGTGGCGGTTAGAGTTACTTCGGTTACGTTCGTCAACGCTGGTGAGGGGGAAGCGGCAAGCTCACCGTCCGCTCGCTGGACGGATATGGTAATCGTGCGCGTGAAGAGAACGGTTTCATCACTGCTGAGTGCGGTGACGGTTGCTTCGTACTCGCCAGGTTGGCTATACGTGTATGTTGTCGCATTGCTACTGGTGACGTCGCTGTCACCGTTGCCGAAGTCCCATTCGTAGGCGGCTGGAGTGACGCCCGGCGTGACGTTCTCGACTTCGAAGTTGACGTCGGTCCAGTTAGCGTATGGATCGTTCGGCGTTGCTGTTGCATCGCCGCTAGCGCGCGTGATAGAGACAGTTTCGGATTCTACGACGAGCGTCTCCCCTTGGTCGTTTAGTGCGGTGACGGTTGCTTCGTAGTCGCCTGGCTCGGTATAGGTAAACGTCGTCGTGTTTCCAATCGTCGTAATGTTGTTGCCGTCACCGAATGTCCATTCGTATTCCGCCGCGTCGATGTCGGCAGTGACATTTGTCAATTGGAAACCGATCGCCGTGTAGTTAGCGTACCCCGTAGTCGGATCTGCAACGAGGTCACCGTTGGCGCGAACGACAGTAACGGTGTGCTGTGTCGACTCGGTGAGCCCGTCTTGGTCGGTGACAGTGAGTGTGACGTTCCGCTCGCCGACGAACTCAGTGAACGTGTGCTGTGTAGTCTCGCCCTTGTCGTCCGTGGTGCCGTCGCTATCAAAGTCCCACTCGTAGCTCGCAAGCGGGTCGTTATCAGTGCTTGCGGACGCGTTGAATGTGACCGTTTCGCCGACCGTTGGCTGGGTCGGAGTCCAGGTGAATGCTGCCGTGGGGCGGCCTTCCTCGAGTACGTCAATGGTGGTTTGCGTATCGAAGAGGACGTCCCCGGTGTTGGTGACCGCCGTCGCGGTGAGTGTGTAGCTGCCGGACTGCGAGTAGGTGTGGGTGGTCGCGTTTGAAGTTGTTGTCTCCGTCGTTCCATCACCGAACGCCCACTCGTAGTGCTCAATGTCGTCACTGACTTCTGGCGTGACATCCGTCACCGTGGCGTTCATTTCCGTGACGTTAGCGCGAATCGGAGCCGGTTCGGTCGTTACCTGGCCGGTTGCCCGCTCGATGGTAACCGTCGTCACGGCGGAGACAATGATATCACTGTCACTATCAATCCCGTATGCGATTACCTCGTGTTCGCCGGTTTCAGCGTAGACACGCGTTGTCGAATTCGAAGCCGTCTCGCGGGTTGTTCCATCGCCGAAGTCCCACTGGTAGTGATCGATATTCGACCGTACCGATTCCGAAACGTTCGCTAATTCGAGCGATACCGTCGTCGAGTTAGCAAACCCACTTGTGGGAGTCGCCGTTAGATCGCCAGCCGGTTGTTGGACCGTGACTGGTGTCTCTGCTTTGAACAGGCGGCCGTGCTGGCTCTTCACTGAAACCGTCGAAGTGAACGAACCGCTTTGGGTGAAGACGTGGGCGGCTTCATTGCTCGTCGTCGTTCTTTCAAAAACACCGTCGCCATCGAAGTCCCACTCGTACGCCGTCGGAGTGATTCCGTCGGTGTCGGTGGTCGCAGTGTAATTCACCGCTGTCACGTTCGTGTACGCGGTGTCCGGTGACGCGGAGAGCGACCCTTTTGCCCGCTCGACTGAGATATCGATCGTATCGGTGAATACCGGTCCACCATCACCGCGTGCCGTGACTGTGATTGTAAAGTTCTCTGCGCTGGGATACACATAACTTGTTTCGTTTGCGTCGGTGGTCTCTGTCTGTCCGTTCCCGAAGTCCCACTCGTAAGTGAGTGCGGACTGATTGACCGGTTCCGACGCTTCTGCAGAGAGATCCAGTGTCGTCCAGTTCACGACCGCTTGAGTCTGGCTGGAGTCTAGTGTGCCGCTGACGGTTTCAACGGTTACCGTCTCGTTGCCAGTGACGACGGTTGTCCCGTTGTTGTAGCCGGTGACTGTAACGTTGAACGCACCATCCTGATTGTATACGTGGGCAGTGGTCGGTGACGAGGTACTATCGAGAGGTGTTCCGTCATCGAAGTGCCATTCGTATTCATCAACGTGAAGGTTGTCCGTGTTGGGTAACTCGAAGTCGACAGTTGTGGCGTTCACGTAGCCAGTTGTGGGCGACGCGGCGAGATCGCGCTCAGTTTGTGAAACGGTAATGCGTTTTGCGTGGGTGTCTTGGAATCCGCTGTCATCCGTAACGGTGAGTGTGACGTTGTACGTTCTTGGGACGCCGAATCGGTGAGTTACGGTATCGCCCTCGGCGTCAGTCTCTCCGTCACCATCGAAGTCCCATTCAACGCGTTCGATGGTTCCGTTGTCGGTGCTTTGATTCTCGAAGGTAATTTCTTGGCCAGCTTCGGGATTCGTAGGTGTGGCTGTGAAGTCAGCTTCCGGGGGGTTTTCGACTGCGCCTACAGTGACTGTCGCTGTATCAGTATCAGTTTTGCCCGCGGCGTCAGTGACTGTCAGCGTGACTGTGTAAGTCCCGTTTTCGCTGTACTCGTGAGTCGGAGAGACGCCGGTGGCGTTTTCGGTGTTGTCACCGAAGTCCCATTCGTAGGTGATTAGTTGTCCGTCGTCGGTGGATTCGGATCCGTCGAATGTGACCGGTTCGTTTTCGAGGGTTTGGTAGTTGGAGCCGGCGTTAGCGGTCGGCGATTCCGTATCGTCGAACGCGAGATCGAGTTCGGAGTTCGTTCCAGATTGGAACTCATCGGTCGTGTTCGCTTCGAGGCTGCCGACGAAGAACCGAACTGTGCTGCCGTTCTCGCTGGCGTTGACCACGAGTTTCTCATCAGATACTTTCGGCCCGCCATATGAGCCAGGGGTATCGACGGTGATTTGACCTTTGACCTCACCGTCGATTAGGGCCGTAATAACCGTCCCCGCTGGCGCGGGCTGGCCGTCGATTGTCACGTTGCCGTAGTAGGATTCAGGTGCATCAGGCGGGTCGTCGTCCGTTGCATTCGTATCGGTTTGTAGAGATGGGTCCTGTACCTGTGTGTTAGTTGTTATCACTGAGGGAGTTGTGGCGGCGCCGCTAACTGGCGCGGCGATGAGGATGATCGCGAACATGACCGCACCGATTGTTTGCCAGTGTCGCGTCATGTTAGCCATCCTCCCCGAATCGAGTCCGTCGCTCTAAGCCCCCAATAGTTAGCTTTTGCCACTGGATAGACATAGTTACAGTCAGAATCGGCAATCAGGATAAAATCATTGGATGTTTTAGTATACATTCTCTTTAACGCAATCCTAACAGGGTTTAATACTGTCCTAACCACCATTTCAATAAAGTTATTGACATGGGGTCAAGGGGATGAAAATTTCAGTAAAGAATTATTAATGTCCACTAATGCATTCATCCGTATGGCTTCGCGTAGAACTGCATTGGCGGTCTTTCAGGTGCTCTTGCTCGTTGTGTCGGCAGCCAGTATCGGGATGGCTGCCGGTGCATCGGTGACCACTGAGACTGCAACGGGGGAAACAGCACTCTCTGTTAATGGGGAGGTAACCAACCAAATCTCATCCGCGGACGGCGACGCCGCACCGATACGCGCTAACCTCAATAGTGACACAACCGACACGATTATCGTCAAGTTAACCGAGGCGAACATCCCTGAGGGGACACCGCCTGCAGAGGCCCAACGCTTGCTCAAAGACCACGCAAAACAGACACAGCAAGCTGCCGCGAGTGTGGCATCAAACAACGCGGGCATGTCCATCAAACAACGCCTCTGGCTCACGAACGCAATCGTCGTAGAAGTACAGCCAGGCGCGGACATCTCTCAACTGGCAGCAGCAGACGGCGTAACTGAGATTCGAGATAATTTCGAAGTATCCCTCCCCGGTGATCCAGGAACGTCTTCAGACGTTTCCAGCACCGACGTCACCGCAACCCAGACCGGGTATAACGCGACCTATGGTCCTGAACAAATTAACGCGACAGCAGTTTGGGACCAGTACGGCACGATGGGGGAAGGGGCCAAAGTAGCCGTTCTCGACACCGGCGTTGACGGTGACCACCCAGCAATCGAAGAATCACTCGAAAAATTCGCTGAATTCGGTCCGACCGGTGACATCACGGCTTCAGGTGTAGATGAAGCACACGACACCGGTGGGCACGGTACGCACACGAGCGGCATCGTTGTCGGGGACAACAGTAATGGTGAATACATCGGCGCAGCGCCGAACGCAACCCTCTACCACGGCCTGGTGTTAGACGGAGGCAGCGGGACGTTCGCCCAGATCGTCGCCGGCATGCAGTGGGCCGTTGCCAACGACGCGGACGTTACCAGTATGAGTCTGGGTGCGACCGGCCACTTCGATGAATTTATCGCCCCAGTGCGCAACTCCGAACGGGCCGGGACCGTCGTCGTCGCCTCTGTCGGAAACGCTGGTCCTGGAACTAGTGGCTCACCCGGGAACATCTACGAAACACTGTCCGTCGGTGCAACAGACGCCAACGGAGAGATCGCCTCGTTCTCAAGTGGCGAAGTCGTCTACAAATCGAACTTCAGTAGTCCGCCACCATCGTGGCCAAGTAGTTACACTGTCCCGGACGTCGTCGCACCTGGCGTGAGCGTCCTCAGCTCGGCTCCAGACGATGACTACGCTCGGATTTCCGGAACGAGCATGTCAGCGCCATACGTCTCCGGCGCTGCAGCCCTTCTGGTGTCCGCAGCCAACAATAATCCGTCTGCAGACCTCCTGAAGTCATCGCTGCAGGAGACAGCCAATGCACCAGCTGGGGCCGACCCGACACGGTATGGTGATGGCATTATCGACGCGCTTGCGGCAGCGGACCGCGTCGTGACTGACCAAAACGTCAGTGTACGGGTCAACGACCTATCCGAGCCGTACCTTGAGCCGGGAGAGAACTTCACTGCGAACCTCCGGGTGTCCAACGTTGACTCGGTTAACGTGACGCTCAACTCGAGTTACTCGAACCACCAACTGGCAGACCAATCGAGTGTGACCGTCTACGTCAACGGAGTCTCGTCAGGATCCGGACTGCCGGCCAACCTGAGCGTCAGCCCGACCGCTTCGACGGACGACTTCACGGTCAGCATCGCGGTCGACGAACAACGGGCCACGCCCGCATTCGACGTTACGTTCGAGAATCACTCTAGCGGTGACTCCCTGACGGCGACCCAACAGCTGAAAGTCCACCCCGACCCGCTAATCGTGGAGGACACCGCAAACGAGTCCGAGATCAACAACGTCCTCTCATTCGCTG
Source organism: Halobacterium bonnevillei (assembly GCF_009831555.1). Lineage (GTDB taxonomy): Archaea > Halobacteriota > Halobacteria > Halobacteriales > Halobacteriaceae > Halobacterium > Halobacterium bonnevillei. The sequence continues at coordinate 88,795 of NZ_WUUU01000001.1, read as the reverse complement.
CACCAGGCACCACAGTTCGCTTCGAAGGAGGAACGTACACACTCAATAACACACTGCAGGTTCCCTCTGAACTCCGCATCGAGAGCAACAGCTCCGCGAACGTCGTCTTTGACAGCGAGGCCACGGAAGCCGTGGTTCTCAACGACGGAGCCACCCTGGCCGATGTCGCTGTTGAGGGGAACTACTCCACAACGGACGATACTGGGGTTGTCGCCGCTGGAAATCAACGACTGTTGAGAACGTCCGTATCTCGAAAACCGCATACGGCGTCTACGGCCTGTTCGCAGACGATATTGAACTCCGCCAGCTGTCGATCTCGACGACGTCAGCTGGTGACGCAGAGTTCCCAATCGGTGTTGCACTAAATAACGTAGCGGATACGACTATCGCGGGGACGAGCATCGCCTCTTCCAACAACCGGAATGCGACCGGGATGTTGGTCAGAAACAGTGTCGGGACGACAATCACCGATACGTCCGTGTTGGCTGACGCGCCCGATGGTATTTCCGCTGCGGCAGACGCAGTCGAACTCATCGGAACAGATGAGACGATAATCCGAGAGTCGTCGCTGACATCTGAAGCTGGTAGCGCTCTGCGGACGCTCGGTGCAAGTGAAACGGTCGTTAGAAACACCACGCTTGAGGGGTCGAACGTCTCCGCGGGCGTAACCGGAACCGTCTTCGCTGAGGCGACCGGGTACTCCGTCTCGTCGGACACCCTCGATACCCTCCTCGATGCGACAGCGACCGAACACACCACCGAAGTTGCGGGCCAGACCGTCACGGTCCACAACCTCCAGCACCTCTCAGCTGACGAGTACCACGCACTGTCCGGAATCACAAACCAGACGGGTGCTGACGACATCGCCGCTCAGTCCGTTGATATGGCCAGCTCGGCCATCCAGGAGATGAATGCAACCGAGCGGGTCGAATACGCGAACGAGACGCTTTCTGACATCTCCCGGGAAGACATTGAAGCGCTCCAGAGCGCAACCCAGGAGGTCAGCACCTTCACCCACCAGTCGCTTCAACTCCAAGATAGCACAGTCACCGGCGAGTACGCCCCCGTAATCGCCCTCGACGCTGACCTTCGGATGCAGAACACGTCAGTTACAGACTCCTCGTACTCCAAGTGGGGCGTCTACGCCGCGCAGTCGGACGTCTACATCGAGGACAGCTACATCAACCCGACGGCGGGCGATGTCAGCTACGAAGCTGGCATCTACAACTACGGGTCGTACGTTACTGTGAGGGATTCGTCAATCGTCGCCACCACAGGCATTGAAACCTACGCCGGAGAATACTTCGGCGGAACGTACGCCGAACGCGTCAACTTTGAGGGTAAAACCGGTATGACCGGATTCGGAGGATCCGCTAACGCCTACCGGAGCGTGTTCAACACGACTCACTACGGCATTACGCAACCCTACAGTGACTCCTACCGCAGTGAGTTCAATTCCGCAGTCGGCATCCTCGCCGAGGAAACCTACGCACAGTATAACAACTTCGAGGATACGTCCCTCGCCATACAAGCCCTCGATGGGTATGAAAGCTCAGCGCGGATGAACTGGTACGGCGACGTCCGCGGTCCGAGCACCACCGTCGAATCCACAGGTGGCGCGATCGTAAGTGACATCGAATACGACCCATTCCTTACTGCGCCACCGGCCGAAGCCAATCTCTCAACTGAGGGCGGTGAAAGCGAGCAAGGCATCGGAACTCAGGCGTTCGCAACGGACGTCGTGATGGAACCCGGCCAAGCATACAGCTTCGCCGTTCCTGGCCCAACGGAAGGGAACCTCAGCCAGATGTTCAACGACTTCAACGGCGTAATCTATGGCTTTGACGCTGAGAGCCAGGCCTGGTATCAGATTACGCCCGGCAACGACGAACAGCTTGACGCGCTTGATGCACTCCTCGTCGTGCCGGACACGACCGCACGGGCTGTCATCGACTTCGAAGACAGCGACGACCCGACGAAAGTCCCCGCCGCTCGTGACATGCACGAAGGCTGGAACTTCGTCGGGGCACCTCAATACGGAAACGCCGAGGATGCCTTTGCGGCGTCGTCGGCTGATCCCGCACGTGTCGTGAACGTCTACGAGGACCCGTTCAGTCAAATCTCGTACAGTGATGATTACTGGACGGTGTACACGATGGGGAGCACTCAAACCGCACCGGAGGTTAGCGCATTCTCCGGGTACTTCGTGTACGCAGAGGACAACGGTACGATCGCCGCGAACATCCCCAGGGGGATTTCCATCGAGCGATTCATAGAATCCATCAACACGTATTGATGAGATCGGGTCACGTAATCAGACCTGCGTAGCCCCCTTCCGGAGTACGGAGAACCATACAAACTTTTGACGTACCACTGCCTGGCTAACCTTATGGATGTCAATTTCGAGGGTGCAAGACTCCGATCTATCTTCTTGGCCTTCATTGTCGTTACTGCAGCGGGCGTGGCGACCGCGAGCGCTACCCAACCGTCACCACCGGAGTCCTACTACGGGACCGTGACAATCAACGGTGACCCTGCCCCCGATGGCGTTGTGGTCACCGCCATCGTCGACGGCGAAGTCAAGGACAAACTCGAGGTCACCGGTGGTTCCTACGGAGGACCGGGGGCTTTCGACCAGAAACTTGCTGTGAATGCTACTGAGGACGACACTGTCCAGTTCCGTGTTGCGGGACTAGATACCGGACAAACTGATTCGGTTGATCCCGGTGAGGTCACTGAACTAAACCTTACGCTAACGGACACCCAGTCACCGACTGCAGCTGTGGGGACTGATACAACCGTGTCTGTCGGCGAATCGGTTCAATTTGACGCGACTGACTCAACCGACAACGGGGCATTCCTCAGGTACGCGTGGGACTTCGACAATGACGGGTCGACTGACGCAACTGGCGAAACAACCAATCACACGTTCGAGCAAGCTGGCACAATGGAGGTTGTTCTGACAGTCACTGACGCAGCGGGTAATTCAGACCAAGCCAGCAGAACGGTAACTGTTGAGCAATCAGACACCGGTGGGGGCGGCAACAATGATGGTGCAGGCGGGGGCAGTGACACCACAACGAGTGGCGACAACACTACGGAAACAACTGCTGCTACGACGACGAGCGTACCAACAACAACTCAACCAAAAACCGGTTCAAGTACGACGACTCAAACAACACGACAGACGTCAACGACCAGTACCGTCAAGGGAACAGAGACAACGACCGTTGCATCCGGCGGTGAGACAACTGGCGGTCCCACAACCACACCCCAGGGTTCAATTGCCTCTCCGACCGGCACGGAGCCAACGTCGACATCGGTACCTGGATTCGGAGCCGGTATTGCGGTTGTTGCGGTACTCGCGGGTGGCGTACTTGCGATGCGAGATCGTTGACGACATCTTTCGATTCTAAGCGTTCTCGGCTTCCGGACTTGTACTCAATCCCCAACGAAGTATAGGTTGGGATTCATTCAGGACTCTGTCTGTACAAAGTAACTGGAAGTGAATTTGGCATGATATCGTTTCATTTATATTTGAAACGAGAGAAGGTCAACTGGGGAGAGGCCGATGGATGTTAAGCATCCGGTTAAATCCACCCCCTGCCGTTGGTTACCCCAATTCCCCTTGATAGGGTAACCTTATTGTCGGTTTTCTCTCCCCCATCGCCACTGTTCCGTTAGATACAGCCAGACCAAACTGTTAATACTCAAACGATATTGGCTCCGTATATGCGACTGGTAAATCCGACTGATTTCGAGATTCTGGACGCTCTCGCGGACGGAAAGCGGAACAACGCAGCCAACTTGGCCGTGGAACTCGACAAAAACCGGGACTACATCAATACTCGGCTACCCGAACTCTCGGACCACAACCTCGTCGACAAGATTGGTCCCAGCGAACAAAGCGGCCTCTACGCAATTACCGATCGTGGCCGAGCGGCACTAGTCCTTCGTGAGGACTACGAGGACACAGACGATTTTGAAGCTCTCATCGAAACACATCGTGCTAACCATTCGGAAACATAGGCCGCCTTCATCCTTTTAAACCGGCTTAACCAGACCCGAGGGGGCCGAAACAACCGAACAATCTACCAGCGTAGTCGGCCGAGAGCCTCGGGGTGTGACTCCGAGGCGATACATTTCAGCCCCGGGGAGTCGGCACTGGCGCGGCAGAGGCTCGGTACGGGTCGAAGAGTGCGAGCGCCCAGGCTCTGGCGTCCGGGTCGTCGGTGTCGACGAACGCGCTGAGCAACCCAGAGTCTGGGTCGTATCCGCCGAGCCCGATCCGGTCGTCGAAGATTGCGAGTCCGAACGGGAAGGCATCGTGCGTCGAGAGTGTGAGCTGTCCGCTTTCGAGCAAGGACTCGGTGGCGTCGGGATACGTCGACGTGATGTCCTCCACGACGGCCGGCGGGTAGATGGCGTCCGAGGCCATCCCGCTACGAATTTGGTCGTGGATCTCGTCGACAAAAATGAGGTTGACTCGCGACGTGTCGGAGACGCGAAGCGTCTCGGAGTTGCGCAGCAGGGTCATGAAATACATGATCGGCGCGTAGGGGTTCTTTTGACTCGTCTCCGAGAGACTGGCGGCTTCAAACAGTCCGACGTCGAAATCAGCGGGCAGATCAGAGATGGTGTTCAGGAACGGCTGGAGGTGGCTCGCGGCGCTGACACCCTAGCAATAGTTCGGGACCTCCACGCAGTCACGCACTTCCACGCCGATAACCACTGGATCGGTCCCACCGGCGGAGACGTCCTCGGACGTCTCCACGGCTGAGAGCGGAGTGCAACTGGACGTGCAGAAGGCCCGTGCCGGCGTTCCGGTGGACTGTTCGCTCCCGTTCGCGCCGGATGCGAGCATCGCAATCTCGGGCGTGTCTGTCACGACCATCACCGACCGGGACTACACGATCACCGTTACGAGCACCGACACCCCGTCCGGGAACGCCACGTTCAGCCTCCCTGTCGGTCAGGCGACACTCGGATACTTCGAGGTCAGGCACTCGGTCCTCGATTCTGAACTCAACGCCGTGCAGTTCACGTTCCGGATCAGCAAGACGACCATCGAAGCTGTAGCCATCGACCCGGCGAACGTGAACCTCACCCGACACGGTCACGGTGTGCAGTCCGCTGTCCCGACCAGCCGGGTTGGCGACGATGCGACCCACGCGACCTTCCGAGGGGACTCGCCCGGGCTCTCCGTGTTCGCAGTGCAGGGAGCCAGCACCCAGGCCCTACCGACGACGACAGTGACGCCGACTGAAACGACCACCCCGGTGACGGAGACGCTGACGACGACAGCGCCGACGGAAACGCCCGCGACGGCGACGGATGATAGTACAACGGAATCGGGGACGAGCACGCCCGGGTTCGGTGTCGCGGTAACGCTCTTGAGCCTGCTCGGAGTGGCACTCGTTGTCCTCCGCTGACGAAGCTAACGCCGCCTCTGAGACCTACCTTCCAGTTGGCTAGTCTTTCAGACAACAGGGGGCTTGTCGTCAGTATTCTTCGACGTCGATCAGCGTACTCGTCTCCGAGTAGGTCAGTTCGCGGTCACAGGATACGACTGGCGCATTCAGCGTCCGGTCGACAGCTGTGACAAAGGCGACGGTCCCATCGGGATACGGACCGCCGGGAAGAATCTGTTCGACGATTTCCCCCGCAGCACCTCTGCCGCTGGTACAGCGGGAGAACTTGGCTTGAAACAACACTATTAGGGGCTGTGGTGCGGGCTTGAGTCACATGGCAGATGGCTCACATTCGGCACCGGAGACGGTCGTTCAACGGCAGACGGAATCTTACAACGACGGAGATATTGCTGCGTTCGCCTCCTATTACGCCAAGGAAGCGGAGATCACGACGTTCGGCGAGATCGAGGTCATCGCGGTGAGTCGCGACGGGATTCGCGACGAGTACGGCCAGCTCTTCGAGGCGGTACCAGGCCTGCACGCCGAGGTGGTAGCGGAGTTCACGGTCAGGGAATACGTCGCCACCAAAGAACGAGTGACTGGGGTGGATGGTCCGTGTTCGGATGCACCCATGTGGGGAAGAATCGCTACGTAGAGGCTATCCACTGAACAACGGCGGTGGCGCGCACGGTTGCGTGCCTCGAATGACAGCACACGTCAAGCAAGTATCGGACACAGCGTGGATGCAGGTCGGTTGGTGTCGTCTACGACAACGCGATCCCGGCACCGAGGGCGATACTCGTCAGTGCGAGGCCCGCGAGCGCGACTGTTGTCCGGTCGTAGTGTCCATTGAGGTCGTCGTCGGAGTCGAAGCCACTGAGACCGGTCAGAACGCCGAGGCCGACAGCGATCGCGGAGAAGCCACCGACGAGGGCCAGCGTCGTCCAGATTTCGAGTCCGTTCTGTGTGACTTCTCGTGTAGCCGTCCCGGCGAGAAGGACGCCAGTTACTATCGGGGCCGCGGCTGTCGCTTTGTTGGAGGGCATCGATTAGATTTCTGATGCGATTCTGAAAACTGTAGCGATGCCGCTCCGCGGACAGTGGTCAGTACAGGGGATAGAGGGAGTACTGCAGAGAAGACGACGTTCAGTCCTCCGTCGTCGGTTGGTTGATTCCAAATACCAACTCCAAGCTGAAGAGCACGAGAGCCATCATGAGCGCCTGCACGACGAGCAGTTCTTGACTGAGCAGGAGACCTACGAGGAGCACTCCGACGCCGCCCGCTGCCCCGTAGAAGACGGCGTACGCTCCTGGGGGGAGCTCTCGTAGCCACGTATCAACCCGATTGTAGAGGTGTTTCACAGGCGACATCTCATAAAGAGCCTCTGTCCGACAAACCTGTTACGTTCCCAACCCCACTTACCGGCTGTCTCACAGCAGATCGTATCTGACCAATAGGATTTCAATAGAGCCACTCTAACCCAAAATCCGCCAATACCACATGATATCTCCTGACGCTAACTGGCCCCTGCGATCTCCTGTGACAATGAATGACCGAGTTCTTCGTTGGTGTTGCGCCACCGAAACCAAACTACCACCTCCAAAGAGCACCGTCTCACTATTTTCCGGTTGATATAGAAGGGGGCTGGGGCGATCATGGTTGAATAGTAAACAATAGGGGTTTTGCGCGTCCGACGGATAGAAGGCAAACAACGATGCCCCACAGCGTCCTTCATTCACCGTCGAACCGAGGGGTTCCCACTCTCGTCCATGGTTTCCACAGCAACTAGCATTCTCGACGATTCCACCGTCGTCACAGTCGGCGATTCGGCGTGGATAATTGCGTACGCGGACTCGCTGCGAGCCCAGACGAACGCGACCGTCCACAGCGCACCGGACACAGCAGCCGCCGCCGACACCATCCATCAGACGAACCCGGATTGCGTCGTCGCCGAATACAGTCTCCCGGAATCGACTGGTGTCGACCTCGTCGAGCAACTCCGTGAGACCACTGTGACGTTGCCGATTCTTCTCGGGACGGCCGACGGCAGCGAACAGATCGCCAGCGAAGCAATCGAAGCAGGCGTCACCGACTACCTCGCAGTTTCGGGCGCACTCGACGCCACCGTCGAGGACGCCCGTCGGAGAACCGAGGAGGCGCTCCGGGCCGCCCAGCGGTCGGCGACACAGCGCGAGCGCGCCCGCCAGTTCGACGCCACGTTCCACGACACCCGGACCGCGACCTGGGTGCTCGACCCCGGCGGGCGCTCGTGCGCGTCAACCAGACCGCCCGCGACATGGTCGACGCGGACGCCGACGCCGTCGTGGGCGACCAGTTCTGGACGCTCCCCTGGTGGCCGGACGACCAGCAAGCACGGGCCGACGTCCGCAATCTCGTCGACACTGCCACCAACGGCGAGTTTGGCCACGCGGTCGTCACCCAATCCGGTGTCGCCGGCGATCACGTCCTCGAACTGTCCGTCCAGCCGGTCACGGACGAACGCGGCGACCTCGTCTCCATCATCGTCGACAGCGTCGACATCACCGACCGCGTCGAACTCGAACGGGAACTCCGGCAGTCCGAGGAACTGCACCGCGTCACGCTCAACAACATGACCGACACCGTCCTCATCACCGACGAGGACGACGACTACACGTACGTCTGCCCGAACGTCCACTTCATCTTCGGCTACACCGCCGACGAAATCCGCGACATGGGAACCATCGACGACCTGCTCGGCAAGGACCTCTTCGACCGCGAGGAGCTCGCCGAAGAGGGTGTCCTGAAGAACATCGAGACGACGGCCACGGACAAAGCGGGCCGCGAACACACCCTCCTCGTGAACGTCCGCGAGGTCGCAATCCAGGAGGGCACAGTCCTCTACAGCTGTCGGGACATCACGAAACGCAAGCAACGCGAGCAGGCGCTGGCCACCCTCCAGGAGACCGCACGCGACTTCCTGTACGCCGAAACCCACCAGGAGATCGCCCAACACGTCGTCGAGGATACGCCGGCAGTCCTCGGGCTCGACGCCAGCGCTGTCTACCTCTTCGACGCCGACGAGAACCACCTCCAGCCCGCCGCCCACTCGCAGGGAATGCGGAACGCACACGGCCCCCTCCCGTCCGTGCACGCGGACGGCCGCGACCTCACCAGCCACAGTTTCGTGGAGAACGAGGCGCTGTTCCTCGCGGACGTCCACGACGCAGACCGCCTCACGAATCCCGCGACGGACCTCCGCAGCGCGGCGTACATCCCCCTCGGCAACCACGGCGTGTTCATCGCCGGCTCCACCGACGTCGACGCGTTCGACGACGTGACCCGAGAGCTCGCCGACCTGCTCGCCGCAACCGCGGAGGCGGCCCTCGACCGCGTCAGCCGCGAGTCCCAGCTCCGCGAGCAGGACCGCGAGCTGCAACGCCAGAACGACCAGCTCACCACGCTCAACCACATCAACCGCACCATCCGGGAGATCGACCAGGCGCTCGTCCAGTCCGAGACCCGCGAGGAGATCGACCACACCGTCTGCGAACGCCTCACCGCCGACGGCCGCTTCCAGTTCGCCTGGATCGGCAGCGTCGACTCCGCGAACGAGACGCTCTCGCCACAGGCCTGGGCCGGGACCGACCAGGGCTACGTCGACACCCAATCGTTCCCCGTGTCCCCGAACGGCGTCGAGCCGGCGGGCCGCACCGCGGCCACCGGCGACGTGACACTGGTGTCGAACGTCGCCGCCGACCTCCGTGCGGCCGCCTGGCGGAAGGACGCCATCTCGCGGGACTTCCTCTCCGTGTTGAGCATCCCCCTGGTGTACAACGACCTCTCGTACGGCGTCCTGACAGTATACGCGGACACCCCCGACGCCTTCGACGAAACCATCCAGACCGTGCTCGCGGAACTCGGCGAGACCATCGCCGCCGCCATCAGCGCCAGCGAACGCAAGCGCGCGCTCCTCACGACGTCGATGACGCGCGTCGAGTACGCGGTCACCGCGCCCTCGTTCGTGCTCACGCAGCTGGCCGGGGCCGCCGACTGCACGGTCACCTACGAGGGCGGCGTCCAGCAGACCGCCAGCGGCAACCACGTCTTCGTCACCGTCGAAGACGCGCCACTCGACGCCGTCGTCGCGGCCGCGGACGGCCTCGCAGTCTTCGAGGGCGTCCAGCGGATTCGCGGCGGCGACACCGGTGGCGTGCTCCGCCTCCAGCTCTCCGAGCCGTTCCTCGCAACCGAGCTGGCCGACCACGGCGCCGTCCTCCAGTCTGCGACGGCGACACAGGCCACCACGACGCTGGTCATCGACGTCCCGGGGGCCGGCGATGCCAGACACGTCACAGAACTCGTCAGCGAACGCTTCGGCGACGTCGAACTCACGTCCAAGCAGACCCGCGAACAGGCCTCCGAACACGGATTCTACGCGTCAGTCCTCGAACGCCTGACTGACAGGCAACTCGAAGTCCTGGAGACGGCGTACTACAGCGGCTTCTTCGAATCACCACGCAAGGCGACCGGCGAAGCCGTCGCCGACTCCCTCGACATCTCACCGCAGGCGTTCTACCAGCACGTACGAACCGCCCAACGCAAACTGTTCGCGGCACTCATCGACGACCACACGCCCGTCGCCAGCCAGCGCGCCGACTGAACCAATCCATCCCAGCCCCGTCCCGGCAGCCGCTACCTCCGTTCTCCACCTCGAAACGAGCACGCGAGACTGTCATACGCCCCCGCGTTCGGCGTGTCGTTGAACAGTAAACCCCCGTCTTCGTTTCGCGGTTCGATGGTCAACTACCGAATACTCCCTTGTATCCCTAATACGGTTTCGTAGAGTACCCCTCGGGTCACTGCCGGTACTCTCGATCAGCAATGAGAGACGTAGACCAACATTCGGACGAAGAATCCCCCTACGAGTGCTTCGAGTGCGGCAACGTCGTACTCGAAGAGACGAACCCCGGAACGTGTCCCGACTGCGGGAGCGCGATGCGGAATCGCAGAACGCCGCTCGAATAACATGGCCTCGACACCTGACTCCACCCACGACGCCGACGAGACGACGAACGCAGAATCCGAAGAACCGGAATCGGCGCTCGAGACCGCTCGCCGGCAACTCCAACACGCCGCCGAGCAACTCGACATCGACCAGAACATCGTCGAACGGCTCAAACACCCGAAGAAAGTCCACGAAGTCGCCGTCCCCATCGAGCGAGACAACGGCGACGTCGAGGTCTACACCGGCTACCGAGCGCAACACGACAGCGTCCGCGGCCCATTCAAGGGCGGCCTCCGCTACCATCCCGACGTCACGCGCGAGGAGTGCGTCGGCCTCGGTATGTGGATGACCTGGAAGTGCGCCGTCATGGACATCCCGTTCGGCGGCGCGAAAGGCGGCATCGCGGTCAACCCCAAGGACCTCAGCGACGACGAGAAAGAACAACTGACGCGCCGCTTCACCGACGAAATCCGGGCCGTCATCGGCCCGACCAAAGACATCCCCGCCCCCGACATGGGAACCGACCCCCAGACCATGGCCTGGCTGATGGACGCCTACTCCATGCAGGAAGGCGAAACCATCCCGGGGGTCGTCACCGGCAAACCACCCATCGTCGGCGGCAGCAAAGGCCGCGACGGCGCACCCGGCCGGAGCGTCGCCATCATCACCCGAGAAGCAATCGACTACTACGACAAGAACATCAAGGAAACCTCGATCGCCGTCCAGGGCTTCGGGAGCGTCGGCTCCAACGCCGCGAAACTCCTCGACGACTGGGGCGCGAACGTCGTCGCCGTCAGCGACGTCAACGGCGGCATCTACGACCCGAACGGCCTGGACACGCACGCCATTCCGCCCCACGACGAGGAGCCCGAGGCCGTGATGACCCACGAGGCGCCGGAAACGGTGACCAACGACGAACTACTGGAACTCGACGTCGACGTCGTGATTCCCGCCGCAATCGGGAACGTCCTCACGGAAGACAACGCGGACGACATCACCGCAGACATCGTCATCGAGGGCGCGAACGGCCCGACGACGAGTACGGCGAGCGCGATCTTCGCCGAACGCGACGTCCCCGTGATTCCGGACATCCTGGCGAACGCCGGCGGCGTGACGGTGAGCTACTTCGAGTGGCTCCAGGACATCAACCGCCGCGCGTGGTCGCTGGAACGCGTCAACGACGAACTGGAGACGGAGATGCTGGCCGCCTGGGCGGACGTCCGAACGGAATTCGAGGCCCACGACGTGACCTGGCGCGACGCAGCATACATCGTCGCGCTATCACGAATCGCGGACGCCCACGACACGCGCGGCCTCTGGCCGTAGAACGGCCCTGGGCTCCCATTCGTCCATTCGCACTGCGAGTTCGGTGGACGCGTCCGGCTCACATCGGCGGCGCCCCAAGTCCGAGCGTAGTGGCACCACGCGCCTGGCATTGAGGCTCTCGAAACCGTCGGGCTTGGACCGAAACGTCTGTCCCGATGTGGGCCCGCGAAATCCACTGAATCGCTGCGTCGCGAGTTCGTTCTGCGAACGAGATTCGATCCGTCGCTCGAGCACGAATCTCCGATTTTTGTCAGCCGGGCGGTAATACAGCACGCGTACGCACCGACGCAACGCGCGGCATTGTGGCGCGCCCGCGTCCCAATCCCCCGTTCTGTGTCCGCGCCCGAGGGTCTGACAGGGAATAGAATTAAATCGTCGAGTGCTGAAACCCTCGCCAAACGTGAATGAATATGTTGCGAAAAAAGTCAGTATACACGATTGCACTGTTCGCGTGGGGGCTGGTGGTGTTCGGAGCGACGGTCGCCGTCTTCTCCGGCCGGGCCGCCCCGACTGTAACGCCGGACATGCTCCCGCTGGACGGCCCGTTTGGCATGTTCGCGTTCGCGGCCGTCCCCCTCCTCGCCGGCAGCCTCGTGATTGCCCTTTTGAAGCGGCGAGCGTGGCGCCACGCCGGCCGACGAGCAGACCTCACGCCGGAGGGCGGCGGGGTATTCGGAACGCCCACGCTCGCCGGCACCGTCAACGACCGCCCCGTCCGGGCGCGCACGATCAAACGGCGCACCGGAAGCGGAGGCGAAGGCGGCTCGAACAAGTCCACGTTCACGGTCATCGAGGCGGACCTGGACGACCACGCGACCGACGGTCTCGTCATCGGCGCCGGAGATGGCGACGTCCCCGGACTCAGCGACGTGCCCGTCGACATCGAGGCGGAGGCAGTCGAGGGGTTCGCCGTCGTCGGGACCTCGGACGAACTCGCACGGGAAACACTCACTACCCGAGCCAGGAACGAACTCCGCGAGCCCGCCCTGCTCGATTCGGTCCTCGTGGGGAACGCATCCGACGTCCTTCTGGAAGCGGTCCCCGACAGCGACGGCTTCCTCGCGGGAAAGCTCACCGACGGCATCGAACAGAAACTCCAGGAAGAGCTAGCCGGCGACGCCGGAACCGTCCGGGCCGAGACGAACGGACTGATTCTGGACAGCGAGGAACTGGCCCGACAGACCACGGCGGTAGCCACCGTGGCGGACGAATTCGAGTCGGCGAGGACTCAGTAGCCACATTTCTCCGTGAAAACAGTTTGTTCAAAACATACTGGAGTGCGGGCGAATAGCACGCTACTCCTAAACTCGGTACTCCGCCGGCGAATCGGTTCAAGATTCCCGGAGCCGAACGAATCGGAGTGGTAGGTTGCCCCTCTTAGTATCGACATCCACTCCACGAGAATCGAGTTCACGGACAGCGCCGGCTAATCCGCAGACGACCCGAATCAGTATTCACACTCACCGAAGCCACTCTCACACTAGCACTGGTTCTCACCAGCCTATTTAAATTGAAACAGCCGCTCAGTAGGGTTGGGAATGTATCGAGGGGGATTCTGTCGGATTGTGTTGAGGTTCAATGGTTCGTGTCGAGTACGGGGAGCGAATCTCGCACAGAATTGTCTCTCAATTCACTCAGGTGGAGTCGGTCAGTACACTGCACCCATCAATTAGGTGTCATCGAGACGGAGAAGGAATTGGATGCGCCTTTCGAGGAGAGTTCACCTTCCAAGCGCATGCTGAATTCCCCTGATCGGATGGCATCAATAATTGATTGGGACATGTCCGCTCCCTTGATGATAACGTCAAGCGATGTCGTTGCTTCTTCCCCGGGATCGAGCGTGGTTAATGTGGTTTCGCTTGTAGCAATTTGTTCGTCCAAGATGAAAGCATCTGCCTCAAGTGCTGGATTCGGGATAGGATCCTGTGCTGAGTTGTGTAATTCAATTAATACTGGAAGGGTGATGCTGGAGACGCCAATGCTGGGCTTCCGTATATCCTGAAACCGGACATCAACCTGGTCAATCGGCGGACTACCGGAGATCATACTTGAGACCGTGTCCAAGCAGCCGGAACCCGAAACCAGGACAGAAATGCCACCTAAGGCCATTGCGCGACGGCGTGTGAGACGCTGAGAGGCTTCTTCATTCATCTTTTACGTATTATTGTACGCTAGTTGGCCACCGATTGCCCCAAACACAAGTGGGTATAGTATCCCGGCAAATAGTGAGCGCCCCATTGAAAGCGTCAGTGCCCACTGGTTCCCGTAGCCGTCCGCCTGGCTATGATTAAACAGGAAGACGCCGAGAAGCATCAGTACCGCATATCCACCAACAATGCTGGCGCCGTAGACGCGTGCATCTGTAAGCGAACTCGGGTTCTGCGTTCTAGTATAATGATACCCAGCGATTACGAGAATCACCCCTGGGATGACAAATGCGAGTAGGTGTATCCCGCCGAGATAAGTGGCAATATTCGTCGAGGAGTACATCAAATCCTCGGGTGTGACTTCAACAAAGTGCCCCCCATAGTACGTGTACGATGAGAGTTTCCAATTCGGGACATCTTGGAGAACAATATCAATATTCGCATCTGCGATACCCTGACCAGGGTTTAGCGAGGGACTTTGGAATAAGACAAATGATATAATGACTCCCACAAGCCAACTGAACACGCCATGTTTACTTCCGCCCTGAAGATGCGTCATATAACCGGTTCCAGTTTCACTGCCTTTTGTGGCCCCAGTATCTGTCATACGGGATAACTGAATTAACCACAAATAAAAATTTCCAAACCAGAAATTCGTCCGGGAGAAGGGGATAATCCTCGTTAGCCGATACTCTACAATTCAACCGCCTTGAGATGTCACTCATCATCAATCCCAGCGAACCCATTATGTAACAAACCCATGCTTCGTGCTGAATAAATCCGCTATATCTCGCACGGCATTCTTGATAGAAGCCGCTTAAGTCCAAAAGAAGATCGATACGTGAGTCTCCTGTACTGACCGAAGCTGCTCCCGCACCGGTGTGGGTTCTCACCGAATTGATTTACGGGTTGGCGGCTCAACCATTACGCATTCGTGACTCGCTCTCAGTTCATCTCGAACCGGCTCCTCCTACTCCTTCTGTTGACGATTGTTTTCCCCATCTATGGACTGTACTCGAACCAGATCACACTAGTCACGTATTCACTGATTATTGGCGCAATATTGTGGGTGTGGAAGTGGCGGTGGTGGTGGGAGCCAAACCGTAACTTCGTGAGCCGTCGAAGCGGGTAAGTCGTTGTCGGATGGCGGGTCGCTTCCTGGCACCTGCCAAGTAGTCCAAGTCATAGTGAAGAGCAACAGAGCTGCGCGTTTCTCGTTCACTGCATCCTACTTCCGATGCTGAGAGTGGTAACCGAGCACCAGCACGTCCAAAAGCTGAGAGAGACATCGGTGTCACCGCTGTTTACCTCCAACTTAGACTTGTCACCTAACGTTTGATTTGTAGAAATCCAAACTGCGAAGTTGGGAGAACGAGGCTCGAGATTTTGTATAGCGATATATATGAATAATTTTTGTAGTTCGGATTTCCGCCGCTAAGAGACTCCAGAACCCCGAATTCCCCCGATGGGGCGAATACACTAAATGGCACTGATTATGCCCGTAATCACGACCATTTTGAAGTACCCCGCCGCCGTCGGTAAAGCACGAATGCTATAACTGCCTCACAACGGCTCTTCCCCGGGGTAGAGCCGCCAAGACCGGGCTCCGAGTTTGCTCTGGCTCCCCTCAGCTGAGATTGAAGCGACGCCGAAGAAGTATGTTCGATATAGGACTAATGCCCTCAACCGATATTAAGACAAAGCCCGAAGGATGTTGTATGACCGAAGGAGAATCGAGCTCCGAGGGCCTGATGAAACGCCAGACCACGGGTGAAGACCGCGTGAGGATGACTGCCCGACAATTGTCGGAGCCGCGGACAGCCAACTGGATCGCCTCCGAAGCGGACTGGTCACACGAGCCGACCAAACGCGTCCTCGAACGCCTCGTCGACGATGGCATCCTCCACCGTGACGAAAGCGGTACTCACACGACGTACTACCCCGATTACCGACGTCAGGCGATGCAGGAGGCGATGCGGCTTCGAGACAGCGGACACACTGTCGAGGAGCTCACGGACCGTCTCGCCGATATGAAGACGCAGATTCGCGACTGGGAGGACGAATTCGGCGTTGAGTCACCGAACCAGCTTCGTGGGACGCTCGCTGACGAGTCCCTTGCCGCTGATGAGGAAGATCAGCGCCGTGAGATCGCCCGCGAGTGGGAGCACCTCCAACGGCGTATCCAGATCGTCGGCTTCGCCATCCGCGAATGGGACTTCCTCGCGCCGACGACAGAGCCCGCTGAGGCCAGCCGCTAACGGATGTCGGTCCCACATCCGGGTGGTGATCCGAACGCGAACCTCTACGCCCAGCTGAACCGAGACGTCCTTGACCGTGTTCCACAGATCACGGCCGTCGAGTACGTTCCTGACGATATCGAGGCAAAGCAGCTGCGGGCAACTTTCGATCCGGCCCGCCTGGATCCCCCGACAGGCCCTGATTCGCCGGAACTGACCGTCTAGTGGTATCGACAGGACCCACACGATTGGTTCCGCATCAACTACACCGACCCGAACACGGGTTTTCACGCCGGCTGGCACCAGGACGAAGACCATCCCGATCTGGGACGGACGCATTTCCAGTACTCAATCGCCGATACGGAGGACCGCTGGGGGATCACATTCGAACACGAGACTCCCTCCCTGATTCTCTGGGAAATCGTCGAAGAGCTCCTTGAGGACGTCCGTCCGACCTACCAGTACGCGAACGAGGAACCATGACACCCCGAGAACGCGCTGATCAGTCACCCACGAGTTCCTTCGAACGCTACCTCCAAGACAAGGGGAAAGGCCGCGGTGGCGACGGTGGGAACTATCTTGATTCAGCGAGAGAGTCCCCGCCCTTCACGGCGGGCGTGAATCGCGTAAGCCCGGTGCGACAATCCACGCGGTTCTGCGAAACAAAACGCCGGGAGGTTAGTCGAGGTCGTAGCTGGTTCCCGGTGTTGCGTTGGTTGTGAAGTTGTCCGGGTCGAAGTTCTCACGTTCGTGTTCGAGGTACTTCGCGCTCTCTGGCGTGCCTTCTTCCTCACTGAACCGGCGTGTTGCTTCTTCACGAGTGAGCCGGGGTCCTTCGTAGTACTCATCGTAGTGGCCGTTCCAGGCGTGGCGGTGTTCGCTGGGGAGTTGGCGATGCCACATCCGATATGGAGGATCGTCGACCCGGTGGATGTGGACGTGACAACTCTGACACAGCGGGATCACGTTTTCGACGCGGTCGTCGGTGTCGTCGCCGTTGACGTGATGGAACGACAGCTTGTCCTGACGCCGCTCACCGAGCTCCGTTTCAAGCCATTCCTCGGGCCGACGACCGCAGACAACACAGGCCTTCCCCCAGCGTTCGATCACTGCCTGCTCCAGCCCGTCCGGCCTCATTGGGCGTCCACCTGCAATTGGGCGGTCGACGCTCCTTGTCGGGCACCGCATTGCTCCGGCTCGATACTGTCTCGCTGTGCCCCAAGTCGTCGGCTAAGTCCACTGGAGACGACTTGACGCGGTGGATAGTCGTTCCTGCGGCGTTGTTGATGGGGGCGCAGAGGGGGTCTTTGTGGCGTGCGTTTCATCTGTCGGCGTCGGCGGACTGCGATCTGGCGACTGGTCTGCGAGCTATGCTCCCAAGGCTGCTTACTCGGTGGCTGAGGTTGCTGCATATGTACTCCGGGGTCGAACCAGGCTGCTCGATTGACTGTGTTTCTCGGCCGCTGCATGCTGGTGTACGCTATCTTGGAGCGGTTTCCAGCTGATATTCAGGCTGTCTGGACTGGCCGCGTCCAGTGGTTGACATCGCTGACGGTATCCTGGCCGACGAGCCGCCACGCTTGGTCAGTCCAAACTTCCTCGATCCGCTGCCACTCGTCGCAGTTACCGGACTGGGGGACAAAGCGGATGCGGCGTCGCGTCCCAGATTGATCGGTGAACTCGACGAGTTCCTCACAGCGAGTTGTTGGGGTCATTGGTTGCGTGGGTGTCGCGGTGCTCTGCGGCGTAGTACAACTGGATTGGGCGGATTGCGGACCGCTTTTCGTGTTCTCAACAGGCAATCTTTCACCGGGCACGCTCCACACGCACCCTCCACCCAACCACGGGGGATACAAACAGATCCAACTGCAGCATCCTCACCTACCTCTTCGGCTGCCGCTCCTCGAGTACGCCGGCGTTACGGAAATACGAGGAGAAGGCCCCGCCGTTTAGGGCGGGGATGAATCCGACAACTCCGTATGTATTTAGCTCTCGGCAGGCCGATTAGTCGTCGCCGGGTTTGTAGGCCCCTGGACGCTTCTCGATGGTGTAGACCCACAGAATCTGGTCAGCCTGGATTGCCTTACAGCCGAGACGAAACGCACCGATACGGAGCTTCGAATGCGGTGCGCCGGTGAGCGGTTCCAGGTAGTCGCTCGGATCACGCCACTGGTCGGTGACGATCTCGTCGAGTTTCAAGACGATGCGCTCCTGTTCGTGCGGCTGAAGCTTCTCGTACTCACGTTCTGCGGGATCAGTGAGTTTCCAGTCCCATTCGTCGTCACTCGCCGGCATCCGTGTCTTCGTTCAGACGCGCTCGGATCTCGTCGCTGCTGTACGTTCGTCCCTCATCGGTCGACAGCTGGTGTTCGCTGGCGGCGATGTCCTTCCAGCCCTTCCGGGAGAACGCGGGGTGCTTCACGGCGTCACGGAGCGCCCACCGGATGAACTCGCTACGGGACGGGAAGTCTTCGGCCCGCCAGGTCGCATCAAGGTCGTCAAGGAACGCCTGGGGAATCTTGAGCGTGATGGTGGTCATGTTGGGGTCGTCGTTGCCCCCTGCGTCAGCGTCGGACATACATATGTATTACCTCTGTATTATCATAAGCGTTGTCGGTGTGTCGTAGACATATTGCATCACGGGTAGTGTTCAGATACGCTGGTTCCATGCGAAGGCGAACGCTTGCAGCCAATTTTCGACGGTGTTTGCTTCGGCGTGGCTGAAGTAGTTTGAGATCTGGTAGTTCAGCGTTTTAGGGTGTTTGGACTGGTCGCGTCCAGTGGTTGACATCGCTTACAGTATCCTGGCCGACGAGCCGCCAGTCCTGGTCAGTCCAGACTTCCTCGATACGCTGCCACCCGTCACCGTTGTTGGATTGGGGGACAAAGCGGATGCGGCGTCGCGTCTCCGTTTGGTCGGTGAATTCGAGGATTTGTTCACAGCGAGTTGCTGGGGTCATCGGTTGCGTGGGTGTCGCGGTGCTCTGTGGCGTGGTACAACTGGATTGGGCGGATTGAATACCGCTTTTCGTGTTTTCAGCAGGCATTCTGTTACCGGGCGCTGTGTTTCAGGCGCCCTCCACCAACCTCGGGGGATACAAACTAATCCACCTGTAGCGCCCTGAAAAATTCGCTAATCCACAACGGGACCACCCCGTGCGTGACTTGTCCGATTGTCGCGGGCTGTCCAGCAAACTAGCTTCCCTAATTATTCCATCCTATCGGTGACTTGAGCGAGATTCGTGAGGACGAGAACGGTGACCCGCAGAACTGGGGTAAGCGTGGGAACAAGAAACTCCACGGATGGGAGTTCGACCGGTTCACCATGTTGTTCGAATACAAAGCGGAGGGACACGGAATCCTCGTTGACCGCACAAGCGAGCGAGACACGTCGAAAACGTGTTCGTGTTGTGGGCGGAAGCGTGAGGCGAATCGTGTGGAGCGCGGGTTGTATGTCTGTGAGTCGTGCGGTGCGACGATGAACGCGGGCGGGAAGGGGACTCGTGATACCCCCGGGACGAAATCCAGATACTCACCTGGCGACCGGGTTCATAAATAGTATGAATTCGTAGTTTCGGCCAGACCGATGGCCCGCATCACCGGTTCGTATCCCGACGACCTCGATCTGCTCATCGAGGGCACCGTCGAAGCCGGCGTCTTCACCGGCAAGAGCGACGCCCTCCGCGAGTTCGCCCGCGACTACTTCGACGACCACGACGAGGAACGCATCGCCGCCGCCGTCGCCCTCTACGAACGCGAAACCATCACGCTCGGCGACGCCGCCCGCCTCGCCGGCGCCAACCGCTTCGAAATGAAAGACATTCTCCGCGACCACGGCGTCGAACTCCGTCTCGGTCTCACTGACGAAGCAGACGCCGAGTACGAAGTCGAAGCCGCCCGAGAGCTCGACTACGCTGGCGTGAACGACCACGGCGACGAGGACTCGGAGACCGAATGACGGCGGACACAGTTCCCACCGACCCGAGCGTCCTGAACACCACTGTTCTCTCGAATTTCGCCGCCATCAACCGCATTGACCTTGTCGCCGACCTCGCTGGCATCTGCGCCGTCCCCGAAGTCGAACGCGAACTCGAAGACGGTGTCCAGACCATCCGTACCTGCAGCCTGCACTCGAGGCACTCCACGACAAAGTCGCAGTTCCCTCGGTTTCCGAGACGGTAGCGAACCGTAAGGCGGTCGTCCGTAGCCATCTTGACCCAGGCGAAGCCGCGGCCTTTGCGCTCGCAGACACCCATGACGGCCGACTACTGACCGACGACGGCGACGCCCGCACGTTCGCCAAACAACAGGGCATGACTGTAGTCGGTTCCGTCGGCGTTCTCCTCACCGCGCTCAATGCCGGCCGCATCGACGAACCAACCGCCAACGACTCCCTCCAGACCTGGATCGACGACTACGGATACTACGTCCCCTACCGCACCATCGACGACTACCGCTAAGTACAGCACACCCACTGAGCAGTCGGTTCACTCCGAATTCGAGGAAAAAATTCCTTCTCGATACGATAGTCTACGACGCACACTTGACGATTGAGGTTCCGCCGAAACGCCTATTGGTAAGACCAGCGTATTACGTCTATATGTCTGAAGCAGCTACAAACGACGATGGCGAAGACGACATTGCCACGGTGAACTTCAAAGTCACCGAGTCGTTCCTCGAGCAGATAGACGACACGTGGCAGGGGCGGGGGTTCAACAGCCGGAGCGAGTTCATCCGGTACACGCTTCGAGACGCCATCGAGTTCCCGACGTTCGACCGTGATGAACTCGTTGCGCTCCTCAAAGCCGAGGAGGACATCCGCGAGGGTCGGACGACGAGCGCAGAGGAGGCCCGCGAGCGGTTCGGCACGAGCGATGAGTGACGACGGGTGGACGTGGGAACTCTCCTCGACGGCCGAAGACGACCTTCACGGACTGTCCCCCACCGACCAAGACCGGATACTCGACAAGCTCGATGAAATCGTCTCCTCGCCGTGGCGCCACCCGCCGGATTACTCTGAGCCTCGTTGTCGTGGTTTTGAATGTCCGCGAGTTCGTCGGCGACGTCTTTGACGTGTTGTCGATGTTTCGCCGATAGGTGGGCGTGCTGTGCAGACGTCAGTTGGCCGTTGACAACCATGTTTTGTTGTGGCCCCCAGTTCTCCGGTGGCTCCGTTTTGATGTACTCAACCCAGCGCTTGATCGCCTTAATGCGCCGCTGACGGTTCTGCTCGTGTTTCGCATCGAGAGCGTCAGGCGCGTTTGAGTCGCTCATAGGTATTCGCCTCGGAGGCGCTCGACGTAGGCTTTGTCCCAGTGTTTTGTCCTAACAAAGTACGTCAGCACGGCGTCGACGTAGGCTGTCGAGAGAATTCCATCACGTGCGAGCGCACAGAGGACGTGCGGTGTAGTGAAGAGCGTGTTTCGGTCGTCGAGGGCGAGAGAGACGAGGAGATAGTTCGTGGTGTTGAATTCGTCGGTGAGAAACATCGCGGCTTGGAGGTCGTTTGCGAGCCAGATCGCGTGTGATTCGCCTGTGTCAAGTCCATAGGTCAGCGGCGCGTCGAGTACTGCTTCGACATCGTGGGTCGTCAGGTGGTGGGCGGCCTGGAGCACGAGGTCGGCGGCCCTGGCGAGGAGGTCGTCGCCCACAGCAGCCTCTCCAATCTCTTCCATCACCACGTCCGGAACGTGGACCTGATACGTCGCGAGCAGTGCTTTGAGTGGATCTGCTCCCGATGGCGCGCGGTCGCTGGCGTCGACTCGGACCGTCGCGAGGTTCAGCAGTGAATTCGCATCGATGACAATCGTCGACTGGCGCGCCATTGGTTACGTGTCCGACTCGTCGCTGTCCGACCACGTCTCGACCTCCCCGTCGTAGAACTCGTTGTCACTGGGCAGCTCGTCGTCGAGGACGGGTTCGGGTGGCGCGCGATCGATGGAGTCACGGAGGAGTTTCAGCCGCATCGCCGCTTCCGTTCCGAGGAGGTCCTCGATCGTCTGGTAGTCCGCTCGGCCGTCGTAGTAGGCTTGCTTGAGGCGGCTCCGGAACTCGTCGTTGTTCGTAAGTTCCGCGAGTTCGTCCTGGAGGGCGTCGATGAGCAGTTGTGTTCGGGAGATATCGAGGAGGTTGGCGGCCCGATCAGCACGCTCGACGAGCGACTGTGGCGCGTTAAAGTCGACGCGCGTTTTTTCCTCCGACGTCACATTCTATGTGTAGGACCTACACATGAATAAGCGTGGCGTCACCAATTCGAGGCGAAGCCTGACCTCCTACTCGTCGTCTCTCCAGCTCCCCCACACTTCTCGGTACTTGCCGAGTTCGCGGTACTCCTTCTTCCGCTCGAAGGCGTCGATGGCGTACAGCGTCTCGTTGTCCTTATCCCAATCAATCAGTACGCGAAAGTCGCCGACGCGAAGCTTGTAGCCAGGATGGTTCTTCAACCGGTCAAGGAAATGGTCCGGAAAGTCGCCGATGTCCTCCAGCTTGTTGATGATTCGCTCGGCGTCATCGGTCTCGAACTGTTCCAGCGTTTCGACCACCGTCTCCGTCAGAACGATCTCGTGTCCCACCGTTGAGCCCTCAGTCGTCGATACCGAGGCGTTTGCGGGCTTCGTCCGTGGACATCGTCCGCCCCGCTGCAACGTCCGCGTAGCCCTCCGAGACGCCCTCCTGCGCACCGGGCGTCAGAATCGGCTCCGTGGTGTCGCGCAGCACCTCACGAATGAACTCCGAACGGTTGGTGTACTCCAGTTCTTCCGCCAGTTCATCGATCTCCTCCAGAAGCCGCTTCGGAACCTTCACGTTCAACTTCACCATGTCCCCGTCGCCGTTGTCGCCCGCGTCCGTGCTCATACGCCGTGGTACGCAGGTGGTACTCAAAGAACTGTCGCCCAGTCGTCGCGCGAATCGTCAACCAGTTCGTAGAGGCCACTCTCGTGGGCATTTTCGACGTGTCCAGCGGCGACAAGAACATTCAGACGGTTGTGAATGGGCTGCTTCGACAGCCCCGTCCACTCCACGAGAACAGCAGGCGTCCACCGCCCATTCTGGAGTTTATCGCGGATTTCTCGGTCACTCTCTATCAACTCGTCCGCCTCTATCATGGTTACTATCCCCTTCGGGGAATCCTCGCCCTTTAGAGCGGGGAGGATGTCAATCGAGATCGTCGCTGGTTCCGGGTGTGGCGTTGGTTGTGAAATTGTCTGGATCAAAGTTCTCACGTTCGTGTTTGAGGTACTTGACGCTCTCTGGGGTGCCTTCTTCCTCACTGAACCGCCGTACTGCTTCGTCACGAGTGAGCCGCGGTCCTTCGTAGGACTCTTCGCAGTGGCCGTTCCAGGCGTGGCGGTGGTCGCTGGGGAGTTGGCGGTGCCACATCCGATATGGAGGATCATCGACGCGGTGGATGTGGACGTGACAGCTTTGACACAGCGGGATCACGTTTTCGACGCGGTCATCGGTGTCGTCGCCGTTGACGTGATGCAACGAGAGTTTGTCCTGACGCCGCTCACCACAGTCTGTCTCAAGCCATTCTTCGGGTCGCCGTCCGCAGACAACACAGGCCTTCCCCCAGCGGTCGAACACTGCCTGTTCCAGCCCGTCGGGCCTCATTGGACCCCCACCCCGAATTGGGCGTTGGACGGACGCCCACGGGCGCCGTGTTGCTCCGGCCTGATACCGTCTCGCTGTGCCCCAAGTCGTCGGCAAAGCCCGCTGGAGACGACTTGATGCGGTGGATGGTCGTTCCTGCGGCGTTGTTGATGGGGCCGCAGAGGGGGTCTCTGTGGCGTGCTGTTCTTCTGTAGGCTTCGACGGACTGCGATTCGGCGACTGGTCTGAGAACTGTGGTCCCAAGACTGCTTTCTCATTGGCTGTGGTTGTTGCATGTGTACTACGGAATCAAATCAGGCTGCTCGGCTGGCTGTGTTTCTCGGCCGCTGCATGCCGGTTTAAGCTATCTTGGAGCGGTTCCCGGCTGGTATTCAGGGTGTCTGGACTGGCCGCGTCCAGTGGTCAACGTCGCTGACGGTGTCCTGGCCGACGAACCGCCACTCCTGGTCGGCCCAGACTTCCGCGATGCGCTGCCACTGGTCGCCGTTGTTGGAATGGGGAACGAACCGGATGCGGCGTCGCGTCACAGATTGGCCGGTGAGCTCAACAATTCCCTCACAAGAGGTGGTTGGTGTCATTGGGTGAGTTGGTGTCACGGTACTCTGTGGCGCGGCTCAACTGCTCTGAGTGGATTGATTATTGCTTTTCGTGTTTTCAGTAGGCATTCTTTCACAAGGTACGTTTACACGTACCCTCCACCCAACCCCGGGGGATACAAACAAATCCACCTACACAGGCCCCTGCTCAAGCTCTGAAGAAATGAACTTTCCTGCCTTGAAACGGACCGCTTCATTCCAATCTTCTAAGTTTTCGGCTGGTCGCTGGTTGAGGCGAGCAGTTGACGTCCTCCCCGCGGTAAAGGGCGGGATTTTCTCCTTGTATTTCAGTAAGCCGCGGTATGTGAAACGGAGCTTTCGCGATTCACTCCCGGCCTACAGGCCGTGATTCTCTCGCTGTTAGAGAACAGAAACCAGTCCGTGAAGACGCACGAACCAACTACCGGGCTCAGTCACGCTGAGTCTCGCTGTCGTCGCGTTGAATGTTAGCGAGTTCGTCGGCTACATCTTTGATGTGTTGCTGGTGTTTTGCTGATATTTGCACGTGCTGTGCAGACGTCAGTTGGTCGTTGACAACCATGTTTTGTTGTGGCCCCCACTTCTCAGGTGGTTCCGACTTGATGTACTCAACCCAGCGCTTGATCGCCTCAATGCGCCGCTGACGGTTCTGCTCGTGTTTCGCATCGAGAGTTTCAGGCGCGTTTGAGTCGTTCATATTCGTCCTCGACGCCGAGTCGCGTTACCCATTCTTTGAGACGGCCGCCACTAAGCGTTTCCTTGAACAAGGAGTACAGATGTACTGCATCCTCCAGGTCCTTCTGTGCGCCAAGATACAGTTTGTACGCGATTTGAAGCTCCAATGGGCCGATCGGGATTGTTTCATCACCAATTCGAGCGGCCGCTGAATTCTCAAGCGATGCGCGGTCGAATTCGTCACGAACAAACTTTACTTCTAAGTGTGGCGTGATCTGATCGTCCGGAGCAACCCAGATGTTATCGCCGTTCGCAAGCATCTCAGACATTGAGTCAAGTGGCATGGCTGGTCCCCAGAACCCCTCCTCCTCAAGTACTGTGGCAAGACGACTAGCGGTTTCCTCGTCGATTTCCTCAATGAGCACGTCGACGTCCTCAGTTGATCGAGCGCGCCCAGCGAGGATTGCGACATATCCCGCGATGAAGACGTGATCGATATCCACTCGGTTGAGAACAGCCGAGAACGAGAGCGCTAATTCGTCAAGTTGGTTTGGCTCTCTCTCAACAACAAGAACCCCGTCCCGAAACCGGATCCCACTCATACATACACGCTACCAAGCCGATGGCTAAAACAATTCGGCGGCACTCTTCGTGCGCTGTGGTTGCTGCACATGTACTCAAGGATCGAATCAGGCTACTTGGCTGACTGTATTTCTCGTCCACTGTATGCGGGCTTGAGCGTTCTTGGGGTGGTCTCCGGTTGGTGGTCAGGGTGTCTTGACTGGCCGCGTCCAGTGGTCGACATCGCTGACAGTGTCCTGGCCGACGAGCCGCCACGCCTGGTCAGCCCAGACTTCCGCGATGCGCTGCCACTGGTCGTTAGAGTTCGACTGGGGGACAAAGCGGATGCGGCGTCGCGTCCCCGATTGATCAGTGAACTCGACGAGTTCCTCGCAGCGAGTCGTTGGTGTCATCGGTTGCGTGGGTGTCGCGGTGCTCTGCGGCGTAGTACAACTGTTCTGAGTGGATTGATTACCATTCTTCGTATTCTCAGCAGGCATTCTGTCACCGGGCGCGTTCACACGCACCCTCCACCCAACCACCGGGGGGTACAAACAAATCCAACTGCACCATCCCCCGCTACCTCTTCGATTGCCGCTCCTCGACTACGCCAGCGTTACAGCAGTAGCGAGGCGAAACCCTCCGGTTCACAGCGGTCCAGCGCGGAAGCCCACTCCTTCAGGGGGTGGGTACCTAACATCTGTTCGTCCTGAATATCGGACTGATACTGATTGCTCTATGGGTGGAACATTCATTTTTTGGGAAAACATCTTTGTTTATGCCATACTAATAGAATCGCATGTCTGTCGAAACAGACTCTCATGGACGCCTCTACCTCCCAGCAGAACTCCGAGACAAGTACGGCGAGCGGTTCCACGTAATCGAATACGAGGATCGGATCGAACTCATTCCGATTGAGGAGAACCCGCTGGAGGCCGTCCGGGATGAAATCGGGGACTCACTGGAGGGGGAATCGAGAGAAGAGCTGCGGGCGGAAGCGCTCCAGCGAGCGAAACAGGAAGCTGAAGCGGACCTAGAACAGGCGAAACGAGACGCGAGGGACGCGGCTGAATGACAGTCTTCGTTGAGACCGACTTCCTCCTCGCTATCGCCAAAGAAGACGACTGGCTTCAGGAGCGCGCCGAAGACGTCCTCGATGAGCGGGAAGTTGTCACCTCGCCATTCGCGTACTTGGAGATGCTCATTGTTCTGGACCGCAACCAGTTCGACTACGTCCGCTTGTTCGCCAACCTTCTGGAGGTCATCCCGGTTGGCAGTGAGGACGAGAAGCAGGTCGTCTTGAAAGCGGTCACGTACTTCGAGGACGGGATGACGCCATTCGATTCATTCCACGCTGCAATTGCCGACACGCGGGGCCTGGCGCTCTTCTCGTCAGACAAAGCGTACGAGGATGCCGATGCTGAACGTCTCTCGTTGGAACCCCGCACCGATGAGTGACGACGGCGACGTTGAAAAGGGACAAAGCGGATACGGCGACGCGTCCTTGGTTGGTCGGTGAATCGCGTAAGCGCCGTGCTACTATCTTCAAACCGCGAAAGAGAGCCGCGTCGAGAAACCGCGGGGCAATGACTTCCCGGTGGATGGGCGCCCCCGTGACAGGGCCACAGGACGCTCCCGAGCGAGGGTCGAAACCCGCCCCGCCGACCTCGGGAGAGCCAGTCCTGAAACCGACCGGCAGCAGGCCGGGTTCTCCGGTTCGCCCCTGACTGTGGGCCGACGACGGCAAGGCCGTTCGTCGGCTCCGCAAAACCTACTTCACCGCCAAGAGACGGCTTCAGCAGCGCGGCAGTGAACAAATCGCAGAGTCCTACGGTGACGCACTGTGGAACCAGATTGACGATGTGCTCCACCGTGTGACCCGCGAGGTCGTGGAGTACGCCGAATCCGTCGAGAACCCAGTGCTGGTGCTGGAAGACCTGACGTACATCCGCGAGAACATGGACTACGGCGAGTACATGAATCGGCGGTTGCACGGGTGGGGCTTTGCCAAGCTCCACGCACAGATTCGCTACAAGGCCGTCGAGAAGGGGATTTCCGTCGAGACGGTGAATCCCCGGAACACGTCGAAAGCGTGCCACGCCTGCGGTGAACACGGCTACCGGCCACGACAGGCGACGTTCAGATGCTCGAACGACGACTGCTGGCTCGGTGAGTATCAAGCCGATGTGAATGGGGCGGTGAATCGCCTCGGGGTCAAGCCCCGAGGCTTCCCGTTTCTACGACGTGACTTGCAGACACAGACTCAAACTGAGTCGTGTCCGTAGCGGTCACAGTCTCCACAGGCGTGTCTTCGGGCCATCCCAGCCCTAACTCAGAAAAGCCGCGTTGCAGGACGTTCATCGCCGCATTCGCGTCTCTGTCCGTCTTGAATCCACACGCTGGACAGGAGTGTTCTCTGACCCAGATGGGTTTCGCCGTCTCCACACCGCACGATGCACACTCTTTGGTAGTGCCTCGCGCTTCGACCTGCTTGACGTGACAGCCGTACAGGTCGGCCTTGTATTCGAGTAGGGTGATGAACTGTCGCCAGGCCGCGTCCTGTTTGTTGCGAGCGTTATGCGACTGTTCCAGCATCCCCTTCACATTCAAGTCCTCAACGAATACAGCGTCGTACTCGCGGACCAGCCACGTCGTTATCTTGTGCTGATAGTCCAGCACCTTCCGCCGAATGTGACGGTTGACCTTCGCCACTTCCCGGCGTTGCTTCTCGTAGTTGTTCGACGCTTTCTCCTTCCGCGACAACTTGCGCTGTTCACGGCGAAGACGGTCGAATTCGTCTTCGAAGTCGAGCCAGTCCACGGTCTTGCCGTCGCTCGTGTGGATGTAGTTCTGGATGCCGAGGTCAATACCCACGCTGTTGCTCGCGTTGAGCGACTCCACATCGGGTTTCTCGGGCAGGTCTGAGTCGTTGGTTTCGAGGCCGAAGGAGACGAACCACTCACCAGTTGTCTCCTTCTTGAACGTGACTTCCTTGATGGAAGCGTAGTCGGGAATCGGGCGATGGTAACGGATTTTCACCCAGCCGATTTTGCTGAAGCGAACGTATACGTACTTGTCGCGCCCCCTCTTTTCATCGAGGTCGAAACCGGACTGGTTGTACGTCACGCTTCGGTACTCGGTGGGTGATTGCCGTTTGAGCCGACCAACGTTGTACCCTTTCTCTTTCTTCTTGCGAAGGTTCGAGAGGTTCCGGTGGAAGCGTGCAACAGTGGCTTGAGCGGCCTTCGAGTGCAGTTCACTAAAGACGGGCCACTTGCGTTTCCACCCGGGGAGTTTGTTGTTCTGGTCGTACTCACTCGGCTTGTCGTCCTCGGAGCTGTTCGTGTAGTCCCAGCGGACGTGGTTGTAGAGTTGGCGATGAACGTTCAGATGGCGTTCCAGTCGCTCCGCTACCTCTCCTGTTGGGTAGGCGTGGTAGCGGTGACTGTGTTCCATCGCTGTCCCTTGATTAGCGATGTGTTCACTTAATGGTTTGTATCACTGCGTGTCGGCTTCATCCCCGAGGTCAAGCCTCGGGGTATTCGCCTTGTCCGCCGATAAACATTGCAGACCGCTACCGTAGTGGAGAGAGTCACCGCCAAAGCGACCGGACTTCCCGGCAGAAGGCCGGTGACGATGACTCGGCTACGGATGGGGCCTCTTTGACCGGGCCACAAGACAGCCAAGCCGATGCTGAAAACCAGCAGACGACGCTTGGAACGTATGCGTCTTGAAACCAACAGGCCGCTACACTCGGCCTGAAATCCCGTGGTGGGATTCCTCCGCGTTCACGCGGACGAGGAGGTCAATAAGCGCTGAAAGATGGGGTCCTGTCTTGAAAAAGAGATAGATGGGCTGTGCAATTGGTTTCAGGTCAAGATAGATCTGCCCGAAATCTCAGAAACCCCAGACGCGGGCTACCAGGGAAGCCGTCGGCGTCGACGGCGGCTCGCTCGCACAGTGCCTTTCGAATGGAAGCGGTCAGTTTTCGAGGAACGTATTTAGTCGGCGGAATTCGTTGGTTGAGAGAATGATTTCGGTTTCGAATTCGTCGAACCGTTCGAAGTCGTCATCAATTGTTAACACTGTATTCACTCCTTCCTCGATAGCGACTTGTGCATAGTAGCCATCCCAGCCATCAACGTTTGCTTGACTGGCGTTTGCAAACGCGCCAGAAACGGTGCCTTCAGAGGGGCCATCGTGCCAGTGGATTCGCTTTGCGTCAGTGAAATTTTCTAGGAGTCGGGATGCATCGGCATTTGATCGTCCGTAGTACGTCGTGAGGACAGTATGTGCGCCAAACACTGCAGGATAGGGAACAACAGCATCGATGTTGCCAGCAATCCCGTCACGAACATACGAAAGCGCAGACTCGCGGCCTGGTGCTTTTGTGTGTGCGAGGGCGATGACACCAACATCGAAGAGATACGGCCCGCCAGCGTCACTCATCGCTGGCGTTGTTTGCGGCCTTCCGTACGGCAGTTCGGTGTTTGTCGGCGATTGGGTCGACGCCGTCGGCAAGTGGCGTTGTCTCCCCAGTCTCTGAGGCTGTTTCCTCGATGAGCTCTGTCATTCGGTCGAGGATTTCACGGGGGTTGTCTTCGGGTTCGACGACTGCTTTGCCGTCTTCTTCGTGGATGTCGACTTCTGTTCCAGGCGTGATATCGAGTTGTTCACGTAGTTCCTGCGGGAGGACGATTCGTCCTTTCGAATCCACCTTCACCATATTCCCACATTAGGTGGGAGTACGTATAGCCGTTTCGGGGTGAACTACCCCTGCCTACTCGCCGCCTTGGGCGGCTCCTTGAGGCAGGGGCTTCCTGCTTCCAAGACGCGCTTTGCAGGAACAACCGCAGTTCCCGTAGGGAGCGCAGTCTCCACAGGCGTTCCTTCGGAGTGACCCACTCCTAGGTCGGTGAGGCCGCGAGAAAGAATGTTCCACGCTGCGTTTTCATCTCTGTCCGCTTCAAAGCCACAGGCAGGACAGGAATGTTCACGCACCCAGAGCGGTTTGTCTGTCTTGACGCCACAGGACGCACATTCCTTGGTCGTGCCTTCTGGGTCAACCTCCACGAAATGTGTGCCTTCACGCTTGCATTTGTATTCGAGCAAATCGGTGAAGGTGTTCCACGCCGCAGACGCCGTGTTGCGGCTATTGCCCGGCGATGCCAGCATTCCCTTCACGTCAAGGTCTTCGACGGCCACCAGGTCGTACTCCCGAGCATAGTAGTTCGAGAGTTTGTGCAGGAAGTCACGCCGCTTGCGTTTGATTTCCTGGTGGCACTCGGCAACACGCCGACGTTGTTTCTCCCAGTTGTTCGACCTATGCTCTTTGCGCGAGAGGTTCCGTTGCTCTCGTTCGAGCCTATCGCGTTCGTCCACGAGGTCGAGTGACCCAACTGCCGTGCCGTCAGTGTCGTGGGCATACTTCAGAATACCCACGTCGATGCCAACCATGTCGTCGTCGTTGATCTCCGCCAGCGACGGTTTGGACGGTTCCTCTTTGTCGTCGACGGCGAGGGAGGCATACCACTCCCCGGTCGGTTCTTTCTTGAGCGTGACTTCTTTCACCGTCTCATCGTCGGGGATTTGTCGGTGGCACTCAATGGGAATATCCGCGAGTTTCGACAACGAGAGCACAGTCTGACCGTTCTTCTTGTCGAACTCGAAGCCAGACTGGACGTAGGTGAAACTGCGGAAATCTCTGGGTGCCTTCCAGTTGAGACTGCCGACGTTGTAGCCCTTCTCTTTCAGTTCAGACAGTGCTGTGACACTGTCTTCAATCCGCATGACTGTGGCCTGTGCGACCGTCGAGTACAGGTCGTTCAACTCGTCCCACCAGTCTTTGAGGTCGGTGAGTTGGCCGCGGACTTGCCGCACCCGTTGATTGAGTGTTCCCGCCGATTCGGGAATCTTGTTAAACTCGGTGAGAGCGTGGTTGTAGAGTTGCCTACAGGTGTCTCGGTGGTAATCCAACAGCTCACGCTGGTCAGCAGTTGGCTTGAGCCGGAACCTGTAGGCGTAATGCATTGGTTACTCAGTTGGTTCTGATGTTCGGATGATTTTCACGTCTGCGCCACGCCAGTCTTTAGGAACGAGGACGTGTGCGCCGTTGCCGGTGGCTTTCACCTCGCCTTCAATGACTTCGTGGCCTTCAATTTCGTGTCTATCCATCACCAGTGTTTACACATTGTTTCAACATAAACGTATCGGATCGTGGGCCTGTGGGCCAGCAACAGGCAGGCGTATGAAAGATGATGACGGCGGTGTATCCCCTCCCTACTGCGCTACTCGGCCTTCGGCCTGCGTTGCTCCTTGAGGAAGGGGGCTTACCGCCTGCAATCAGCTAACACACCGGCACCGACAACACCACACAGTATATTTCGACTGCCTGCTCCAGTCCTCGAAGCCTTCCATGCGGAACAAGCGCAATACCACGGCGGTGGACCCGATGATTTTTGAATCCCTGATTGTAGTCGAATTTGCTGGAGGGCAGTTAGGACCCTAGTTAAGAGGGGGGCTTTGTGGGGTAGGGGGTATTGGGCAAAATCCCCATACGTAGGAGGTTAATGGGGCCAGGATACGACTGATAAGAACAAAAAGACTAGAACGAAAGCCCCGATTGTGGGGTTGTGAGTGGAATCCGGCGCGGAGGCGAGAGTTCCAACCGTCCATTCAGGTGGGGTGGGTCCTTGGCGTGGTTGCTTGGATTTTCAGTCGGCCTGTTCGCTCAGGGAAATCCAAATGTTGAGCCGCTCATTAATTATATAATTCTGTCATATTTGTATCGGTTTGAGGTGTTGGTGATCGCGGGGAGTATCTCCAATAGTATTACTTATCCTACATATTGTATGTGTTCCATGGTATGTTTCGGTTGGCCAGTCGAGAGTGTGTCTTTTCTGTCGGGGGTCACTTTGAGGGTTGGGTGGTGGTGGCTCCGGCCTGGCGTAACGCGAGTGTTGGGCGGATGGTCATGTGTTAGGGGGGTCTTCTTGTTGTTCTTATCAGTCGGGAGTTAGCCCCCTTAATTGGCTGACGGGGAAGCGATACGTCTCCGATTCCTGGGGGGTGGTGTTCACCCGTTCAGACCGCCCTTTCACTCCCCTTCTAACTCCGTACTTGGGCTGTCATAGTGGGAGTGGTTCAGGGTTGAATCCGCATTTGGGGACAGACTCCGTCGTGGCGGCACACTGGTATGAATGGCGTAATTATCACTTTTATAATCTGTTGTTTAGGTGTTCTTTCGAGGTGTTCTGTTGGTGGTATTGGTATATTCGGCTTTGGGGTGGCTGCCAGAAAATATCAGGTGTACGAGTGTTCAGTCGGGGTTGTTTCGTGCGGGTGGCGTATACCGGAGTGTTCGGCCGTCGATTGTGGTTCGTGACTGGGTGGGACGCGTCGGCGGGGTGGTGTCGTGGAGTCGCTGGAGATGGATCCAGCCGGGGGGCCGCGGTGGTCGGTCGCTTTGGTGGCGAGCGTAGGAGACGACTTCGGGGAGTGTCGTCTGCATGTGGAGTGTCCCGGAGTCGTCGGGAATCGTATACGTCTCCCAGAACGCGGTCGCGACGTCATCGGGACTGCGATTCGAGAGGGGGCTGGTGGTCGAGGGGTGGCGGATGTCTGTAAAGTTCGGGCCGTCTTGGGCGTAGACGGTTGCTGTTTCACGGCCGGTTGCGAGATGGACGGGGCGTGCTGGCGCCTGAATCGGGGTTGCCATCTTGTTGACTGTCTCGCGGCGTTCGTCGGTTGTCGTGCCGTCTGGGTGCGTGACGGTTACTGGTTCACCGTCGGTCGAAACGCAGACGAATTGCTCGGCGATTGTTGCAAGCGGCGCTGTCAGTGGCGCGCTCGCGACGACCGTGCCATCGATGATACAGCGAAGTTCGTTGTCCGGCGTTATAACCCACCGTTCGACGGGGTGTTCGCGGGAGCGGACCGCGACCCCCTTCTGACACGATAGTGGTGTTGGCTTGGGGTACAGCGTTGTCAGGGTCTCCGGTGGCGTGGGTTTGAACGGCCGGCCGAGGATCGTGGCCGCCTGCGTGGCGCGCGTCTGCGATGGCGCGAACACGCTGACGCCGGCGGTGCCAGCCTCGTGGTGGGCGTGCCAGACTGCTGCGAGGAGGCGTCCAGGCTGGAGGGCGTCCCCTGCCGAAAGGTACGCCAGCGTCCGAGTGCCATCAGCTGCAGTCCGCTGGAACGCAACGCCGGGCGGGGATGATGGCCGTGCTGTTAGCGTCTCGCCACGCTCGAGACACCACCGCCGCACGGATCCCTCGAACGCTGACACGGACCCGCCATCCGTCGCTGGGGTCTTCTTCGTGGCGTGGGCGGTCGGATCAGCGTCGGTCATGGTCAGGCCGTGTGGGATCATTATGGGGGTGACGAGTGTTACTTGGATGGGGGCTCGCCCAGCGACGTGGGTCCAGACGGAGTCTGGATACAGGCGGCTGACGACGGGATACAGCGCTGGCAGCTCGCCAGGGGCGGCGGTGAGTCGGCCGGTCACCCCGTACTGCTCGTACACTTCGGCGAGCGGGTCAGCTGGCGCCTGCGTCCACAGTTGGGCGTACTCGTGGGCGGAGGCGGTCACGGTGAGCGCCTGCTTCGTCGGGGTGTCGGTGTACCGTGAGTGGATCGTCTGCCGGAGCACCGGGCGGTCAGCCCGGTGTCGGTCTTCGACCCGTCGCGTCCACCCATTCTCCGCCGGGAGCTCCCAGTTAGTTACCAGGTCCGGGGCGTCGATCGTGTCGCTCAGCGACCCTGGGTGTGTCTGGGCGAATGCGTCACGGGACGTGATCTGGCTTGACGGCGTGAAATCGACGAGCCGGACGGCGACCTCGATATCGCCAGCCGGACTCTCCTCGGCCACGACACTGAACGCGTGGGGCTGTCCATCGATTTCTTCGAGGACGGGCGCGAGTGCTGGTGGTGTCGTCGAGAAGGACGCTGGTGCGGTCGGCTCTTCTGCGAGTAGTCGCTGTGTGAACGCATCCGTGCGTCCAATCGGGGTGGTCTCGACGGCAACGACAGCCAGTCCGATGTCGTCGGCCGTGTCGGCGTCTGCGAGCGCGGCGAGCGTCTGCGTTTCGGGCGTGACGTCACTGGTGTTGATGTCTTGCAGCGGTGGTGGGTTTGTGGGTGGTGAGCCAGCTCGCAGCAGCGTTCGCTGCCGGGTTACCCCGGGGAGCGAGAGGTAGGTGATTGGCCCGCAATCGTACGTTCGAACGGCGTCGTGGACGATGTTGGCGACGGTTTTGTGCAGCGGGCTCGCGTGTCGCGGCCGCGATGCTCGCGGATCACGAATGAATTCAAGTGCTTGCCAAGTATCGTGGGGTGGTTCAGTCATAGCTGGGAATCGTCGAACAGGATTGGGTCGCTGGTGGTTGGTGTGGAACTCACGAGAGTAGGGGAGACAATGCAGGTGACAGCCTCGGGGTGGGATGTCGCTATTCAGGCTCGGATTCCGAGTCCGAGTCTGTGTCTGGGTCGTAGTCGGCGGGCGGGCTTGCTTGATGCGGTGAGTCGAGGCTGGGGGCGAACAGCCAGTCGTACCCGTCGAAGTAGCGGTAATCGTTGCCCGTGCCGCTCGTTTTCGCCTGCTTGAACGGTTTTGGGTGGTGGCCGCCCATGACTGACCTGATCGGCGCATCGAACTGCGAGTGCCCCTCGAACCACGGCGTGAACGCGGCTTCTAAGTCATCGTAGGTCAACTCCGGGCCATCCCGCTCGATGATGAACGTGTCATGGAAGGCTTCGACACCGGCTTCCTGGGTGTCCGTCCGGTCGTTCGTCTCCCAGTCCGGGGATGGGTCGTAAACCTCGAGTTGATTCGTCTGCTCGTCGCGGTACGTGACCGTCACCGCGTGCAGGTAACTGAGCGCCACCGGCACGTGCGGTTCACGAATCCACGTCCAGTCAGCGAGAAACGCCTGCTTTTCACTGTACGTCGTAATCGCCGTCCCGTCCGCGGTCTCAATGCGGTGAGTACCGTCATCGGTCTTCCGATAGTACCCACACCGCTCGGCCGGCAGTTCCTCAGTGCTCGTTGCTGCTTCGTCACCAGTCCCAACGATCGGCCACTCGAAGCTGGCGACATCGTCGGTTGCTGGACCACGGGCCAGTTCGCCGTGGTCGTCGCAAACGATGAGCGTCCGTGATTTGAGCTCGTAGGTCGTGTTGCCGTCGCCGCGCCGGACAAGATACCGCCCGTCGACAGCCTGCACGCGGTCGGTTCCATTGTACAACTCGATTCGGTCCTCGAGGCGTTTCTTGTACGGCTCGTCGAGATGCTTGTACCCAAGTTCGACGTTCGATTGGTTGTACACGAAGATGACGTGCCGGCCGGCAGCCATCGCTCGTTCAGCGTTGCGCAGCGTGTTCGCCGCCTTCGTGGCGTTTTTGCTTTCAGGCTCAACGGCGACAATATCCGAGTCAACCTGGATGCCGAGTGTCTTGATGGTGCCGTTGGTTGTGATGCGGTTATCTGGGAGGGTATCGGTGGTCTGGTCGACTTCTTCGATATCGTCCCCGCCTTCGCTGAAGACTCGCCGGGCGAACTGTCCGAGCGAGCGGTGGACGGGTCCGCCCTCGTTTTCAACACCGGTCTCATCGGACGGGGTATCCTCTCGGCCTTCGCCGAGTCCAAACTCGGCTGGGGTTTCGATCTCGATTGGTTCAATCGAATTGAACTCCGGTGGGTCGCGTCCGCGGACGTCACGCCACGGGTTCGTCTTCCACCGTAGCGTTACCGTTCGGACGAAGGGTTTGAGCTGGGCTTCTAGCGCTGGGATCCACCCGTATCGGTTGAATTCGTCTTTGAGGATGAACTCGGTGGTCGTGTCACCACTCATGAGCCGTCGGTGTGCAGTCTGCCCGAGAACGACGTCTTTGATCGTGTCGGCTTCACGTCGGACTTGCTGTTTGCCCTTATACGGCGTCTCTTTTTCGTAGCTGTAGCTCGCTCGATACGAGTCGTTTCCGTCGACGTGTTCGGTGTAACTCGTCTTCCAGTAGGGGGCCGCCAGCGCCGCATCGTGATTCGAGACGAGGTTGCCGTCACCGAAGACGTGGGCGAGATCCGATGGCTTCCCGCGTTCAACGAGTTTCGCGAACTCGCGGTCACTGACGTAGTTGTCCTTCGGCCGGTACGTCGCACACCGGACGCACAGACTGTACCCGCCATCCTCGCCACTGATGATGACCTGGTAGATGAACGGGTCGTGGGCCTGCCGGAACGCATCGAACAGCACAGCAAGTGGGTTCGCTTTGCTGTTACCCGGCGTCATCCGGTTCCCGTCTTTCAGCGAGTACAATCGCGTCGTCGTCACATCGGTAATCCCGACGGGTTCAAGGTCGAGATGCCCGATCTCGGCGGTTACCGAACTTGGATAGCGGCGCTTGACCGACTGCTTGAGGTTACTCACCGGCCGCGAGTAGATCTTTTTCGTGAACGAATCGAGCGTCGATTGGGTATCGCTCCGACCATCGAGTACTGATGGCCGCGGATGGAGCACGAACTCAAGTCCATACGGGCCCGGGAACATGAGAACTTCGACGCCCGCGATACAGCTTTCACCACACACGTCGCTAATAACCCACAGCAACACCCCATGGATGTCCTCGGGGAGCTCCTCACGTTTCGCAGGGTCGCGCGGCAGCCGGATCCGAATCGCGTTCTGGCGCTGTTTTGGACCACCCTGCAGGCTCCGCACCATCGTCGGACTAGCCGGAACATTCGACGGCGCCGGAAGTTCCTCGGAGTCCTCACTGTCTTCGCTGTCTGGGTCCTGGTATGCGTCAAGCTGCTGCGGTTGAATTGACATGGATTATGAACTACCTGTCCTCCCACTCGCGTTGAGCAACGAGATGGAGTCGAGTGACCGCCAACGCCGGTGGGGCGGACATCGCCCAGGGCTCGTCTCCCAGAACCCGCGGGGGCTTCGTCTCCTGCCCAAGCGACTCCGGAGCGCGATTCCGCGCGGGGTTGTCCGCAGTGAGTCCGCTATCACTGAGGACAGCGACGACGACACCGTGACCGTCCCCCGGTTGATCAGTAATAACCGGTTTCCGTACCAGATACGATGACTCCGGGAGTGTTTCGGTGCTCTCCAGTTCGGTGACCGTCGACTCGTATCCGGGGCGTTTTTTGATGGATCTGGCCGCCGGATTCGATGGCTCAGTCTCACTTTCAGATGCGTTCGCGAGTCTCAATGTGGCTGAGAGCACAGTCCCGTCAGGCGGTGACTGTTCATCGGTCGTTGCAATCCAGACGTGGGGCTCGGAGACGGCGAGTCGAGAGCCATCGAGGACGAACTGTGCTGGATGGAGGAAACACTCGACACCGCAGTCGGTCCGCCTTCGAACCGGGTTCCGGAGGAGCTCTCGGACGCGGCTAGCTATCCCCGGTGAGCCGGTTACGAGATGGATGCGTGCGTGCCGGCTGAGTTGATCGACGTTCCTGAGGAGTACACCCGGTTTCGTAGGGTTGCGTAGAGACGCGACGACAGCAATTGGCTGGTCATCACGAGCCACCCACAGGGTGGCGGCGTCAGCCCGCTGGAAACCTGGGGCGTCTGTGATTGTATAGCCCGCTTGCCGATACGCCGCTGAAAGCGAGCGGTGGTTTGGACCTGCTTGGTTGTCTGTCATTGGCGACGGTGTAGCCCCCTCACGGAGTGCTATTAGGGAGCGATGTCGAGCAGACGCGCGTTCGAGCGTCGAACGACCGTTCGGCTGCGGAACCCACTATCCAATCAGCCAGTGAATTTATATCCTAGGTCGAGTTTGCCGGGGAATCGCGATGGAATTATCTTGCATCGGGAATTTGAAACCAACAGAAACGCCAGATGATGGCCAGTCGAAACGACACCGAGGCGCTACCCGACGAACTTCACGAGGCACTCTCCGAAGCGGGTTTTGACCAACTGCGGAAGCACTCACGGTGGACGTACGCGAGAGTATTCGTTCGTAACGAGGCGGATAGTCCACCCCGAGCGCTCACTCGTCACGAAGTCGAAGCCGATCTCCAAGACCACACTGCTATCGACCCCGCGAAATCATCAAGCCACCCGGCGTTAACCGATCTCGTCGAAGCCGGCATTCTGGATCGCGATACGAGTCGAGAACCCCACCAGTACTGGCTGTCGAACTCACTGAACCTCTCCACTGAGTCGACGACTGACGCGACAGTACCTGAACCAGATTCTAGCAGTGACGGGTCCGAACACTCATCAAGTCCAAGAGCGAATGACGCTGAAGAATCACGGTTTCAGTACCTAGCGTTTGAGCGTCTTTGGCTCTCTGCGCTCGTGGTCGGATTGAGCCTGACACTGCTAACGCTCGTATTGCTTAGACTCTCAGCTCCACCCACACTTTCGATTGGAAGCGCAGCGCTTGCGTGGGGAGCCCTTTCAACTGGCTTCGTTGTCATCGTCGTCAGTGTATTTTACCACTGGCAGTGACATCCTCCTCCGTCCTCAGGCCCAAGGGGTTGTCAAAATGCGTTGAGGTATGGTGAATAGTGGGTTGTCCGTCGCGGGCTTCCCGACTCACGGTGGGCAACTGACAGTTAACTCTCCCAAGGCTCCGGGACCAGGAAACCGAATTGAGGATTCATCTCGTACTTTGAACAAGAGGCAGAGGTGACCGCCACGGAAAAGTCCCACACTCAACATAGCGAGTGTCTGCTAGCCACCATCGAGTAAGTAGGTCCGTTGACACCTGATAGGGTGCTTCCTAGTACCTTCCTGTGGACGAGAGCATCTAGCCGGTTGAGTTTTGTTCTTCGATTTCTGCGACGAGACCCTCAGCGTCTTCCTCAACAGTTCTTGAGGATCGCGAGTCAACGGTGTCTGAATCGTCCTCCATGCCGATGCTTGATACTTGATCGTCCCATCCTGGTTCGGCGTAGACATCGTCGTCTGGAGTCGAATCGAAAAGTTGCTCGACTGCATCCACTGATTCGAGTCGCCGCTTCAACCGGTCAGCTTGATACGGATTGACGTAATAGACTCCATCCTCCTGGTTAATGAGTGCTGACGTCGAGAGCGCTCCCAGCGATTCTGCCGCACGTGAGGTACTAAGTTCAGTGTTGGCTGCGATTTCCGCGGGTGTGGCTCCGGCCTCGTAATCGGTGACGAGCACACGAAGTACCTCGTAGTCCGCCGTCTCTGGTTTGATCGGAAAGGGCTCGTCGAGAGAACAGACCATCTTGGCCACTAATTCACACTCCGTGACAATAATTCATTCGTACAACACCGGATCCGTCTAACCCTACCCTATTCTAAAGAACCAGTCCACACGAACTTGACGAGGAGCTGGTTGGTCCTGATGAATGCGAAGGCGAACGACAGTGCTGCCGCTCACGAATGAGGAGACCCCGAGAAAAGCAAGCGTTGCCACCCGTAATCCACCTTGGCAATCTTTCGCCCGAACGGCTTCGACCGCATCAAGTAATCGTCATTCAGATCCCATCCCCGACCCAGGTTGAAAAGCAGATCCGCCAACACTCACGCGTTGGAGCGCGCGACCGCCCAGAACCGAACCAACGCGCGAACGGCATCCTGGTCGGTGTTCGTTAACGGCGTG
Source organism: Halobacterium bonnevillei (assembly GCF_009831555.1). Taxonomy (GTDB): domain Archaea; phylum Halobacteriota; class Halobacteria; order Halobacteriales; family Halobacteriaceae; genus Halobacterium; species Halobacterium bonnevillei. The sequence goes on along the minus strand of NZ_WUUU01000001.1, from coordinate 48,672 downwards.
AAGGTCGGTTTCACAACCCGGTAGTCCATCTCCGCGTTCCAGCGAGCCGCGTCCTGACGGAGTTTCGTACGGACGGTCTCGCGGGTATCCGGGATGACGTGGCTGGTGAGGTAGACGAACCTTGGCCCGTCGTACCCCTCGAGATCGCGTTGGTTGGATTCCGCAGGGGCCCAGTTGGCCTGTCTTGGTGGCGAACGAATTGAGGAACCGATACGGTGCGGGGTCGGACTCGATTTCTGGGTGGAGACACCGGGCGTACTACGCTCGTGTGAGCGAAGGGGTTGGTGACGCGGTGGCGGTCGCCGGTGATGTCCTGAGACGTGAACTGCGTACCGTCAGAAACAGTGGATTCGAAGGCGAGTTGGTAAAGCTGTTCGGCGAGCGGTGTCTGGTGGTCGCTGGGCAGGGAGGCGGCTTACTCGAATCGTGCTTCAGCGGCGAGTCGTACTTCCAGCAACTGTGGCACGGTTCACGTGAGCGAATCAGTGCTGTGAATAAGGGTCTCTCGTGGCTGACAGAAATTGACGGACCCATGGCTGTATCGGTCAGAGATTCGGAGTGAGTTCTTTTCTCATGTTGTGTACGCTTAAGACCGCCCACCGAAAAATAGCCCCAAACGATGTGTCCCCGCACAACCGGTCCTCCAGAACACGACGCCGTTGTTTCGGTCTCGGCCCTCACAAAACGCTATACCGGGGAAACGGGACGGGTCACAGCCGTTGATGACATTTCATTTGATATTCAGTCCGGACAAATTGTCGGACTTCTCGGCCCAAACGGCGCTGGGAAAACGACAACCGTCAAAACTGTTCTCGGACTCGTCACTCCCACTCGTGGCGATGTTTCTATTCACGGCGTCCCTGTGCATGAGGCGCGTTCCCGGGCATACAACTACGTGAGTGCTGTCCTCGAAGGCGCACGCAACGTCTATTGGCGGTTGAGCGTACGCGAAAATCTCGCGTTCTTCGCTGGCCTCCATGGCATCGATCCACGGACACGCGGCGACAGACACGAGGCGATCATCGACACGCTCGGACTCACCGCAAAGGCAGACGAACCCGCCAAGAATCTCTCGCGTGGCATGAAGCAGAAAGTCGCGCTCGGCACCACCCTCGCCCGCGAAACGCCCGTCCTCTTCCTCGACGAACCGATGCTCGGCCTCGACGTCGAAACGACCCGTGACCTCCAAACCGAATTGCAACGCCTCGCCCAGGAAGAGGACAAAACGATCGTGATTACGAGCCACGACATGGATGTCATCGAAGCCGTCTGCGACCGCGTGATCGTTCTCAGTGACGGCGACATCGTCGCTGACGATTCCGTCGACAACTTACTCGACGTGTTCCAATCCCAATCCTACCGCGTCCAACTTGCCGGGAACCCGCCAGCGCACCTCCGGGAGCAACTCGACACCCGCTTCAAGCTACTCAACTGGCGGACCGACACTGACTCCGCGGAGTTCAAAATCGCGCTTGCAGGCAGCGAGGAGTTCTACGAGTGTGTCGAGATCCTTCAGACCGCAGAGGCGACTATCAGGTCGGTCACCGAAATCGAGCCTGATCTGGAAGACGTCTTCGTTGAGCTGACCACAGCTGAGTCAGTGTCACCGGAGGAGACGGAGACATGAATCGGCACCTCATCCTGTTTCGCGTGATCGCGAGCAAATCAGTGACGCTCTCGCGTCGCTATCTCGTGAATACAGTAGTGGGATTCGTGACCCTGTACGTGTTTTTCGCGCTCATATTCTTCGGCGGGCAGTTTGTGGCAGAAGAGTTGATTTCCCGATCAGTGGGACCGCTCGTTGTCGGGTATTTCCTCTTCACGATGGCAGTGTCGGCATACGCCGATCTCACGCACGACCTGACTGATGAGGCGCAGTGGGGAACGCTCGAACAGTTATCGATGTCCCCGTTCGGCTTCACAGAGGTAGTTGCGATGAAGACCGTGGTCAACCTCTTGGGAACGTTCGCTACCGGTATGGTCCTCCTGGTGTTGATGATGGCGACGACAGGGACGTGGCTTACAATTGCACCCCTCTCAGTCGTCGTGGTCGGTGTGTTGACGCTGCTCCCGGTGGTCGGCCTCGGATTCGTCTTCGGTGGGGCGGCGCTCGTCTACAAGCAGATTGAGAAGGTGTTTCCGCTGATCCAACTATCGTTTGCAGGCCTGATTGCCCTGCCAGTCCAAGACTATGCCCTGTTGAAGCTGCTTCCAATGTCGCTGGGGAGTCACGTATTGCAACGAGTGATGACGGATGGACTCCGCGTATGGGAACTTCCGGTATTCGACCTTGGGCTACTGGTCGGGCAGTCAGTTGTCTACCTTGCGATCGGATTATTGGTCTTCCGGGTTGGGACAGCCGAAGCACGCAAACGGGGTGTTCTCGGGCACTATTAATCGGTGAGGAGCGGTGGCCCATAGTTGAGAACTATCGACAACTCCCCTCTATTGGAATCAGTCAATAATGTGGATACCCGTTACTGACCGGTCTGGCTTCAACTGAAACGGTAGCGCGGAGTCCCCTTCCTCAAGGAGCGACCGTAGGGAGGGGAGGAGCGCGTTCGTATCTGTCACAAACACCGCTCTATAAGTAGTCACCCATTTACATTGAACACGTGGCAGACGACTACGTGCGTCGGACGGCAATCACCCGCCTCTCGGTAGATGGCGAGCAACGCGAGTTGCTTGAGGAAACTATCTCCGAGTGGAAGCGTGGTTGCCAGATCGCCACCGACATGGCGTGGGGCAAGTGCAACGCCAAGAGCGACGTACAACCCTTGGCCTACGACACCGTGCGCGAGGAAACCGACCTCGGGAGTCAGCACGCGATTCTCGCCACTCACCAAGCCGCACAAGCCATCACTGGCTGTACCGAACGCCGCTCGAACGGCAAAACGGTCAGCAAACCCACGTTCACCGCACCCACGGTGAAGTACGATACCCGGACCATGACGCTGTTTGACGACGAAACGGTGTCGCTCTCCACCACAGAGAGCCGCGTCCGATGTGACCTTGCTTTACCTGACGCCGACGATGGCTACCAACGGCAGTACCTCGACTCTGAGGAGTGGAGCGTCACGGAAAGCACGCTCACTGCCGCTGACGGCGACTACTTCTTGCACATCGGCTTCCGCCGCCACAAGACCGATACCGAGCGCAACACCGCCGAGGACGGAACGGTCCTCGGGGTCGACCTCGGTATCGAAAACCTCGCCGTCACCAGTACCGCCACCTTCGTCAGCGGGCGGGAACTCACCCACAACCTCCGCGAGTTCGAGAAGGTACGCGCCGGACTCCAACAGACTGGCACGCGAAGCTCCCACCGAACACTCCTCCAGTCGAGTGGCCGTGAACTTCGCTACGTCCGCGACGTACTCCACCGAGCGTCGAATGCTATCGTAGACGAAGCACTTCGATACGAGTGCGACGTGATCGCATTCGAAGACCTGACCCACATTCGCGACCACACGGGTGCGTCGTGGGGGCACAAGTGGGCGTTCCGAACGCTCTACGAGCAGGTAGAATACAAAGCCGAAGCGGTCGGCGTCTCGGTGAAGCAAGTCGGGTCGGCGTACACGTCGAAACGGTGCGCCGAGTGTGGATTCACGGCTGACGAAAACCGCCCGAATCGAAGCGATTTCTGCTGTCAGAAGTGCGAGTCGGAAGCGAACGCAGACTACAACGCGGCGAAGAACATCGGATTGCGGTATGTCCGTCGGGGCCAACAGTCGTCTCGGCGGACGGGCAACAGTCAGCTTGCCCTACAGTCTGGAACGGTGACGCCGAATGGCGGATTTACCGCCTACCCGGATGAGTTCGAGGCCGAGTTCATGGACAAGCCCCACCCTCCACGAGCGAACCCCTCAGGGTGAGCGAAGTAGGGTGGGGTAGTTGACCAACCGCTAGACTCGACGATAACTGACAGACTGCCTTTGGATACTCACTTGAGTAACGGGTGTAGACTCTCGGTTGTGCGTTTAGGGTTGTGCTGTGGACTGGTTTCTAGCCCCCGTTTGGGGTGAGGGCTGGGTGCATACCTGGCCCGATTCACAATGAGATTGAGAGACCGAGACCAACCGACGCAAGTAGTTGCGCTCTCCGAGTTGTATCGCGCCTATAGAGAGTACTGTGATCCTCGTGTCGACGACCAGTACCAGCGCTTCGAGATCCAGTTCACCACTGGTGTTGTCCGATACCGCATTCGCTACGAGTCGCGGAACGACCACGATGGTTCGTGGCGGTACACTGATGAGTGGACTGGCTGCACGTGGCACGTCCAGGGCCGCGATCCCGTCACCGATCTCGACGTCGCCGTCTTCACCAACACGGAGGACGGCGATGACTGACAATTCTGATGAGGGATCCGGTGTCGACGGGAGATTTCCTGACCGGACGCAGAATGTCTTCTTTCTGTTGAGTCGGCGCCGCCGGCGCGCTGTTGTCTACACGCTCGCGATGAGTCCCCGAAAGCAGGTGTCACTGCGCCAACTCGCCGAAATCATCTGTAGTCTCGAGGCCGAGGGCGAACAGCACTCGGTTCCGACTCGCAAGGTGACGAACGTCCGCACGAATCTGAAACGCTCTCACCTCCCGCCACTCGAGGAGGCTGGCGTAATCACGAGGGTGAGCAACGACAGCGATATCCTTCGGCCCGGACCAGCATTCGGGGAGACGCTCAGTGTGCTCGGCGCCGGCGAACACACCTCGAACGCTCTCGATTGACTTGACACATTCTCAAGAGGTGTTGCGGGAACTGTAGGCAAGCGAAAGCGCACTGAGCACTCCAGACTGGCCCCGCTGAGGGGTACAGCTTGAATGCGTTCCGATTAGTGTGGTAGTGGGGTTAGGAGGGGGGTTGCTGAAACTGCAAATAAGTGCTAATCGCGGGCAGCACTCAGTACTACCACCGCCAACCGACTCGCCCACTCTCAAGACAACACAATCTCTCGAAAGTCCCTCTCAGCCGCCCCAAATGCCAGACCCACCCCCCGACATGCGCTCACACGACGACGAGAACAATCCTCAGAGAACCTGCTCGGTCTGCGGCCACCGAATCCTACACACGACTACGCGTGGCCCAGCAACCAGCATCGCATACCCCTGCGGCCACCACCAACCTTACATCAGTACCGGTGACGAACCCCAGTAGCCGGTTTTCTGGACTCACCACAGTATATCGAGGGGGAGAATTCCGTGCCGAAAGCTACGGCTTCACCACGGATGCTCCATTACGGTCGGTCGGAGTACGTCGTAGTTGGTGGGAGCGGTCGACAAATCTTCGTAGATGGGGTTCTCACTGATGCTCGGATATTCGCTGGCTTGTTCGGAGAAACACAATTAGTGCGAGGACGCCAGCAACTAGGGTGGGCCACCAGTCGTAGCTTACGTACAAACCGGGTGTCGGCAACCCGGTTGTGATGAAGGGCCACCACATTGGTGAGGCATAGCCCGATGGCTTGAGGAGAAACGAATCGAGAACCAGATGTGAGGTGGCCCCTGCGAGGAGGAGGCCGAGCACTCGCCGCCGATTGGTTGGGTTAACGAGGAGCGCGCCGATGCCTGCTGTGAGGAGAACGCCGCCGAGGGTGTGGAGTGTATGCCACGCGAACGGTACTCCCAGAAGGACTTCCATTCGAGAGCTCGGGACAACGATCTGAATTTTTGTGAGGTCCGGGAGGAGTGCGCCGAGCATCACGACTGTCGTCGTTGCTGCTGGCTTCCCGCTGACTCGCCTCGCAAAGAGTGTCCCGAGAATGTACCCGACGAGGACGTGGGTGAGCAAGTCAGGCATCCTCGCCTCCTCCCCATGAGAAGCGTGGGGTGTCTCGTGGCTCGACTGACCAGCGATCAGTGTTGATCTTCCAGCCATTCACCAGGCGTGCCAGCACCCAGAGCCCGCCCACGAAGGAAACGAGATACATGTACTTGGCTTCCCACGGCTCGCGGACAACTGCGTTATCGCTGTCAAGCGTATTGTCGTCGCCAACAGTACCAAAAACAACGATGCGTTCACCTACACTCACAGACGGGTGGAAGTTCTGGACGTTTATCTCGCGGGATTCGTGGCTGTTTGAAATCCGTATGATGACTGGCTCTGTGTGGACAACCGGGCCGCTAATCTGGACGGGGTCGCCGATATAGGCCTCGTAGTCTTCGAGAAGTTCCGTGTTCCCGGGATATCGGTTTTCTGCTGGGTGTGGAGTAATAGAGCCAGCCCACACGAACATCCCGGCTAGCAGGCATACGAGTACCAGGATTCCAAGTGCTCGTGCCCGACGTGAATCCATTGTTCCTGGGTTCCGCGGGGGTTGTGGTAAACGTGGTGATGGCGGGCGAAGCCGAGTTCCTGGCTAGACGGTTCCAGAGTGATATGAAGATTATAACGAAGGGTGTGAATTACGTGGTCTGTAGTATGAGTGAACGATGTCCGGCGTGTGAATCCATTGTTCAAGGAGCGGTTAAGGTTCGTACGGACTCGTTTTCCCTCGTCTGTCCGGACTGTTACGCAGAATTTTCGGTTGCAAGTCCTACGTCACGCAGACCGCTATTGATTCGTGAGCCTGACGCAAGTAATTTGGAGTCGTCTGCTGACTTACTTCGTGAGTGAGCAATATTTTCGAGGAGAATCGAGTGGAAGAGAGATATGTGGAGGGTGTGGTGGGGTTAGTCGTCTGCGTTCTGTGTGCGGTTTTCGCTGAGTTTTTCCCAGATTTCGGTGCAGCCGGCCCCATCCTCCAGGTCGTGGAGGTGTTCGGCGTCATCGCGCTTGCGGTTACTCATCGTCTGAGTAACGAATTGGAGCCATATCACATCAAAGTACCGGTGTCCTAACCCATTCAGCGATCTCTACAAGCACGACGTTTTATTCGTGCACACACCCGAGGAGTGACCAATGAGTACGGACCCGTCAGAATTACTCACGGCGCTCGAGCTCACCGAGTACGAGGAACAAGCCCTCGAAACCCTTCTCATGCTCGGACAGACGACCGCGCCGGACCTCTCGGAAGCGACTGGCATCCCAAAGGCCCGCATCTATGGGGTACTCGACTCACTCGCCGACGACGGCTACCTCAAGATTATCCCCGGCCGTCCAAAGATGTACCAGCCGAAACCACCCACGGAGATTCTCGACCGGGCGATTGAAGCCCGCCGCCAGAACTTCGAAACCTACCAACACGAACTCGACAAGATACGTGATGACTTCCTTGACGCGTTCCAGCCGTTGTACGAGTCCGCCAGTGAGGCAGTCACACCAACGGAAGAGTTGTTCTACGTGGTCGACGTTGGCGACGCAAGCGAGGAAGAAACACGACGCCTCTACCGCGACGCAGACGCCCACATCGACATCATCACCAAGAGTTTCGAATACATCGACGCCGTCGAACCCACACTAGAGGCCGCCATCGAAGCGGGAGCCGCCGTTCGCATCCTGTTCCTACATCCATCGAAGCTCACGACAAACAACCAACCGATCCAACGCGAAATCGTCGAGTACATCCACGACGCGTATCCCGGCATCAAGACGCGATTCAGCGAGAACCTGCTTCCGTGGCGGGGGACGATCATCGACCCGAGCATGGACTACGACCAGGGCGAGGCCATCATGCTCGTCGAAGAGAAAAACATCCCCCTCCACAAGCGACAAGCAGCAGTCACCAAGAACGGCTCATTCGTTGCCGGCCTCGAACGCTACTTCGAGCTAATCTGGACGTACGAAAGCACCGACAGCTATCCCGCCGCCGACACCATCTAACGTGGGAGCCTTCACTGGAGGGTGTATAGTGGCTTAATCCGAGGTGCTGGCAGCGTCACGCAGCAGCCCGCGAATCGAGGCCTCGACGGTATGCCGGGGTTCCCAACCGAGGACGGATTGGGCTTTGCTGGTGTCGACGGCGAAGTCCTGGACGAGCGTTTCGTCGTCGCCACGGGGATTCTCGACGAGTTTCACCTCAACGTCCTGGTCGCGCTCTTCAGCAGCGAGGCGTTGAACCGTTTCAGCAACGGCCTGCACGCTCGGGTCTTCCCCGGACGCGATCTCGTACTTCTCGACGCCAGTCTGGCCGTCGGCGACTTGGTCGAGGAGGCGCTCGGTACTGTGGACGTAGGCGCGCGCGACATCGTCGACGTGAACGTAGTTCCGGGATTGCGACCCTGGCTCGTACACGGTAAGGGGTTCGCCGCTGATAGCGCGACTCACGAAGAAATTAATGACGGTGCCCTTTGAGACGCGACGGCCGTTGAGTTCGTGTTCGCCGTAGAGATTCGATTTCAGGAAGAGATGCGCGGGGAACGCGTCCTCGGCGAAGGACTCGATTGCGCGTTCGCCCAGGAGTTTCGCCCGGCCGTACCAATTGAAGGGGTCACGGGGGTCGTCAACCGTAATCGGGAAGTCTTGGGGATCGCCGAGGACGGCCATGCTGAACGGGAAGACAAGGCCGGCGCCGGTTTTCCGACAGAACCACGCGACGTTATTCGTCCCAGTGACGTTCACGTCGTACGCGAGATCCTGGTTCTGCTGACAGTCATCAACCCCACTAACCGCGGCGAGGTGGAGGACCACGTCCGAGCCCGCGAGGGCGTCCTCGAGTGCACTCCGGTTTCGGACGTCGACGTGCTGGACGTGGATATCGTTGATTTCGCGGACGTCGCCGAGGTAGAAGTTGTCCAGGGCGACGTACTCCCAGTCGGGGTGCTTGTCGGTGAGGAGTTTGACGACGCGGCTGCCGATGTAGCCGGCGGCGCCCGTGATTGCAATCTGTGGCGGCTCGTCAGTGTCTACGCTGGTGTTAGTCATGCAGGATCGGTAGTGGGTGTGGGTGGGAGCTGGCTGGTAGTAGTGAATTTGTCGGCGAGTTCTCGAATACCCGCGCGGAGCGTATGCTGTGGTTCGAAGCCGGTGTCGGCGAGCCGGTCGAAGTTCACGTGGTAGGACGGGCCCGGATGTTCGTCGCGAAGATACGTGATCTCGAGGCCGTTGTTGAGTTCGTCCTGAACCACATCGGCGATTGTTTCGACCTGGTAGTTCTGGTCGTTCGACCCCACGTTGTAAACGTCCTCGGTCCACGACTCGGGATTGAGGGCGGCGTGTTTGTACGCGCGGGCGGCGTCCCGGACGTGGATGAAGGGCCGCCAGTTGCTGCCGTCGCCGTAGACGGTCAGCGGGCGGTCGGTGAGCGCGCGGAACACGAAGTAGTTCACGACGAGGTTGAAGCGGACGCCCGGCGAGTAGCCGTAGTTCGTGCTCATGCGGAGTGCGGTGGCGTTGAAGCCGTACTCGTTTTGGGCCTCACGGACGCGGGTTTCGGCGTCGTATTTTGCTTCCGCATACGGATTCAACGGGTCGGGGTCGACCGTCTCGTCGATGTCGGTGCTGGACGCTCTCCCGTAGAGGTTGCACGAGGACGCGAATACGACGTTCTCGACGCCGAGTTTGCCGGCGGCGCGCACGACGTTCTCCGTGCCCTCGTAGTTGACGTCGAACGTTTCCTCGCGGCGCTCGTGGGTGCTGTCAGCGCCCGTAATGGCCGCCAGGTGGATGACGGTGTCCGTGTTACGCATGGCGTTTTCGACGTCGCCGTACTCGCGGACGTCGCCCCGCTGGAAGTCCAGGCGGTCGGTCGTCCCGAGTCCGACACCCATGAGGTTGCGTGGGGTGCCGGCGGAGAGATTGTCGAGGACCGTGACGTGCTCGACGTCGGTGTCGGCTTCCGCGAGCAACTGTGGGAGCAACGCACTGCCGATGTAGCCACAGCCCCCCGTCACTAACACGCGCATATCACGTACAAGAGATAAATACGAGGGTAAACCCTTCGATACGCACCCCACTCGAATCAGGGGGGTGGCTGGTGGTGGTTAGTCGTCGAGGCGGTCTTCGAGTACGCCCGGGAGGAAGCGGTCCTCGTGGGCTTTGATGACGTCCGCGTGCTCGGTGAGTGTGTCCAGGACGTCTTGGATGCCGGCCTCGAAGTCCTGGGCTTGTTCCCCGATTAAGTCCATGTAGCGTTCTTTTTCGATCTCCATCTTGTGAGTTTCGTCTTCATCGCGCGGATTCTCGAAGTGCTCGACGTCGACGTCGAGGGCGTAGTCGTCGCCGACGTCCGCGATGGTGTTCGCGATCTCGACGATGCTGATTGCCCGCGTGACTTGATTGTAGACGACGAGGTCGTCCGGGCGGTTGTCTGGGTCGGCGAGCGCGAGCTGGGCGAGGCCCTCTACGGCGTCTTCGAGGCTAATGAAGGGTTTTCGCTGTTCGCCCTTGCCGTAGACGGTGACCGGGTAGCCGGCAACGGCTTGAGCGGCGAATCGATGGCCGACTGTCCCGAAGTAGTAGTCGAAGTCGAAGCGCGTGTTCAGGCGGTCGTCCGCGCGGGTTTCCTCCGTTTGGGTGCCGTAGACGATGGCGGTGCGAACGTCGCTGACGGGGATGTCGAACTGCTGGTGGGCGAGTCGCATGTTCGCTGCGTCGTGGGACTTGGTGAGGTGGTACCACGAACCCGCCATCGCAGGGAAGGGGACATCGTCTTGTTCGCTCTGGTTCTCCATCGTCGCGCCGCCTTCTGGGATGGGGAATTCGGGGGCCCCGTAGACGCCCGTGGTTGTCGTCTCGATGAAGTGTGTGTCCGTGAGGCCGTGTTCTTCAAGGCCCCAGAGGAGGTTGCGGGTCGCCTGGAGGTTGTTGTGCTGGGTGTAGTTCGCGCGCTCGCCGTTGATCTGGGAGTAGGGGGCCGAGGGTTGGGCGGCCGTGTGGACGATCGTGTCGGGTTCGTGAACGTTGAGGAGTTCGTTGACGAAAGCCTTGTTCGTGAGGTCGCCCTCAACAAACGAGAGATTCGTGAGGCCGTGTGTTTGTTCGGCGGCTTCGAGGCGAGTTTCTATTGGGTGGACGGGGGTGGCGGAGACGGAGCCAACCTCGTCAACCCAATCTCTACGCGCGAAGTTATCGACAAGGAGGACGCGGCCGTCGGTTTGGGAGGCGGTACGGAGACTCGTGGGCCAGCCGACGTAACCGTCGGCGCCAGTGATGAGAATGGTCATGTTTACTCATAATACGAGTTACTATAACAGAACAAAAAGCCATCGGAAAAGCTCATCAGGTAGTTGTGGGCTGGTCTACGATATTTCCTTGAGGAAGTGGAGTCATTGACAGCCTGAATGATGTGGACGCGCTTCGCGAGCGTATCGGGGAAATAGAACGCCAACTCGACGAACTACAGACGGAACTCCAGACAACGACGGATCAAGATACCCCCCTGTTGAAAGGAACGGTACGGGCGATGCTGAATGGCAAAGTAGCGACCGTCAATGAGTTTCCAGCAACTGGTCGGACGTTTCGCCAGCGAATCGCCGAGCGGGGTGAACGTCTTGAAGAACTCGAAGCCCGGTTGGAGGGACTGACCTAGCATACCAACGCGTCGACGAAGGCGGAGAAAATCACAACTGTCCTTGTGTTCCCGCAGAACTCGAGCAGGTTCTCGAAGAATTTGGATACTGGCCCTCTCGGGTGAGCAGATATGACGATCGGTACTGGAGGTTCGCCGGTGGATTAGTTCCACGCTCTTGTGTAGACCATTGATAGTAGAGAGATGGTTGGCGATTTTGTTATGATTGGACTCAACGATACGACTCTCCAGAATAGAGGCGATAACGGTCGATGGAAGAGAGGGTGCTTATCTGGATCGAGCTATAAAATCGTTACCAACAATCTACCCCACAAGAGCGCACTATTTATATTTCGGAGAGATTCGCTGATTCAGAAAGTGAGGGATACGAAACTAGAGTTCGTTGAGATACCGTTTCACATACGGGTGGAGGTCGTTGAACGGCGGACGAAATACACCAAATTCACTGTGTTGACCGTCACCATCGAAATCCGAAGGATCTCGTTTGAGACGACAGTGATACGCGGTCGACACGTCGTGTTTTGAGTCTACATCCTTAACCTCGGAAGAATCGTAGAAGTGTTCGTAGATTCCGAGGCAGTCGACGACGACAACTGATTCCCCGAGTTCTTCGTTGGCGACGCAGTGGACAGCCTCAGTCCGGGGTTCGTTCTTCAGTACTGTTCCCCCGGGAACAAACCACTTTGGCGGGCTCGTTTTCGCGTGTGCCCAAGAGAAGACCGCCATTATGTTCAAAGACGAGGCCAACAGAAACGAGTGGGACGTTCTCCACGATTGTCCTCCACTCGGCCTACGGGATCGGCTTCTCCTCGGCGGAAATCGTCACTCCAAGTAGTACTCGACGGTTCGTTCGAGGCCCTCTTCGAACGTGTATTCGGGTTCCCAGCCAAGTGCTTCTATTTTCTCGGTATTGAGTGCGTAGCGCTGGTCATGGCCAGCGCGGTCGTCCACAAACTCGATCAGGTCGTCGTCTGCGCCGACGGCGTCCAGAATCGTCTCGGTGACTTTGAGGTTCGTTTTCTCTGCGTCGCTTCCGATGTTGTAGATTTCGCCGATGGTACCGTTTCGGAGAACCACATCGAGTGCCCGACAGTTGTCCTCAACGTATATCCACTCACGCACGTTTGACCCGTCGCCGTAGACAGGAAGCGCCTCGCCGTCGGCGGCGTTCTGGATGAACTTCGGGATGAGTTTCTCGGGGTGCTGTTGGGGACCGAAGTTGTTGCAGGTGCGTGTGATGAGGACAGGGAGATCGTGCGTCGTCTGGAAACTCCGTGCGAGTAGATCCGCACCCGCCTTCGTCGCCGAGTAGGGGTTCCGGGGGTTGAGCGGGTCGTCTTCGGCGAACTTCCCGTCGAGGATCTGCCCGTACACTTCGTCGGTCGAGATCTGGAGGAAGCGATCGATGTCCGCCTCGTTGGCGGCATCAAGGAGGACTTGCGTCCCTTGAACGTTCGTCGAGACGAACGGTCCGGCACCGTCGATTGACCGGTCGACGTGTGACTCCGCGGCGAAGTTGACAACTGCGTCGACATCGCTTACGAGGTCAGTGACGAGGTCGCGATCGCGGATGTCGCCCTCGACGAAGTCGTGACGAGGATTATTGAGTACACCAGCGAGGTTGTCCTTCGAGGCCGCGTACGTCAGCGCGTCCAGTGTGACCACCTCGTCGTCCTCGTGTTCCTCAAGGACGTACTGCACGAAATTCGACCCTATGAATCCAGCTCCGCCGGTGACGAGAATTCGCATGTGTGACTGCATTCACAGTACCTATTTACAGTACTGTCGGTACAGTATTGTATGCGACTTCTTGTCGTCGGCGCAAACGGCCTTCTGGGCAGTAACGTAGTCCGTGCTGGTCAGCAACGCGGCTGGACCGTCTGTGGGACCTACCATTCGACGCGGCCAGCATTTGACATTCCGCTCACACAGTTCGATCTCCGAGAACACGACTTATTCGAGGCTGTTCTTACCGAACACGATCCGGATGTCGTCGTCAACTGTGCTGCGATGACAAATGTTGACGGCTGTGAACGGATTTCAGAACAAGCCTACGAACTCAACGGCGACGCGCCGGGTGAGCTGGCCGCTCAGTGTGACGGTAACGGTGTTTCCTTCGTTCACATATCGACGGACTACATCTTCGATGGGACGGAACGCAAGCCGTACACCGAGTCGGCGGAACCGAATCCAATACAGGTGTATGGCAAGTCAAAGCTAGCGGGCGAGCAGGCCGTTGCCGAGAAGCTGACCGACCCGCTCGTGGCCCGCCTTTCGTTCGTCTGGGGTATCCATCGTGGTACTGGTGATCTCACGGGCTTTCCCGCGTGGGTTTGCAGGCAGCTCCGGTCGGGGGACGCCGTGCCGTTGTTCACGGATCAGTGGGTGACGCCAACGCGTGCCGGTCAGGCAGCGGAAACACTACTGGATCTGATCGAGCAGGACGCCACCGGATGCTTCCACGTCGCCTGTTCGGCGTGCATCTCCCCCTACGAATTCGGGGAGTTGATTGCCGAGTCCGTCAATGCCGACCAGGATCTTCTTAGCGAAGGGTCGATGGAGGATGTCAACCGAGATGCGACACGACCGGCGTATAGCTGTCTCGATGTCGAACACGTGGAATCGACGCTCGGTCGTTCACAGCCGACGGTCCGCGAGGATGTCGAAGCCGTCCGGGAGGCGTTCCGTTAGATCTGGTAGCGGTCCCGGTGGTCGAGGAAGTGCTCGCGCGCGTCTTCAGAGAGGTCATCGAAGCGGAGCACTTCCTGACAGCCGAGTCCCGGACACTTCATCACGCGGTTGTCTTCGAGTTCGTTCGCCGCGACGACGGTGCCACAGGCCGAACAGGTGTGGGTGATGATGCGCATCGTTAGAGTTTGAGCTGGGAGTTTTCACCGACCACGAGTCGGCGCCCCTCGGGCAGGAGTTCGTCGGCGCTCCCGACGTTCGCACCGCGGCCGAGGAGGCTATCGACGATGCGACCGTTCGCGGTGATCTCGGAGTCGCCGATGATGACGCTGTTCTCGATGTGAATATTTTCGAGCGTCGAGTCCGCCCCGACCGACGTGTACGGCCCGACGTAGGTCCCGCTCATGAGGGTCGTATTCTCCGCGATCGAGACCGGGCCGCGGACGACCGCGCCGTCCTCTATGACCGCCGACTCCGCGAGTTCAATGCGGCCGTCGGTCGTTGCGCCGTCCTCAACGACTCCCGCAGTCTTCAGTTTCTTGTCCTCAAGGACCAGTCGGTTCGCTTCGAGGATGTCCTCGGGCTTTCCCGTGTCCTTCCACCAGCCGGTGACGACGTGGGAGTCGATCTCGTAGCCGTCTTCGAAGAGATCCTGGATGGCGTCCGTGATCTCGAGTTCGCCGCGCCACGAGGGTTCGAGGTTATCTATGGCGTCGAAGATCGTCGGGGAGAACACGTACATCCCGATGAGCGCGAGGTTTGTCGGCGGGTCGTCGGGCTTCTCGATGAGTTGTGTGACGTTTCCCGCGTCATCGACGTCCGCGATCCCGAACGCTTGGGGATCGTCCACCTCTTGGAGAGCGATCCCCGCGCCGTAGTCGCCCGCCTGGAAGCTCTCGACGAGTTCGGTGACGCCGGACTTCAGGATGTTGTCGCCGAGGTACATCACAAAGTCATCGTTGCCGACGAAGTCACGTGCGCAGCCCGCAGCGTGTGCGAGCCCGAGGGGATTCCCCTGGACAATATACGTGATCTCGACGCCGTAGTCAGAGCCGTCGCCGAGGAGTTCTTGGATTTCATTGCGGCCCTTGTTCCCGAGGATAACACCGATTTCGGTGATTCCGGCCTCCTTGAGGTCCTCGATTGCGTACTCCAGTACTGGTCTGTTTGCGACCGGGACTAGCTGTTTCGGTCCTGTGTGTGTGATCGGTCGTAGTCGCGACCCGGTTCCGCCCGACAAGAGAACACCTTTCATCAACAGGGTGAAATCCCACTATCCACTTAAAATAATTCATCCCCCTCAACAAATCGGCCTATCCGTGGACCTCCGCGTTCCAGTCGTAGGGAATGCGGTCGTCATCGTAGGGGATGCGCTCTTCGTCCGGGTTGTCGTAGTCGTAGAGGTTCGTTGGGTAGTTGATGAGGAACGCGGGCTCGTCACCGATAGCTTTGAAGCCGTGCCAGCAATCACCGGGGATCCGGATCACCTGTTGATTATGTTCCCCGATGACGAAGGTATTGAGTTCACCCTCCGTGGGTGAGGCCTCACGGTCATCATAGATCCCGACCGTGATCCGGCCCTTGGGGCAGGCAAAGTGGTCGGTCTGTCCTTCGAGGTGTCGATGCCAAGCTCTGACGACGCCAGGGTAGGTCATTGAGTAATAGGACATCTCCGGATCAATATTATACTCCTCCCAGTCATTCCGGAAAACTTCGACGAGGTGACCTCGTTCGTCAGCGTTCACTTTGAGGTCTCTGACCGAAACTCCCTCTATCATGTGCGATGATTCGCAGTACCGATGTATAAGTGTTGATTCTGCGAACGAGGACCGTGTTAAGTTAGGAGTGAGGCGGTCGTTAGTTCGGCTGGTTATGGCCGAATTCGACCGCCTCAGCGGAGGTACCGACTGGATTGACTTGGAGTTATGGAGCGAGAGCGGACACTCGAGCAGATCTTTGAAGCCGGTATTCACCTCCATCTTGGGGTCTATTACTTTCGAATAGCAAACAGTATCTTGATAAGTTGGGTGTCGAGCGAAGTCGCACCGTGATTCAGAATTGAGTTCGGAAAGCCGATCTACAGCCGTCTGGCGACGGGGCCCGAATTATATCGCAGTGGACGAGACGGTGCTTCGGATCAACGACGAACGTCACTGCCCGTACGCTGCTGTCGGTCCCAAAACTAAAGAATTCCTCCACGTTAGGCTGTTTCAGACGGGAAGTACGCAACTCACCATGCTGTTTCTCCGTGAACTCCACGAGAAACACTAGGTCAAATAAGGGACGTTTCTCATCGATGGAGGGCCCTATCTCAAAGCCGCCCTGAAGCGGCTCGGGCTCCAACTTCAAATAATTCGCCACAGGAATCGGAACAGTGTTGAACGTGTCTTTTGTGAGGTAACACATCGAACCCCTCTTCGTTTTCAAATACGTTCAGCAACGTGGAACCACCGACGGCAGAATCGTAGCTCCAAGCCTTCGCCACCTGGTGGAATCGATGCTAAAGTTAACACGACGATCTTGAGATGTAGGGCGTCGAGCAGAGTTGCACCGCGATTCACAATTGGGTTCAAGATACCAATCTACAACCGACTTGTGACGGAACTCTAAATCAGATCGCGGCTGATCAGATTGTGATTCAGATCAACGATGAACTACAATAGCTACACGCTATCGTTGGTCCCGAAATCAATGAATTTCTCCCGTTAGACTGTTTCAGACCAGAACCTCCTGACTCACTGTGCAGTTTCTTCGTGAACTTCGAGAGAAACAGCGGGTCATGCGGGCAATCTTTTCGAGGGTGGGAACTATCTTAAACCACCTCAGAGCGACCTAAACTCCAACTCAGATGACACGTTACCAATAATCGGATTGGTTGAAAAATATGTTTTCATGATTAAAATCCGACTATATTTGTTCTCAAATACGTTTAGCAGCGTGGAGTCGGCGACAGCAGACCGTAGCTTCAAGTCTTCGTCGTCTGCCGGAATCAATTATAAAATTAACACAAATCTATACTTATAAAATAAAACCTATCATCGGGTGGGTCAGATCTCAACTGTATCCAGATGACGCCTTCTGCTTGGATGTATGAGATAGAGTAGTAAATTACAAGATATCTTTAACGAGCTTCCCTATTCAGCTCTTCCATTGTTCTGATAGATAGTTGATTAGTGGCCCGGAGCTTCGAAACGTGTCGCAGGAATTTCTCAATTAGGGGCCATTGTACACCGTTAGCAGTCTCCCAGAGGTGGGACCAAATGTGGATATAGGAGTCTTGTCTGATGGCGGTCGAAAGGACATCAGTTAGATTACGAGAGTGTAATCGGCGTCGAACAGTTTGTGGTATGGCTCTAAACACGGGATGCGGATCCGCTTGTCCCGATCGAAGAAATGGTGCTGTTAATGATGGAAACTGGGTGCAATAGGTTTCGACTATGTCATCAACGACTCGTGGCGACGTAATTGGTTGCGTCCCAGTTAAAATATCCAATGCCAACTGTAACCGATTCGTGGCCTCGTTGTATCCTGGCGCACGAACTCGAGAGGAGCGCACGATCTCAATATCGTACTCGCGAAGAATTTTTCTCGGAGGTGGACTGTGACGAGGTGGAATAAGGGAAATAGGCTGGTCCAGTCCAAAGTTCTCGTGTGTTTTCATTACCTTGTCGAACTCCCATCTAAGTGTCTCGGGAGAGACATTCGCGCACTCTACGTGCGTGAAGGTGTGCGTGCATATTTCGTGATTAACAGATGCATCTCGAATATCATTGATCAAATCAGGGGCGTAGAAACGCGGGGCCTTTTCTGGACCTGTTTTCGGGACATCATCAAACCATCCAGCCTTGTGCCCACTATCGTATGATTTTAGAGGGGTGTCCCGGAGAAGATGACCAACCACATTAAACGTTATTGGCACTTCAATTTCGTCGCATAGATCAAGAAGCCGCTTGAGAGCGGAAGTTTCTGCCTCTCGGTTGGGGCTTAATACATCAAGCTTTCCATACTGAACAACACCCCATCCTAATTCAATTTCGACGCTGAAGGTGACTGTCGCAGGCATAACTCATCACAAAGTGACTACGCTTAATTGTATTATCATCTTTTCCAGTCACGAATGGGATGTCATTCACTGGCATTTTTTAATATGCGGGTGTATGTTTGTTTTAATGACCACCCCTCAGACGGTCGTTGTCGGGCTTGATGGCGCTCACTTCGAACTTATTCAACCTTGGATTGCCGAGGGAAAACTCCCGAATATCGAACGGGCAATCAAGAGCGGTATCGCGACGGACCTCGAGTCAGTTCTCCCACCAGTAACGTCGCCGAACTGGAAAGCCTACTCAACTGGCAAGAACCCCGGCAAGCTCGGTATATTCTGGTGGGAAAACATCGATGTCGAGGAGCAGCGCGTCTACTATCCTTCTGAGCGAAAGAATCTCAACGCTACGTTCTGGGAACTCGTCGGAGAAACCGAGCGTGTCGGCATCATAGGTGTGCCGACCACGTATCCTCCTAAGGACGTGAACGGATTCCTTGTATCAGGGGCGCCTGATGCTGATCGCTCTGGATATACGTTTCCGCCGTCGCTTGAAGACGAGTTGGAGGAGGAATATGGTTATGAGGTCACTAAGCGGAACCGACTCTCTGTCAATAGGGACGTAGCCGTCGAGGAAATTCTTGATCTTATCGACTCTCGCTTTACCGTCGGAAAATCGTTGGCAGAGGAGTACGACGTATCGTTTCTCCAGATCGCGACGTTCTACCTGAACTCGCTTCACCATTTCCTCTGGGACGACGAAGCCACGTTACGAGGCTGGCAAATAATCGACGATCACATAGGAGATTTCTTGGACGACGACACGGATCTCGTACTGATGAGCGATCACGGCTCCACCGAGATAGAGACGGTGTTTCACGTGAATTCATGGCTACAGCAGGAGGGATACCTCGCGTTAAATACGGGTATTTCGGAGTATCTCCACAGGGCCGGTATCACGCAGGAACGAATGATACGACTCGCCTATCTCTTTCGTATCCCACGGTTGGCCGAACGCCTCACACCGAATGCGCTGATTGAACGCCTGCCAGATGAGGAAGGTGGGTTGAGTCGGAAGAGCAAGACCGATACTGTCGATTGGGATTCGAGTATCGCACTGGCGAGTGGACAAGGACTATTATACTTGATGAAAGACCCGGACTCAGACGGATACGAACGAATCCGCTCAGAACTCATCGAAAAACTTGAAGAACTACAGGATCCTGCCGGTCGTTCGATCGCAACTGACATTTTCCGAGGTGAAAAGATCTACAGTGGGCCATATCTCAGTGAAGCCCCAGATATTGTTATTGACCAGAGACAGGGGGTGCATATCACCGGCGGAGTGGGAAGAGACGATGTCTTCGATACTCCGGATACTAATAAGTGGAAGGCAGAAAACAAACGCCATGGCTTGTTTGTTGCCTCGGGACCAAGTTTCAGCGAATCCAGCCCCAAAAAAATATCGATTTTAGATCTGGCACCAACGTTATTACATCTCCACGACTGCAAAATTCCTGAAGATATGGACGGAACCGTCCAGAAACGGATTTTCGCTAGAGACTCGTCTCCAGAACAACGGAACATCGAATACAGAAAAAGGCCCGAATTAGAGAACGAAGTGGATCATATCAGAAGAATCACTCGTGAATTGAATCTGTAGACTATTGTAAATATCCTAGATCTTGAAGCCGGTTTTCCATCTCTTCAGAGGAAGTTTGTGCTTCTAACTCGTCAATTACATTTTGCAGGATGACAACACTATATTCTTCGGCTGAATCAAATCCCTTCTCCTTTGCTCGTTGAGAGAGCCGCTCATGGAGTTGGTCATCAATATCAAGTTGCATTCTCCGTTAACTCTAATCGGATACATTACTTGAAGTTTTGCCTAATGATCCTGAGGAGTATTTCCCGAACAATACTTGGATAGAAAAATACAGGTGCGTTGATGATTCTGTCCTTACTGAGACATGGGCAGCAACATAGGGGTATTCGTTGGCTCCGCTTCCTCGTTCAATATTATTCGTGCAGCAGAGAACATCGGTCAAGCGCTTTCTGAGGAGTTTAGTGTCCATTTGGTGTCTACTAAAAAATCATTTGCCGAGGAGGTATCTCATTCATATGAACAGTACCACGGGACAACAGAGAATTCTTCCACCCTGGGAGAGATTAGCGCACTTCGTTCTTACATTGAATCGTGGAAACCTGATGCACTCTTCCAAATAACAGAACCACCAATTCACGGAACAATAGTCGGTTGCTTTGCAGCAGTATATGACATACCGTTCGTTTATCGCTACAGTGGGGATAGATTCTACGAATATCGAGATTCACTAGGATTCGATAAAATAGTTCACTTCGGTCTTAACAACGTTCTGGGACGGACTCCGCTCGTACTTGCTGAAGCCTGTGTTGCTCTGGGGCCAACAGGGAACAGTAGACTCGTACGCCGGGGAGTGCCTGAGGAAAATATCCGGATAATCCCCCCCATTGTAAATAAAGGTCAATTCTCACCGGACGGATCTTGTATTAGATTTGATACAGACCGTCACGTCGGGCTCTTCGTTGGAAGGTTGAGTAGAAGAAAGGGAAAAGAAATCATTGAGCGAAATCTGCCAAAGATTTTGGACAGGCGTTCGGACCTGCAGTTCGTATTTATAGGCGAGCAAACTGATCATTTTACTGTTCCACCACACTGTGGAGATAATATTACCTTTGTCGGTTCGGTTCCTCCTGAAGAAGTGCCGAAGTACTACAGAGCATCATCATTCATGATACACCCGTCGTTGTCTGAGGGTGTACCACGTGCCGTTTTGGAGGCAAATGCAGCAGGAGTCCCCACAATAGCGAGGGATGTGGGTGATGTCGGGTACGTTACAGATAATACGTTCACAACCGAATCCGAATTTGTAAATCTAGTTTGTGACTTTGAGTCGCTGCAACCCAATTCGGTCGACAGATTCACCGCAGATCGTGTAAAACCCGATTATGCTCGCTTATTTCACAAAATTATATAATTCGATTAATTTAGCTCTGTTGAATTAATATAGCATGATAGAATCCATGAAACTACAAAATCCGCCGGTTGGTAGGAAACGCCTCGAAGAGTAGATTCATTACAGTATTTTATATAAAAAGCGTTGTTAAATTATTACTATCTCTTGTGCCGACCGTGTCAAGTTAGGAATGAGACGGCCGTCAGTTCGGATGGTTATGGCCGAATTCGACCGCCTCAGCGGAGGTACCGAGTGACTCGACTTGGAGTTGTGGAGCGAGAGCGGACACCCAAGCAGATCATTGAAGCCGGTATTCACCTCCATCTTGCGGGCCTCTCGCTCTCGAATACCAAAACAGTATCTAGAGTGGGTGGGTGTCAAGCGGAGTCGCACCGCGATTCACAAGAGGGTACAGAAGGCTGATCAACAGCAGGCTGGCGACGGGGCTCCGAATCAGATCGCGGTCGGCGAGGCAAGGATTCGAATCAACGGATGAACGACACTGGCTTTACGCCGCTGTCGGTCCCGATACAAACGAGTTCTTCCATGCTAGGCTATTTCAGACAAGAACCATGCAACCTACCGTGCTGTTCCTCCGTGGAACCTGCACGAAACAGCAGGTCAAGTAAGCGACGTTTCTCATCGATGGAGGGTCCTATCTCAAAGCCGCCCTGGAGCGGCTCGGGCTCCAACTTCAAATAATTCGCCACAGAAATCGGAATGCTGTCGAACGTGTCTTTAGTGAGGTAAACGTCGAACCCTCTTCGTTTTCAAATACGATCAGCAACGTGGAGCCACCGACAGCAGAACCGTGGCTCCAAGCCTTCGCCGACTGGTAGAATCAATACTAAACTTAACACGACGGTACCGCTGAAGGACGCTCCGTTTCGAACGACTATGTACTCGTTGAGATTAACCAACGACTCGATTTATGGTATCATACTGGGGGACAACGACAGTCTCACCGACGTATCCGCCTGTGTCGTGGACAATATAGGCGGCCCGGGATACCAACGGTCCTGCGGGTTCGATGTGAGCGGAACCCCACAAACACTGCCCCGAGTGCAAGTACGTGAACTCCAAGTGCGAGTGGGTTTTCGGCTGTCAATCATTGCTTGATGGAAGCGACTATCGAAAGGCTGCGGAAAATATGCGGGATGACGTTCTCGCTGCCGGATCCAACCGTCAATCGTAATCGGCGAACGAGCCAATAGTTAACACCAACTCACACGAGCCGGCTATTCCGATATCCTCCCATTGCGATGTTGAACGGTAGATTGATTTGTCTCCTGGTCATGCCCATATTCGTATGTTAACCGACCAGAACATTCTCGTAACAGGGGGCGCGGGGTCTGTCGGTCGTGCCCTTATTTCTCGGTTTCTTGTAGAGGACCCAAACATCGTCCGGATTTTCGATAACAGTGAACCGGCTCTTACCGAATTACAATCGAAGCTTGATGATGAGAGATGTCGGTTTCTCTTAGGAGACGTCCGTGATAAAAAGCGCCTGGAACGAGCCATGGAAGGGATCGACATCGTTGTGCACGCCGCAGCGATGAAACACGTCGATATCTCAGAATACAATCCGTTTGAGGCGGTTAAAACAACGTTGTTGGATTACAGAACATCATCGATACTGCAATCGATTCAACGGTCGAGCGATTCGTATTCACGAGCAGCGATAAAGCAGCAAACCCTGCGAATACGATGGGGACAACCAAATTACTTGGCGAAAAACTAACCACAGCGGGAAATACGTACACTGGTGGAACCGAGATATCGCTCGCATCCGTTCGGTTTGGCAATGTGATCAATTCGTCGCAGTCGGTCATACCGGTGTTCAAAGAGCAAATCAAGACCGGCGGCCCGGTAACGCTCACTGACGACCGAATGACGCGATTCTTTCTCACCTACGACAATATCAAGCACTTAATTATGGGAGCGATCGAGCATATGAACGGCGGAGAAGTGTTTGTTCAGAAAATGAAAGCAATCCGCATCGAAGACTTGGCGCACGCAATGATTGACGTACTTGCCCCCGAATTCGGCTACGATCCGTCAGAGATCGATATCAAAATCATCGGACGACGTGTCGGAGAAACGCTTCACGAGCACATCATGACTCAGCGGGAAGCGGGGCGTGTACTCGAAAGTGAATCGTTGTTGGCAATTCCGCCGGAGACCCAAGACGGTCACTCTCAATACCTTTCCCATGACGGAATTGCTGGCTTCAAGCAAACAGAGCAGATTGTCCGAACGTCTGAATCCGCGGAGAAACTCGATCGAGACGAAATCACCAATCTCCTGAGGGCAAACGGAGCCATCGAGGTGATGCAATGACGGTTATCGTTACAGGTGCCGCTGGGTTCATCGGCAGGTGGGTGGTTGATGAACTCCTTTCGAGAGGTTACGATGTCCGTGGATTAGATAATCTCTCGAACGGCAGCCAACGGAACGTCCGTGCATTCCAAGACAATCCGTCGTTCACGCTAATTGAGGGCGATGTACGGACGCAGGCAGACGTGGAGGAACTGTTCGTTGAGGATGCCGAGGCATGTATTCATCTCGCCGCGGAGATCGATGTGCAGGAAAGTCTCGACGATCCGGCCTCACATTTCCAGACAAACGTCATTGGTACTCAGCGAGTGCTTGAAGCCTGCCGAACACGGGATGTTCGGCTTGGATTGGTAGGGACATGTATGGTGTACGATATGGCCGATTCGGAAGTGGGGATCGATGAAACACATCCCGTCCAGCCTGCGTCACCGTATGCTGGAACAAAGCTCGCGGCCGAGAACCTTGCTGAGTCCTATTATCACGGGTTTGACCTGCCGGTGACGATCCTCCGGCCGTTCAATACCTACGGACCGTATCAGAAAACCGGGATGGCCGGTGGCGTCGTGTCCATTTTTACCAGTCGAGATCTGGACGATGAGCCGCTCAAGATATTCGGAGAAGGGACTCAGACACGGGACTTGTTGTACGCGACTGACTGTGCCCGGTTCATTGTGGATGCGACATTTGCTGATGCCGCAATTGGGGAAGTGATCAATGCCGGGACCGGCCGTGATATCTCGATTAATGATCTTGCTGAGCTGATTGCGACAGAGGGGACCGAGATTACACACGTGGAACACCACCACCCACAGAGTGAGGTACAGAAGTTATTGTGCGATCCGACGAAGGCCAGTGAACTCCTCGGCTGGGAACCACAGATATCTCTTGATGAGGGAGTCACACAGTTACGTAAGTGGCTGAACACGGAGGAAGCATGAGTAGGAATCAAACCCCCGCCATCGCAGGGGGAGATCCTGCATTCCCGGAGGGGATCGGGTACGGCGGGCAATCGATCGGCGAAGCTGAGAAAGAAGCTGTTCTGGACGTGCTGGACCGGGATTACATCACACGCGGCCCCGAGGTCGAAGCCTTCGAAGAGGAGATCGCGGACTTCGTTGGTGCCGACCACGCCATTGCAGTTACATCTGGAACCGCTGCCCTCCATATCGCAGGGTTGGCCGCGGGTCTCGGATCGGGTGATGAGGTGATCACTACACCACTCACCTTCACGGCAACGGCGAACGCGGCCTGTCACGCCGATGCCGAACCGGTCTTTGCGGATATAAAACCTGATACCCGTAATCTCGATCCCGAGGCTGTCAGGGAACGGATCACTGAGGATACAAAGGCGCTCATTCCGATGCACTATGCAGGCCAACCGTGTGCAATCGATGAGCTACTGGAAATCGCCGACGAACACGACCTTACTGTCATTTGGGATGCCTGCCATGCCTTGGGATCGCGCTACGACGGTGATCGTATCGGCAGCGAAAGCGATATGGCGATGTTTAGCTTTCATCCCGTGAAGAACATTACCACTGCCGAGGGTGGAATGGTCGTCACCAACGACGACGACCTCGCCGAGCGCCTTCGTTCCTATCGCTCCTTCCAGATGTCCTCCGACCACGAAGGCCATGAAAACGAACCCTGGTATCAGGCCACCGAAGGCGTCGGATTCAACTACAATTTCACGGATATCCAGGCTGCGCTGGGCCGCATGCAACTTGATCGCATAGAAGAGTTCAAAGAACGGCGTGACGAGTTAGTTGAGCGATATGAAACTAAACTCGACGACATCGGCGGAATCGAGATACCGACTGTTAAGGATAGTGTCGATCCGATGTGGCACCTATATGCGATCGAAATCGATGAGGCGTTTCCTTGCTCCCGCGGTGAGTTCGTGCGCGCAATGCATGCGGAGAACATCGGTGTTCAAGTCCACTATGTTCCGCTGCATCACCACCCACATTTCCAAGAGGTACACGGCTATTCAGCCGAGCAGTTCCCCGTGACTAATCGGCTCTATGATCGACTCGTTTCACTCCCCCTTCATCCCGGTATGAGCGACGAAGATCATGATCGGGTCGTTACAGCGATCCACCAGATCGCGGCTCACTACCAGTAATACTTCCATATTGCCCCAACCACCGTTTAGGTGTTGTATTTCACTTCCTATTGGTGGAAGAAGCGCATAGCTACCATGAACCGTCGAATCGGCTGAGGGTTATGCAGCGGATTGCACTCTGATTCAGACAGTTCGTCATGAAAGTTGGTTTCTGTTAATCTATTTATTAAGGAATGAAAAACAACAATCTCATTGATCAATAATTGCATGGATCACGTTAACGGCGGTGTTCAGATATGGATGATGAATGAGGGGTTCGTCCTCCGATTTTATATGTCTGAAAACGACCGCGTCAAAGGTTCTATGAGCGATATTTAGTCAGGTTAGAGAACCAGCATTTCTGAACACTACGTGCTGACTCTACGAAGGTTTTTATACTGTCGTCTGCAGATTTTCGGTGAATGCTAACTGTTCTGGTAACAGGTTCTGGTGGTAATATCGGGGCCAATATGATTAGAGGACTCCGCGAGTGGGACAGAGACGTGAACGTCGTCGGTACTGAAGCCAACAAGTATTACGGGTTTCTGTCTGAGGCGGATAACACATACCAAGTGCCACTCGCTTCGGACGATGATTATCATGGCCGTTTAGAAAAAATAATTGAACAAGCATCAGTTGACGTCGTTCTACCGTCAAATGGATGGGAAGTGAATGCAATTAGTCAGCATGCCAACCGTCTGAACGCGAAGACAGCACTTCCTCAAAGTGACGCGGTCACACGATTTCAGAATAAATGGACTCTTTATCAACTCTTAAATAATACTGATGTTCCAACGCCGAAGACTACGTTAGTGGAGAACCAATCGGATATCGAAGCCGCGTTGGAATCCATTCCGACTGATGACGTTTGGGTCCGGGGAACTGGAATCAAGGACTATCCCGGTCGGCAAATGCATGATCCGGACCGTATCGCGGATCGTATCGACTCCAAGAATGGATGGGGGAGTAGTACTGTGTCGGCGTACTTGGCAGGGGATGACCTCACTTGGCTCGGGGTGTTTGACCAAGGAACGTTAGTCTGTAGTCAAAGTCGACAGCGACTTGATTACGGAGAGTCACAATCATGGGGAACGGGCGCACCCACCGTATCACGGACTATCCACCGGGATGACCTAAACGAGCTGGGCGAACGCTCAATCAAGGCCGTTGACGAGTGTCCACACGGTGTATACTTTACCGATTTTCGGACCAACGACGAGGGCATTCCTCACGCAACTGAAGTAAATCCGGGCCGTCTCGGAACGACTTCGTCTGCGTTCTATCTTCGTGCAGGCCTCAATCTGACTGCTCTGTTGGTCCAGATTGCGCTCGAGGAGCGGTACGACACCCCGCCGACGTATGATGCACTTCCAACCGACCTCAACTACATATCGAAAGCACACTGCAATCCAGTAATTGTCACTACGGACGAAATAGAAAACAAGGGGTTCGAGACGTGACACTAGATGTTATTGTATTCGACCTCGATGGGACGCTCGTCCAACTTGACTTCACCGGTGAGGGGATGCAAACAGTTCGATCAAATCTCCAAGACGTGTTCAAGCAGTTTGGAGTTGAATACGAGTTCAGGCCACTGCTCGTAGACCTTACGAGCGCACTTGAAGAGGTCGCTGAGCAAACCGACGAAGAAACCACACAGAGAGTCCGCAATGATGCGTTCAACCAAGTAGAAGCCATGGAGCGTGACGCAGTTTCACGCCAACACATCTACGAAGACGCATCCACTACCGTGAGACGAGTGGCAGCCAGTGATACGACTTTGGCTATTGCGACGAACAACACTCGCGAAGCGGCGGAGAGAGCGATTGATGCGGCGAATTTTCCAGACCCCGACATTCTCGTGGCAATAGACGACGTTGACAAACCGAAACCTGATTCTGAAATGATTAACGAACTAATCGAGCGACTTGATTCGGAACCAACCTCGTTGGCAATTGTCGGTGACCGGCCGGGCGATGCAGAGAGCGCGATCGCGGCTTGTGAAGGAACTGGGATAACTGCTCACACCGTTCTAGTCTGTCGAGACGGTCAAGCCATAGAGGACTCAGAAGTGGTCGACGACATTGTTACGTCACTTCCCCAAGCCATTAATAATCTTTTTTAATTTTCAAAAATTTAGAATCAGATGATTAGATATTATTTATCTAGTCTACTGGTCCTCCTGCATAGGGTCGACGATATCGTCCCAGGTAATGCCGGCGTCCTTCTCAATGGGGGCTTTGGCGGTTCTACCGAGTAGATCGTCGTAGTCTGCCGGCGGAGCGCCTTTATCTTGCTTACCGGGCCGGAGGACGGCGACCTTCTCTTTCGTCAACGTCTCGCCTTCTGCGATATCGCGGGTCGCGTGAACTGAGCGCCGTGCAACCTCGTACGTATGCGCTTCGATTTCCTGCACGCCAATATTTCCATCACCGAGTGCATTTTCAGTCTTCCGAACAGCGTCAACCATTTCGGCGAGTTCAGCGGGTTCGAGAGCAAACGAGTGATCTGGTCCCTCCATCGACCTGTCCAATGTGAAGTGTTTTTCGAGAATAGCCGCACCACGGCTTACGGCGGCCGCTGGTGCGATGACAGGGTCTGTCGTATGATCAGAGAGCCCGACTGGGACTGAGAACGTCTCACGTAATGTGTCTATGGCGCGTACGTTAATCCGATTTATTGGCGTCGGATACGACGACACACAGTGGAACAGAGCCACGTCGGTGGCCCCTGCTTCTCGGAGGGTTTGGACTGCAGTCTTCACTTCCGCCAGTTCGTGAGCACCAGTTGACATGATGATTGGCTTTCCTGTCTCGGCGATTCGCTCAAGAAATGCAAGATGGGTTATACTGGACGAAGCAATTTTGTAGGCAGGGATGTGCTCGTCTAGCAGTTCAATAGCTCGCTGATCAAACGGTGTTGCGAGAAATAGGACATCTCGTCGTTCACAGTGTTCGTGTAACTCTGGAATCCACTTGCGTGGAAGTTCAAGCGTGCTAATAACGTCGTGAATGCTTTGGTCTTCGGCTAAGTCCTCGTCAGTGCCGCTATTCTCAACGTATAGATCGTCAGCAGCAAAAACTTGGAATTTCACCGCGTCAACACCCGCTTCTGCCCCTCTATCGATAAGTTCTTTCGCCGTTTCGAAGTCACCGTTGTGGTTCGATCCAGCTTCTGCAATGACGAACGTCTCGTCACCGGTTCCGATTTGGTGACTGCCAATTTCCATTAAACGAGTGTTCCGGATACGACGGGATAAATCTATGCAGGTCCAATAGATGTTGAACAAGAAGACTAATTCTGGCTGAACCCTAACGTGTAACCGATGAATACGATTGCTGTCATTCAGGCCCGAATGGGATCGACGAGACTCCCAGGAAAGGTTATGCTGCCGCTTGATGGAAAACATGTTCTCGAACGGGATATCGAACGTGTCTCGCGGGCAGAGTCGATCAACAAGACAGTCGTCGCAACAAGTGTTTCAACTGCCGACGATATTGTCGAGCGATATGCTGCACAGTGTGGCGCCACCGTCTACCGTGGATCTGAACCAGACGTACTTGGCAGAATGTATAATGCAGCAACAGAAGTATCCGCTGACGTGGTCGTGCGCATCACCGGTGATTGCCCACTTATCTCACCACAGGGAATCGACGCAGTGGTGCATCGCCTCCAAGAGTCAGACGTGGACTATGTTTCGAACACTGTGAAGCAGACGCTTCCCCGTGGCCTCGATGTGGAGGCATTCACATATGAAAGTTTTTCGACAGTGGAGCGCCGGGCCAAGTCACGTGAAGAACGCGAACATGTTACGTTGCACTACTTGAGGAACCAAGATGAATTCGACATCGGCAACGTTTCAGACGAAGAGATTTTCGATGCACCCCACCTCCATGGACGCGATGATCTCAGGTTAACTCTCGACGAGGCCGACGACTACGAACTCCTCCGGCGAATCTACGAGGAAATGCCGACTGACGAACCTCTGGAGATAGAGGATGTTGTGACCGTCATCGACGAGAAGGGGTGGGCAGGCATCAATCAAAACATCCAACAAAAGCACCCGCCAGAGCCTGAATAATGACGACTTTCGAGAAATCTGATCGGCAAACCGTTCGTTGTCTCAAGTCCATACCGTCTGTCAGTTGTACATCAGTAGAAACACGAGTATTAAATATGGAGGATGTATGACGGAGACACTTCTTATTCGCACTGATGGGAGTAGTCAAATCGGAACAGGCCATGTGATGCGATGTCTGTCGCTTGCGCAAGCATGGTCCAAGGCCGACGGCAACGTCCACTTCGTCGGAGCGAAGATACCCAACGGCCTCACTGATCGCATTGACCAGTGGACTACGAGAGTCCACCGACTGAATTCACCGCGCGGCTCCCAATGTGATGCTACCCGAACCACAGACATAGCGAACGAATACGACGCTAGCTGGATCGTCGTTGACGGGCCCCATTTTGACGCTGACTATCTCTCGGAACTCACTGTCGGTCCTGCACGAGTACTACTGATTGATGATATGGGGAAGCGGGTCCACTATGGTACGGACATCGTTCTTAATCAGAATCTTCACGCGCATGAAGACATGTACGCCAATCGTTATTCCGATACGGAACTGCTTCTCGGCTCTGATTACGTGCTCTTTCGAGATGAGTTTCTGGAGTGGATTGATTGGTCGCCAGATCCCGAAGTGAAACCGCGAACACTTCTCGTCACACTCGGCGGAAGTGACCCAAACAACCATACAAAGACCGTTCTCAATGCTCTAGACCAAGTTGAAGCCGATTTGGAAACAGTCGTTATTGTCGGGGCATTGAATGATTCACTCCCAGAGCTGACTGACTTAGCGGAAGAAGTTAACCAATCGATTCAACTCAAGCAGAATGTGTCAGACATGGCCGCTCAGATGGCGTGGGCAGATATCGCGGTGTCTTCGGGGGGAACGACCTGCTGGGAGCTGGCGTTTATGGGAGTTCCGACGGTCGTGGGGACGATTGCACCAATTGAGGAGTACACAATGACGGGACTGAGGCAAACAAAACTATTCAGTCCCGTGGGTAATTTCGAAGACATAGCGGAATCAGAAATTGGAAATGAAATCACTCGTTTGATTAGTGATACTGATTATCGCACACGGATGAGTAACCGGGGTCAAGAAATTGTCGACGGTTACGGCCGTCAACGAACAATCGAGACGATGCGTAACTTCTGAACAAAGCCGATCGTCAATTATTAGGTCAAATCTAAGGAATCAAGAGTTATTGCCCGATATAGTTGTGTTACTAATTATAATTATATTAGGAAATGGATTGTCGGCGACAACTCATCATTAGAGATTTCTTTCCATAGTACATTTAACGGTTTAAATTCAAATTTTGAATATTGAATAAAAGGGCAGTAGGAACGAAGACCCTAGCATATTTATATGATTCCACCCACTGATTAGGTGTGAGCGACGAACGATACAATTTGGTAAAAGATTACAGGTGCGGATATTTCCGTCTCGACCCGATTCCGACCGATTCTGAACTATCAGAATTCTACCAGAGTGATTATCCGGAACTCCTAGAAGACGGTGAACTCGCTGATGACGTATCTCGGCTTCTTCAAAACGACGAAGCAGCGAAACGTGAGCGTGAGTGGCGAAGAACGACTTGGTATTCAGACTACAAGCATATATTTGAGCAAGAATATCCGAATGCTCAGCGAGTTCTGGATATTGGTTGTGGGACTGGTGAGTTTCTTACTTTTATGGAAAACCATGGATACGACACTGTTGGTATAGAACCCTCGGGCCGCATCGGGAAAGCAGCTCGCACGAAAGGTCTGGAGGTCTATGAGACTACGGCTGAGGAGTTCGCAATTTCTAATGAATCGGATTTTGACCTGATAACAATGTTTAACGTTCTTGAGCATGTTCCGAATCCATCAGAAGTTATCCAGGCCTGTGATAAACTCCTCTCAAAGGATGGGATGCTAATTGTGAAGGTACCCAACGAATTTAATCCATTCCAAATTGCTGCCCAGAAATTACTTGATCTTGACCAGTGGTGGGTAAACGCGCCAACACACATCTTCTACTTTGACTTTACCAGTCTAGCTACCCTCCTCTCAGATTGCGGGTTTAAAGTACATTCAAAATTTGCTGACTTCCCGATGTCTCAGTTCCTCCTAATGGGGGATAACTACGTTAAGAGCGATTCAATTGGCAGTAACTGTCATGCTCGAAGAGTGAAATTTGAACAGGCACTCCCCGATGAGGACCGACGATCGTTTTACACGCAACTAGCGCATATTGGTGTTGGTCGCAACTGCACGCTTTTCGCAACAGCTGAGTAGTTTATTACTGATAATTATATTTAAAATTATTAATAGAAGATATCCAAATGAAGGGTAGGAACTAGAAAGTTAGGTCGTGTTTCGAGGTAGTGTTCAGATAAGCTGATTCCATGCGAAGCTGAACGATCTGAGCCACTCGTCGGCGGTTTCTGCTTCGGCATTGCTGAAACAGTTTGAGAAAGAGATAGTTCGTCGTTTTATCTCTCTGAATATACGTTCAACAGCGTTCCGATTTCCATGTTTCTCGTATCTGAAATCGAAGCCGTGGCGTTGACATGCATTCTGCAATGAATGCGAGCCATCGACGAGAAACACGGCGTCGGAGACATCGTGTTTCTCGGCGAGTTCAGTGAGAAATGAATGAGCGAGAACGTTCGTAGTCGTCGGCTCAAGCGTTGTATGGAGTACTTCGTTTGTTTCAGGATCGACAGCGGCGTACAGCCAGTACTGCTCGTCGTTGAGTTGGATCACAGTCTCATCAACCGCGACGTGATCCGGACACCGACCAGATTCGGGCTGTAGATCGGCCTTGTGACCCCAATTATGAACGGTGGATCGAGCACGTTCGACACCGAATACCTCAAGAATAGAAACAGTATTCGAAAGAGATAGTCCAGCAAGATGCAGCTGAATACTGAGCTCCATCAACAATCGCGGTGTCGCTTCTCGTTCAACAAACTCTAAGTTGATCTCGTCTAAACAACCGGTGAGGCGGTCGTTTTCGGGCATAGATCACTCAGAAAACGAACCGCCTCACTCTTCATCCTTATCTGAACACCGCCGGAATAACCCCGTGAGGCTTTAAGTACTCCTCAATCGACGGACGGTGCCGGAAGGGGGGTCGAAAATTCCGCTCGCCCCATGAGTGTCCGGCGTAATCGACGCCTGGGACCCGTCGCGCCACGAAGGGCCGGCGGCTACTTGAGCCGGGGGTGTGAACAATCGAAAGCTCTTCTGTAGCAACGAATAGCCGGCGTCAAGACGAAATCTGTTGGTCAACCTGAGCGTCTATTGCCAGCGAGCTCAGAACCGATCTGGTTCTTGTACTCCCTTCTACCGTTGAGCGCTGTTTTGTTTACGTTTCGGCGACACTAGCACCGCGGTGTTACTACTCAGGTCTTGTAGCCCAGGTCTGCGAGTCGTTCTTTGAGCATCTGGCCATTTCCATCGTCCTCGGTTGAACCCTCGCCCTCCTCGGTCATATCCCCCGATTCGATATGTTTTCGATCTCCATTCTGGTATTCCAGCCACGGGACCTTGACCAGTTCCGGGATGTGTCGTTCCGGCGGGTGCCCGTACACGCCCATCTCCCCGAACGCGTTCCCGTGGTCTGCCGTCACAACTGTTTTCCCCTGGAGTTCGTGGAGCAATGACTCCACATGGGGGAGTGCAATTTCCAGGTTTTCCTTGTAGGCTTCCCACACCCTCTCGGCGTCCATCTCGTCCATCTTGACTGCTTCCCAGAGGTTCGGTAGATGCGTGTCTGCAGATATGATGTCTTCGTCTTTGGAGAACACCACTTCGTACTCCAGTTCCTCACCTGTCTCGCCGATGAAGGGGGCGTGCGGCGGTATGTAGTGGGCAAATATCCGTTTATTAGGATACCGTTCAACCGCCTCTCGGACTGCTTCGGTCATGTCCGCTGGATGCACCGTCCTCAACTCCTCATTCCAGTCAGTCTTCCAGACCTGTACAACGTCGAAAAAACGGTCACTACGCTCCCACTCCGTGTATTTCGGTGTCGCGGTGATCATAACGATGTCGGGGTACTCGTCGGTGAACGTTCGGTCCACGAATCGACCAGTCGTGGACGCCAAGGAATAGTACTTCTCGAGGGTTCCGGGGAGTGTACTCGTTTCCTCGAAGAGGTCGTACCTACAGGCGTCCAATAAGATTAGATTGTCCCAATCACGTTCGACGACAGTTTCTTGCTCGGGATATAAGAATTTCCGAACGGAATAATTGTAAACGTCCCACCCCCTCCGATGAGCTTCCTGTTTAAGACGGGACGGTTGCTTGATTCCCCGTGCAATCTGATCCAGCGAGTACATAGGACGGAGTTCAGCCGTCATAGTATAAATCTTCTGTGCTGCCGGCTACCGCTTACTCGTGACAGACCGAGACAGCCGAAGAGCGGCTAAGCGCTTCGGTTCTTCATCTCTCGCAACCAACCCCCATGACACATCTTCAAACTGACTCGCGTGCTCCAACTCGCCGAGAAGGGTCAACTGAACGAACCGGTCCTACAGGAGCGCTCGGGGAAACTTTAGACGTCTTCGGATTGGCGCCCGGAACCCCTCCGAGTCATATATGACCACTGCGACAACTGTATTGTCGATGAATATTTGGACGGTTCATTCGAACAGAACGAACCCGACTTGATCAGGCACTTCATGAGGAGGACCGACGAACGTTTTACACGCAACTTGCCCATGCTTGGATCGGTCGTAATTGTACCCGGTTTGCAACGGTCAGGTAATAAAGCATTTAGCATACACAGTTATTTGTTCGCAAGGTCGATTCTACCAGTATCTGCCGCCTGATTCAGAGGTATGCTTCCAGGTTATCTCGGTAGTAGTCGATAGTCTCAACTAATCCTTCGGTTAAATCGGTTTCCGGTTCCCAGTCAAAGTGGTCACACATCTTCGAAGGGTCCGACCGGAGATCACCTACTTGGATTGACTCCCAGTCATCCGGCCAAGGAACTAGTTTGACTGACCCCGAGCCAGCGGTATCGACGATCGCCTCTGCCAAATCGTATATTGTGGTGGCGTCACCAGTACCTAAAGTGTAGCGTTCGCCGACCGCTCGTTGTTCAAATCCTAAGCAACGGAGACCCCTAGTGATATCCCTAACGTAGACAAAGTCCCGCTTCATTGTCCCTGGTTCAAATACGGTGAGTGTTTCGTCACGAAGCGCCGCCGCAATGAAGTTGTTGATGACCCCGTAGTTAGGATTCGAAAGCTGTGCCCGTGGGCCGTAGACGTTCGTCAGACGCACAGCAACCGTGGGGACTCCATGAGATTCATAGTAGAGGTTACAGTATAGTTCCCCCGCACGTTTGTTCGCCCCGTATACGTCCAACGGTGCTGCCTGCGTTGTCTCATCGAACGGTAGCGATGCTGGGCGGCCGACAACGGCCTGCGAACTGGTAAAGACGATTCGCGGTGAGTCTGTGGCGGACTTGGCGACCGAGAGGACGTTGAGAAACCCTTGACAATTTATTTCAGCGTCAGTTGCTGGATTTTCATTTGAGACGGTACGGCTCAACTGCGCCGCGAGGTGGAAGACGACATCACTTTGTGTCACGTAGGGTGCAACGTCTTTGACGTCACGCAAGTCAGCTTCGACGATAGTCACATTATCACGTATGGTGTCGACGTTTGCTGGGTTCGCGCCATAATCTTCAAGCTTCGCGTCCAGAAGGGTTACTGATGCGTCCAGTTCCGCGAGGTCATGTGCTAGGGTACTTCCGATGAATCCAAGACCTCCTGTAATTAGTACATTGGTATTTTCCCAAGACATTATTAATTACTCCCTCTGCCATTAACAATCCGGGACGAATTCGATTTCATGATGATTCATAATTCTCATGGAGAGCAACTAAAAGATTCGCACAACGATTCTTATCGATTGACGTACGACGATTCCAGTAGCGAACTGAATAGGTCATGAACCCGTGTAAAAACTGTTTGAAATGATTTCCTAGTCTATTATTTAGCTTAGGGTACGTACAAATCTAGTTGATAATATTGTTGGTGTACTACCTGGGTGGGAGTACAGTTACTTGATTGTGACCTCTTCTATGGGATGTCGGAAACTCCAAGCCATTTGCTTCCCACATGCTGCGATTGGCACGAGACCGCAACTTAGCTGACATCACAAAGGCCATTTTGTCGAAGCGACAGCGGTGTAGCGAGACTACGCTGAGTACGTCTGTAAACGCCAATCGGTTGATCTCATTTAGTTCTGAGAGGGTCTAATAACTGATTTATT
Source organism: Halobacterium bonnevillei (assembly GCF_009831555.1). Taxonomy (GTDB): domain Archaea; phylum Halobacteriota; class Halobacteria; order Halobacteriales; family Halobacteriaceae; genus Halobacterium; species Halobacterium bonnevillei. The sequence continues at coordinate 12,764 of NZ_WUUU01000001.1, read as the reverse complement.
AACTAAGTGTCAACGAGAGACATTCAGAAAATGGTTATGATGTTGTTGCTGGGCCGATTTTTAAGCACCAGATGATCGAATTGGCCGCGCTCAGTAATTGCCCTATGCGTAGCCAAAGCCCTCAGCTGGTGTCGAAGTCGATATTTCCTCCTTCTACAAGTATACATCTAGCTCAAATATACATTTTAACTATTATTGGTATTATCAAAGTTGTCTTCAACAAAACTTGTTTCCGGCAGATTCTGTGAGCGATCGTAAAACCGCCTCAAAAGTACATCCCTACGATAGGAGGGGATAATAACCACTCTGAACTCCCTTTATATCCCATATGTAATTAGAAGAACATAACGTTGTGCCAACAGACTGATGCTAATCGCAAGAGATATTATCTCTCAGATGAAATCAAGTCTAAAACAGAGCCTTTGGCGAGACCTTACCTCTCGCACTTTTTATACTGACAATTTCCATGATTGATAACCCGTACGATGACGAGGACCAGTCACTATTCGCTGCGCACCGTGAGCGCTGTCGGGAACGATACGCACCAGCCATCTGGCGAAATTTGGATGTGTTAGTCCAGTATCACTGGGATAACGCCGGAGTTGGGGCTACACCCGAGCGTAGTTGGCAGAATAGGTTGGTTAATCAAGTGCTTTCTATGACGTTTCTTGAACAGGCAACGGTTCGTCGGTGGAACCGTGTGTCGCCGACCGACGCCGACTGCCAAATATTGATACCATTCACAGACACCTTCCGTTCGGACTACGAGCCGTTCGTACTTCCAGTGTTGCGCGACCGCGAGAGGGCACCCAGCGATGTGTCAGTTTTTACCGCCCGTCGTGCTCTAGATGCCGAAGACAAGTCACTGTTCAGTGATGCGACAGTACTCTTTGAAGAGGATCTATTCACACTGGACACGTATCGGCAAGCAAAGAAAGCGTATCAAGACCTTTCTTGTGACATAGAGGATTTGTGTCGGGACTTCGATCTCTCAGTGGATGATCGACAAGCAACCAAACGGTACTTCAAGAAGTACTGCCTGGATAGCGTCCTCTTCCAGTCGGTTCTCGATCAAACTGACCCTGACGTGCTATACGCCGTCCAGTTTACATCGAATCGGGGTTATTTGAACGCGGTTCGTAAACGAAGAGATGGCGAAATGCTAAAGACTCTTGTGATCCAGCATGGTGCGTTCAGACATGGAATCCATCATCCATTTATAGGATCTGACCATGCATTGCTTTGGGGAGAACATTTCAATTCAGTACTTGACAGTATCGATACAGCATTTCAACCCCCTGATACTAAAGTAGTTGGGAATCCGAAACTCCAAGCACGTTTGGCGCAGTATGGGAGAGCGACTGAGCAATCAATTGGATCACCCCCGACCGTTCTATACACCTCTACCCCAGTTGAGCATAGCCTGGAAGCCATGCGACTGTTCGCTGACGTCGTCAACAAGTACCCAAACGTGAAAGTTATCTACAGACCCCATCCATCAGGAGAACCTGCCAAGTACTGCTCTCTCCGCAAAGATGAGTTTTTGAGGGAGGAACAAATTGAAAGGTCACAGAACGTCTACTCGCTAATCAATCAAAGTGACGTTGTCGTTGGTACCGATACGACTGCGTTGCCAGAAGCCGTCGCGTTCGGCGTGCCAGTGATCCAGTTACTCCCCGAACGTAGTGGATCGAAATGGGCAGAGGGCGGTATCTGTAGCGTCTCTACCACCGAGGAACTGGATAAGATGTTATCGTCGCTAGTTACAAATCCAGACGAAAGAGTAGCAGTACTTAATAGGGAACGGCCACTCGCAGAGCAGATGTTTGGCGATGTAAGTAATGCGAGCAAGATCATCGCAGCGTACGTCGACAGCTTCATTTAGTTGGCCTCAAGAGCGTAGCTTCTCAGTTGTTGTAGCAACTTTTGATAAAGTCACATTGAGCATTGCTCAACCGTCTGCTTATCGCGGAGTCTACAAGGAAACAGCACGATGAGTCGCGGGGCTATAATTTGGAACAGTCTAAGTAGGGAATTTCTTAGTTTCAGGATTAACAGCAGCGGACAGGCAGTGTGGTTCATTATTTATCTGAATCGCGGTCTCGTCGACCGCGATCCGATTCAGGGCCCCGTCGCCAGCCGGCTGTAGAACGTCTTTCTGAATCCAGTAATGATCCGTGGTACTGCTCCGCTTGACATTTATTTCCAATACACTATTTAATATCCAAATAATAAAACCGTAAATAAAGTTAAATATAAAGTTTAATTCTCTGTTTGCGTCTCTGGCCTCGCAGATTCCAACTCAGTCCCCGATATTCCATCAAAGCGATTAAAATCTCATTCTATTAATAGTAATTATGACCGATCAAATCCTAACCTAATACGGCACAACACGAATCGCAGTGTTGTAATCGAGGGAAGTCAAGGTAAGGGGAGATAATCTACTTACTGTGTGTAACATGTAAATTACATAAACAACTGCACAAGCCTCGCCGTTGTAGAACCAGCAATGGAAGCCAGCATCTTCATGACAGATAATTGTAATAGTAGGGAATACTGTGAAGATGGAGAGAAGCCCTACTTAGCCAAACCGGTTGATAACACCCCTCAGGCAAAGTGAGATAGCACTGGGTTCGGAGAGATCTTCAGTCGCTTTATATAATTACAATCTACCTATATTTCTATAAACTTAAATATGTTTATCACTTAGCGATTGTCGACAACCTTTTCGAAAGATGTGCAAACATCATCAGCAAAATTCTCGATTGAGTATTTTTCCATTAATTTACTATTTACTTTTCGCTGTGATGAAGACATATTCATATCTTGGATTTTTTTTGCCATACCTTTGGGTGGAGATAACTTAAGACATTCTATATCATCGGAAAGAGACGGTAAAATACCGATTCTTGGCGCGACGACGTAAGAAGAGCAGGAAAGAGCTTCAAATACTACAGCTCCATAGGATTCAGTAGTAGATGTAAGAACTAGAGCATCGGCTAATAGCATTGTTTGTAATGTCTCTACATGAGAGATTTCCCCCGCAAAGTGAATTTTTTCCTTCGATATTATAGTTTTTGCGTAATTTTTAGTCGCATACATTTCGGGCCCATCCCCGATGATGATAAGCTCAAAATTATCTGGAAGTTCTGAAAAAACATCAATAGCGATTTTAGGATTTTTCAAAGGGACAAGCCTACCAACAAACAATAAAACATGATTTTGTGAATTTATGTCAAACTCCGTTTTTTCCCACCCGGGTTCAGTAGGGAGTGAGTCTGCTGCCTCCCGGACTCGTTCTTTATTTACGATTCCATGTGTGACCTGCACTGGTGTATTGCTTTTTATTGCTTTGATATCGTCTCGAATTTGTGGAGTTCGACAGTGTATAAATTTTCCCATGAAGAACCGAAAATTCAATTGTTCTAATAAATAAGACATGTTGGTTATATTTTTGTTTGATTTATCTAGTGATGGAGTATACGAGACAATTGTTACGACTGGACTATTGATAAAGTCACCAACAACTTTTGAAACCCAATGAACAGAATGATTAGTAGAATAGATAACATCACTATTTTCACTAAAGGAATACTTTAATACATATAAGAATAGGACAAACGAGGCGAATAACCGTCCAAGGTTACTCCGAATAGAGCCTATCGAGGCCTGGATAAACGGCGGTTGTATTGGCCGGCGTACATCTATTCCCTGATACAATTCACGCCGGGGGGAGTCGTCTAATTTAAATGTGAATACTGTTACATTATGTCCCTGTTCATTAGCGTACTTTGCTACTTCAGTGTCTTCAAACGCGCCACCAGCGGTTATTGGGTAGAAATCTCCAGTTATCAGAAGGATGTCCATGCCTAAGCATGCTTCTGAGGTCCTAAATCATTAGCGTTTCATTCGTTGTCCATCCTGGCCCAGATCGAGGAAGTTATGGATTCTCCTTATTTTCTACTGCCCGATCACTAATCATACATGAATATTTATATTGATACTTAACAACTAAAGGAGCGGGCCGATAGTCGTAAGATAGTTCCTGGCTTCGCCGTCCACAGTGCGAAAGATAGTATCAGTTTGCTCCGCACTCGTCATAACAACTAATCTAAACCTCGCTGCGGAAGTAATCGTTAATCTCAGGAACATACCGTTCAATACAGATATCTGCTGATCATGATCACTCCGCAAAGTTTTTCGACAGAAAGTATTGTTGACACTGGCATTACAAATATGCTATAGATTAAATTTAAATTATTTAATACAGATATGGTTAAATAACAACATTTCAATCCTGATACATTTATACAAACTGTGTTGTGGGTGTGTTTGGGTAGGGTATATTCTGTATATAATGTTTTTTATTTGCATATTGTTATTCAGTTTTATTTTATGTTGATACTAAATTATAAAATCTGAATGGGTTGCTCTAACCCGGCTTTGATATAGCGTGTTCAATTGGCAAAAAATTGCTTGCTCAACCTGCTGATTCTCGCGAAGTTCATGCAAGAACAGCATGGTAAGTTGCGTAGTTCTCGTCTGAAACAGCTTGACGTGGAGAAATTTGTTTGTATCAAGAGTAACAGCGCCGTACAGTGAGTTTCGTCCGTCGTTGAACTGAATTACTGTCTCGTCGACCGCAGTCCAATTCGGATACCGCCGCCAGCCGGCTATAGACCGGCTTTCTGCACCCAATTATGAATCGCAGTACGACTCCGCTCAACACAAAACCTCTCAATATACTGTTTGGTATTCAAAAGTGAGAGACCCGCAAGATGGAGGTGAATACCGAGTTCAATGATCTGTTAGGATATCCGCTCTCGCTCCACAATCTTCAACACGATCCACTCGATGCCTCCGAAGAGGCAGCAGAATTCAGTCATAGATCACCCGAACTAACGATCGCCTCTTCCTAACTTTACACGACCCATTATTTCGGTAGTGCTCAAATAAGCTGATTCCATGCGAAGGCGAACGATTATAACCACTTGTCGGCAGTTTCTCGATTCGCGTTGCTGAAACAGTTCGAGAAACAGCTAGTTCTCCGTTTTACTTCATGAAAGATATGTTCAACGCTGTTCCGATTACCATATTTTTTCGTATCTGTAACCAAGGCCGTGACGAGAGCAAGCGTCTTGGACCGGTGCAGCGCCATCGACGAGTAACACGGCGTTCTCAACTTCGTGTTTCTAACGTAGCTCGGTGAAAAACGCGTGAGCGAAAACATTGGCTCGGACTGGTTCAAGCTTTGTATGCAACAAATTGTTCGTGGCCGGATCGATAGCGGCGTACAGCCAATACTGCTCATCATTCAGTCGGATCACGGTCTCGTCAACCGCAACCTGATCCGGATTACGACCTTCCTCCGGCTGTAGATCGGTCTTGTGAACCCAGTTGTGAACGGTGGATTGAGCCCGGTCAACACCGAACATATCGAGAATAGAGACGGGATTCGAACGTGATAGTCCTCGCAAATGGAACTGAATACCGAGATTCATAAAATGTTTCGGTGTTGCTTCTCGCTCCACAAAACCTAGCTCCATCTCGCTCAAACACCCGTTGACGAGGGCGATTTCTGGTATAGATCACTGAAGATCGCTCCGCCTCACTCTTCATCCTTATCTGAACACCGCCATTATTTCACTCATAATGCTTTTGTACATGCACTGACGTACCTCCGGTATGTCTAAGACGGTCGTCATCGGCCTAGATGGTTTCCATGAAGGTTTACTCACCTACACGCCAACAATACAGCAACTCTACGAGAGCGGTTATGCTAGTCCACTCCGAAGTACCGTCCCACCTATCACCGCTCCGGCGTGGGCAACGTTCCAGACAGGATTAGAAGCAAATTCGCACCGACTACTCGATTTCGTAAGTTATGACGATCAGTTTAACGCATCGATGCTCGACGGCCGAGCGCTAGACCGTCAGACTGTCTACGAATGGTTAGATAGTAACGGTATTTCTTGTTATCTTCAGAATCTGCCGTTTGCATTACCGCCCCGAGTCGAAGGAGATATAATGCCCTCCTGGTTGGACGGTGATAGCAATGATCCATTTCCACCGGATCTTTGTGAGCGCTACGATGTCGAACGACCATCGTACCCTTCATTCCAACCAAGTGAGTCGAAATTAGCTCAATTGGAACGAATCGAGGAAGTCTTTCGGCATAACGCGGCCATCTTTCAATCTGTGCTTGACGCCAATGATCACGAGTTCTACTTTCATCTTGTTAGTGCCACTGACTGGCTCCAACACAAGTCGCTAAAACATCTCGAATACGAACCTAATTCGAAGAAGGCGTCTAGTGCACGGGAAATCCTCGGTGCCGTCGATTCGTTCGTAGAAACGGTCAACAATTCACTCGGGAACGACGACGACCTGATTCTGCTCAGCGATCATGGCTTCCGTATTTACCATCAACAGTTCTCTGTTAATGACTGGCTACGCGAACAGGGTTATCTAGTCACGTCAGCCGATGGGAAGCACTTTGAGAGTCGAACCGAACGCAACCAAACAATCATCAATGCGGGTAGCCTATTGCGGCGCGTTTCTCATCTCCCGGGAGTATTCCTCGTCGCAAAGCGCATCAACGACGCGCTCCGCTCGACGGCCGATATTGCGTTCACAAGTGAGGCAAAGATCGATGTCGAGAGTTCCGACGCGTACTGCGTATCGAAAGACACTCCCGCAATTGAGGTAACAGCAGCAGATGACGAGGCAATTATCGAAGAAATTTCCGCAAAAGTGAGCGATATTGATGGTTTGCGAGCACAGGTACTACCGGCACGGGCTGATGTCAATCCAATCGTACTGTTACACTCAGATACTGTCCGGTTTGTTCGCGGTCCAACCGGAGCCGTGTGGAGAGACACGACTATGGCGTTTCACGACAGCGAGGGAATACTAGTTGGAAAAGGGCCATCGTTCGTAGGAACCCCGAATTCAGCCTCCCTCTCGGATATTGCCCCAACTCTCTGTCTCCTGTTCGGTCTGCCCGTACCCGACTCCATGGACGGCCGACCACTCATCGAGTGGGTCGGGTGCGAGGGCGAGTACGAAACTGTTAATGAGGTATTCGAGACTAAATTTCGGGTAGATAGAGAGGACGACAACGAGGCCGTTAAGCACAGACTGGAGGACCTTGGATATCTCTAAACTGGTCCACACCCTAAATAAAATCTTTTATTTCAGTCTCAGATCAGAGTGTTTAATAACCCGGCCGATTATGGGTGTCTATGAATGATTGGCCGGCCTGTGGTCTCCTCATCAGTCCAAATTTCCACGGTTACGGCGATGCTATCGCCGCTACCATCGAGCGGCGCGGCATCGAAATGTCCCACCTCCAGTATCCCGATGCCGATGAATCCTTATCAAAGAAGTTGTACTATGCAAGCTTGAAACTCTTCAAGTATAGCGATCTCAAAAAAGATATTGAGCGATTAAAACTCCGCCGGCACAGCAATCTTATTGACGCGTTCAATGAAGACGTGCGAAGGAGTGTCCGTGAGACAGACCCCGACTTCGTACTCGTCATTAAGGGCGAATTTCTCCGGCCAGACACAGTTCGCTGGCTGCGCGACGAAACGAGAGTCACGACCGCACTCTGGTCGTATGACGAATTGGAGCGACTCCCTTATACTGCCGAAGGGGGACGCTTCTACGACAACGTGTACGTGTTTGATCCCGCCGACACAGAGCGCTTCGCCGACAATATTGTACCGTCGTATCTCCCGCTCGCCCATGATGGAACGAAATTCGACGAGACGACGACTGAGGGGCCGTCGATAGATGTTTCCTTCGTCGGCAATCTCCGCGATGATCGGCGCAGGGAACTCCTCACACATCTCGCCAGTGAGCTCGACATAGATATTCAGATCTGGGACTCGGCGTGGGACTGGTATAATCCGTTTTCGGTTTATCGCTATCGGGTCAAACATCGGGCGCTGGGCGACCGCGTCAACAATCAATATGTAGACCACGCAACAATTAATGAGATATACAATCGTTCGCGCATCTGTGTGAACGTACACAAGTCCTGGAAAGTGAAAAACGGTGGTCCCGTGGGACTCAACATGCGGACGTTCGAGATACCCGGCGCCGGTGCATTCCAATTAATCAGCGACGTTCCCAACATCGAGTCGGCCTTCGAAGTCGGTGAAGAATTAGTCACTTACGATTCCAAAGAAAATCTGCTCGACAAAGTTAGATACTATCTGGACAACGATGAAGAACGCGAACGAATCGCGGCGAACGGTTACCAACGGGCGAAGGACGAACACACATTCGAGCATCGAATCGGCGTTATTCTTGACGGAGTACGCAACGCCTATCCCGAGCGCCACACCTGATCTCAGCGCCGTCACTCCAGATATCCCAAGTCAGAGAGTCTGGACTGGAGGTTGTCGTCGACCGCCTCATCGCCGTCCGTCCCAATGACTTCTTTCTCACGGAACATCGGTTCCCGGTCGCCCGCAGCACTACCGTCAGCGAACAGGTCCGTCCGCACCGCTCCGTCAAATGACTCCGGGACGTGACAGTTATGGAGGTGTAGCAGCGTCGGTGCGAGGTCCAGAATCGATAGTGAATCGAGTACTCCTGTTGCGAAGTCCGGTCCGATGGCAGCGAAAAGGCCGTGACGTTTATTTTCGGCGCGCCAACCATCGGTCGCAGGGTCGGTGAACACCTTGTCGCGACCAATGCCCCCTGGAATGTGGACCGCCCGTGCCTGATCAATAACGAGGTCGGGAGCTTCATCACTGTACTCGCCGTGATAAACTTCCTCGCCGCGATATACAGCGTCTGCGACCGGGTTTCCGTCTGGATCTGTCAGCTCCAATATCCCCTCCCGTATAGACTCACGAACTTCATCATACTGCGGCGAATCCTCATCGATTGTGAGATAGATTGGCCCCTGGCCACTTGCGATAGCTTCCGTCCGGCCCCAATCGATATTATCAGTCTTGGATTCGCGTTTTATTTCACCGTACCCGTCGGGAATCTGGTTCAACAAAAATTGCGGAGCGAGTTTCGTAGCGAGTGACCGGATGCCAAGCGCCGAGGTAATTCTAATGAGTGTGTCGGTAGTCAGACCAACTCGGTGCAGGGAGTTGGCAATTCCTGAATCGAGGTGGAGAAATCCCCTCTGTTCGAGCCAAGTATTAATGTGAAAAGCTGTCCGTATCTTGTTGGAGCCGTGGTCACTCATTAGGATGACGTTCCGATCCTCGGCGAGAAATTCACCGAGATGGTCGTCAATAAGCTCCCACGCACGGCGGGTTTCTTCGTCATCCCAGCAGAAGTGGTGAAGTGTATTGATATAGAAGGTGGTCAGTTGGAGAAAGGTGATGTCGTGTTCGTCACAGAGACGCTTGGCAGCACGGAACCGGAGGTCAATGAGATCAAGGATTTCGGCTGTGGTAGCATCCGGATCATCTACCATTCGATTCTCTTTTATCACACGGTAGTCGAATTCTTCGGTTAAGAATCGTTCGACGGACTGAGGATTGGCGAACCCACTATTCTCCCCGTCAGGTGCGCCGGCGACAATAAATGAATCGACCGATTTCGGTGGGTAAGTTGTCGGTACACCGACGACACCCACTGGTTCGTCTTCAGCTATGTACTCCCAGAAGTCAGGATAACGGTTCTTGCGCTCGGAGGGGTAGTAGACGCGCTCGGCTTTAACATCCACATTCTCCCACCAGAAGATGCCGAACTGGCCCGGGTTTCGCCCCGTCGCATACGCCTTCCAGTTCGGCGAGGTGACTGGTGGTAAGACCGATTCAAGGTCGGCCGCAGTACCCTGGTCAATAATTTGTTTGATGTTCGGGAGATGCCCTGCCTCCACCCACGGTTGTATCAGTTCGAAGTGCCCGCCGTCAATACCGACGACGACGGTTCGTGGCCAACTCATGGTAAGTTTTCGCAGCGATTCCCTCAAGACTCTTTCTGTTGAATTATCTCCTGCATCGTCCTGACCGGCACGTTGTAGCGCTCAGCTGTTTCCAGGATCGCACGTAGATCTTGGAACATTTTTTCATCGAAGTTGTGTGGGTGCGTCCAGAGATGGTAGACGCCGCCCGATTCGGCTACCTCTTGAATTGCTTTTCTGGCACGTGTTAGACGTCGGTCCAGTAATTTGTCGACATGCGAAAAATATGGTGGGTCGTAATTAAGATGCTGGGACGCAGGCAGTTCCCACAGTGATTCCTCAACACGAACTGGCTCTACTACTGGGGCTGGTCGACCGAGTAAGTACTTGAGATATACCTGAAAAGGCCCAATCCCACTGTCGAACAACAGCGGCCACTCCGGTGACGTACCACGGTACACACGGAAGCCAGTCTCCACGAGCGCGTCAAGATGGGCTACTTCGTTGCGTGGAAAGACGACAGAAAACGGTTCGGCATCGAAGGCCGCAGCAACGTCGATCCACGCGTGAAGCTCCTCACATAGAATTTCTTTGCTAAATCCTTTCCGGCAACAGAGTACGTGCGAAAATGTGTGGCACCCGATCTCGTGAGGCACAGGACTCTCATGAATTGATTCCACGATGTCACGGCCGTATCGAAGCGGGGCCGTTTCTCTGGACTGGCCAGGATCCTCTGCCCACCAGCCTTTAGGAGCCTCCTCATACGTCGGGGAGGGTATATCATGGTGATGGCCATCGCACGCGTCAAGAAAGAGGTGTCCAACGATTGCCCATGTCGCCGGAGAGTCAAACGATTCGAACAGTGAGAGCAGTTGGTTTATATTCGATCGTTCCCGACTTCCATCGCTACTGAGGTGGTGGTTGGCATCGAAACCGTGGAACCCCCACTCCAGTTCGGTGTCAAGCGAGATCACGACGGCCCCTTCGTCCATCATTTATACTGTGAAAACGGTTGTATCAAAGGTTCCAAGATAATTCACCCACTATTGGCACCTGACTGAGCAAGGTGTAGTTCGTTATACTTTCCTCCACTGGAAACTAGCGTCTCGTGAATCCCCGCTTCAGTAACGACCCCATCTTCAATTGTAAGTATCAGGTCTGCATCTTTCACAGTAGAAATTTGATGTGAAATCATCAAAGTCAAATAATCGTCGTTGGCCTCTCGAATGCCCTCAAGGACTAGCTGTTGGATATTGGAGTCGAGACTGCTAGTCGCCTCATCCAGCACGAGTACGTCGGCATCCTTTAGCAAGGCACGTGCAAGAGCGACTCGTTGACGTTGACCGCCAGATAATTGGACACCGTCGTCGCCAAGCCGGGTGTTGAAACCCTTCGGCAGTTCCGAGAGGAACTCGCTAACCTGTGCAATATCACAGACTCGTTGTATTTCCTTTTCTGAGGCGTTTCGGTTGCCGACAGTAAGGTTGTACCGAAGCGATTCGTCGAAAATATAGGGGTTCTGCCGGACAACGGCGAGTTTCGAGCGCCACTCATTAAGATCGATCTCCGTGAGTGGAACATCGTTAATCATTATAGCCCCTTCATCTGGGTCGTATAGCCTGACAACCAGCGAGATGATAGTCGATTTTCCGGCCCCAGATTCCCCGACCAGTGCTACTGTTTCGCCCGACTCGAGATTGAACGAGATATCCTCCAGCACTGATTCTTCGCTGTTGTACGCAAAACCCACGTTTTCGAAGGCCAGTCGCTCAACTGAATCAGGCGCTGGTTCCCTACCAGTATCTATCTCTTGGTGCTCGCGCAGTTTGGTCATAAACTCGTGAGTCCGGATGACGTGTGGCAGGTCCCCCTCCAGTTGGTACAGGTGTTTATTGATGTTGCTGACTCGTGGTGCCAGCCGGAACATGGCGAAGAGAAATGCACCGAGACCGCCGACTCCGAGGCTGGTAAAGCGAACCGCCCCGTAGATGAGGAGAAACACCATCAACGCAGTGCTCAGCCGATATAACTGACTGATGGCGGCTTTATTTCTTTGAAGTTTGACTAGCGACTGAAAATACTTATCGATGCTCTGCTTGAACTGCTCGTTCAGTTCGTTGGTAATGCTGAATAGGCGGACGTCCCTCGAACCTTGCGAGGACGTCTGAACGATGGATTGTATCTGCTCGTTTGCGTTGGCGAGTCTATCTCCAACCGTATAACCTGGCTCAAGAATATGTCTAATGAGGACAGTGATACCACCGAGGACGGCGATAGTAACAATAGTCATATATGAACTGAGGAAAAACGCCAGACCTAGATATACGACACTGACCAGTCCCGCCTGCATTAGCCGAACTAGTTTAGATACTGACCGGCCTGCGTACTCCGTCTGTGTAATCGCGGCGTTGAGTACATCGTCTGATCCTACCTCGTCAATGAAGGCTATCTGAGCGGTCTGCAGGTGCTCGAATATCTGCTGGCGAATGTACCGCGTGTAATCCGCACGTAGATACTCGCGTGCCCATGCCGTGACGAAACTCAGCACGTAGCGGCCGGTGATAACGGCGGTAACGCCGACAATGATGTATTCAAGGGTAAACGGTATACCTGCGATCTGATAGGCATCAACAAACAGTCCCATTAAGCCGGAGGCATCAACTGCAGCGGCGTCGCCAGACTGAGCAACTTCGATGATGGGGATCAGAAAACTTACGCCGACACCGTCCAAGAAGGCCGAAAAAAAACTAGATGTGACGAGCAGTACAGTGTACTTCGGCCGATAGAGCGCAACCTCCTTCGCCGCGAGTAGTTTTTCTCTGAGAGGGATGTCTTCCTCGCTCATCTAATATAAGTGCCTTTTCTGCGGGTAATTCAATCTTCT